>NZ_JAOQJJ010000001.1:501002-714338 GCF_025567135.1 Bacteroides cellulolyticus
ACGGCGTGCATCAGAGCAAAGCATCTTCGATATATGAAAGCAGACTGTACTGCCTGTAACACTCTTGACCACTCGCGACAGATATGTGGTAGTGATGTTCAAACTGTCGGCATAAAAACCTATTGAATGATGTTTGCGATAATTCTCTACAAGCAGTTTCTTGAAGTTACGGAATATCTCGTTTTCACGCTTCACATACACAGTAGTATCGTTGTTTTCCGTACACAAGGTATCCGCTATCTGTAAAAGGAAGAAATTACACAGATTTCGTATTATTCCATCGTGATATACATTCAAAACATTAAGCCCATCACCAAAAAGCGACATGGTTTGTTTCAGATAAGAGAACCTCTCACTTTCAATATCAAACACGGGAAGCCTGTAATTGCCGAGATACCTTGCCACCTGATTATACAGCGGCTGCCCGTCAGGAAGACTGTCAAAATACGAAGGTACGATATATACGATTTTCAGCGAAAAATCTGCATCGAAGTCTTCGATTGAGCTTGTCGTACTCGGTGTCAGAACAACAAGTTTTCCACGGTGAAGGTCATAATTGCCATAAATATCGGAAAGCTTTGCTGTTCCGTTTATGACGAGAAGAAAGAAAAATCCCTTTTCAAATATAATTCCGCTATAATCACCGGAATTACGGTCAAAATCACAGCAACACGTATTTCCTGCCATCACCCCACCTGATTTCATTACTTCATATACCGAGATATCCATAATCTGATTTTTTACTACAAAGATACCTTTTGTTTCGTTTTAAACCAAAATAAGTTGTTCTTTTATATCTGTCATTATAGATTTTAGGCTGAACTTTGCGGCAGTTTTACAAATGACAAATGCAATATGAATAAATTTCTTTTAAGACGCTATCTGCTGTTCTGCGTGGCACTGTTTGTCAACGCACTTGGAATAGCATTTATCACCAGAGCAGCCTTGGGTACATCACCCATCACCAGCGTAACATACGTTCTTAGTATGTTCACCCCTTTCACTATCGGCGAATGGACTATCATGCTGAACATACTTTTCGTCGTTCTCGAACCTTTCATGATGACACGTCAGGACCTGAAAGAAGACCTGCGCATGTTCCTGCTGCAGATTCCGATATCTTTCTGTTTCGGAATATTCATAGATATATGTATGCACTACATACTGTTCTGGCTCAATCCCGCCACATATCCAAGCATGATTATAGCTCTGCTGATAGGTTGTGTAATATTGGCTGTAGGTATAGCTCTTGAAGTAAAGGCCAATGCGGCAATGATGGCTGGAGAATACTTCGTAAAGGTTATTACACGCCGTTTCCGTGGCGAGTTCGGATACATTAAACTTGGATTTGATGTCACACTGGTAGCTATTGCCTGCCTCCTGTCGCTTATATTCATGTCCGGCATATATGGTGTACGCGAAGGCACTGTAATTGCAGCTCTGATAGTAGGTCCTATTGTTCATTTCGTCAGTCCGTACTACAAGTTTCTAGATAAATGGATTACTCCTGCTACTGATGAAAAATTCACAGACGTAAAAAAGAACAAAAATATCATCATTACCATTGCTCGTGAATATGGCAGCGGCGGACATCTGCTTGGCGAGATGCTTTCTAAAGAGCTAGGAATAAAACTGTATGACAAAGAGTTTATAGGTATGGCCGCCAAACGTAGCGGTATGGATGAAAACTTCATAGCAAAGAACGAACAGTCCATTCCGTCATTCTGGCTTAAATGTATCATGTCGAAAAACAGCGAACAACCGCTGGAAGGTAGCCTTTCATCGGACGATGTTCTGTTTGTAGCAGAAAGCAAGATTATTCAGGAGCTGGCTGAGAAAGAGCCGTGTATCATCATTGGACGATGTGCTGATTTTATCCTGCAGGACTATCCGAAGGTATTGAAGGTGTTTTGCTATTCTGATATTGAAAATGCTGTTTCACGCTGTGTCAGCGAATACGGTATAAAACGTGAAAATGCAGAGTCGGAAATACGCCGTATCAATCGCAACCGCATCCATCATTATGAATATTATACCGGTCGTAAATGGGGAGAGCCTCATCATTATAATCTTATGTTGAATACTGGTACAATAAGCCTTGAAACGGCGTGCAAACTGATAAAAGATATTTACAGGAATATGTGATAAAAACACATATAAAAAATGAACTGTCATTCGCTCTTAAATGACAGTTCATTTTTTTTAAACGTATCAACGGTAATTTCCGTACTACTGATTTACAATACCGCGAACTTCATCTACTGTGAGTTTTCCTTCAAGAATTATTACCGTAAATTCCTTACCTTCATCAACCAGCAGAACATATTCGTTTGCATCCTTATTCTCTTTCGTATAAATGAACACCCGTTCTCCGCTGTCCTTTACACGCAATAATTCTTCATATCCGTTTTTGGTATTGATAAATGCCGTTTCCTTACGCAACAGATCCGATGCTTCCTGATTTTCGGACGAGAGTATTTGCAATCCGGTAAGTTTCTTTGCCACTTTATCTATATTTATATCACCGGTGTTTGAACCATTCATCATGTTGAACATTTTCGGGGATACATAAACGGATGTCACCCCTTCCATTTCAGCTATTTTCTCAAAACGATTCTGTGCGTTAACAGACAATGCTGCCAGCATAACACTCACTATAATAAATAATCTTGCTTTCATCTTCTAAAGTTTTTAATATTGTCAATTTTTTCTTTTACATTTTTCGTCACATTTCTTGCTTTCTCTATTTGGGCGTCGCCTTTATTAAAAGCTTCGGCAAAAAGCTGCAGGGCATTTTCGGTTGCCATGTATGCTTCCTGAGGATTGTCGAATGTATCTTTCATCATCGTAGTGTCCTCCTGACTCTTTGGCATAAATACACTTATACCTATCAGTATCACTACAGCTGCTGCTATTCCCGACACATATTTATATAGAGTATAATATCGTGGCTTATCCGCCTTGCTTTGTTTTTCCCACATATCTATGTTGTCAGAAATACGTTTATCCATTCCTTCAGGAACTGTGGGTTCATCATTTTCTTTAATCTCTGCCAGACGACAGAACACCTCTTTGTCAACAGAGAATTCGGCTGATACTTCATCATGCATGAAATAATCTTCCAGAATTTTTTCTTCGTTGACATCGGTTTCGCCGTTGTAATATTTTTCAAGCAAATGTCTGATTGTATCTTCCTTCATATCTTGTCCTTTAAATTAATAAACTGTTCACGTATCTTCTTTCTCGCTTTCGAGAGTGTGGCACGTATGTTCACCGGGTTCAGCCCTGTAGCTTTTCCTATTTCATCAAACGAACATTCGTTTACATCCCTTAGCCACATTACTTTTTTCTGTATGTCTGGCAGTCCGCCTATCATCTTTCTTAACCTGACATTTTCTTCTTTCTTTTCCAGCCTTTCACCAATATCATCGTCTGCCAAGCCAACCCGTTCTTCATCTATCACATCCTCATAATTACTATGACTGCTTCTTATGAAATCCATACACAGGTTCTTCACCAGAGTAACGCAATATGCTTCACGGCAAACCGCCGCATCAAGTTCATCGCGTCTGTTCCATAATTTCAGATAAGCGTCCTGGACTATATCTTCGGCATCCTGGACATTCCTCAATATGGAATAAGCTGTCCTATAGAGTTTTGCATGGTACGGAATGAAGACTGTCTTAAATTCATTTGCGTCCATTGCGTTTATCTGTTTCCTGTTGCACTAGTTTGTCTATATCCTCCTGTCTGATATTTCCCTTGAGAACTATCAAGGCACAATCATCTTTTCCTCCACATACTATAAGAAGTTCTTTTATAATATTTTTCTTTTCCTTGACCAGAATCTGTACACTTCCATCCTGATCTTTGGCGCGGACCATTGTCTCATATCCGTCTCCGTTTAGCGAAGCTACTCTTTTTGTAAATCTGGCCTTCACTCGTGCACTGCATTCTTCCAGGTCGAGAACTCTGACACTATTAATACGTGCGGCGATATCATCCTTGTCTTCTTCGTCCATAAACATGTGTCCCATTTTCATCAATATCCACGGAACACTTACATACTCTGCCCTATCGGCATCCTTAAACTCGTTGATAATAGAATTTACATTTACCGCACATAGCATCTGGGCTGAAAACAACATAGCTATAAAGAAATATTTTTTCATGACTGACTCATTTTTTAAAGTGTTATACATAATCTTTGATGCGCATTCTATATGAAAGACGGAACTTCCCGGTGAAATGTTGCATCAGAAAATAAGTTTTTTTACAAAAATATGAATATCTGAAAAACCAAAGTACATATCTGCCTAAAATTAAAAGCTTTTTTACTACCTTTGTGTCCGGATTTTAAAACATACATTTTAGATTATGGAAAATAAGTACATCACCGTAGCATACAAACTTTATGCTATGATAGACGGCGAAAAAGAATTGATAGAAGAAGCTCCTGCAGAACATCCTTTCCAGTTCATCACAGGTATAGGATATACACTTGAAAGATTTGAAAAAGAAATAACAGCACTTGCTAAGGGAGACAACTTCAACTTTACTATCCCTTGTGCAGAAGCATACGGCGAAGTAGATCCTGAAGGAATAAAGACTCTTCCTAAATCTGCATTCTGCGGTCCTGACGGCAAGTTTGACGAGGACAACGTGTTCGAAGGAAACATCATCATGCTGAACGATGGCGAAGGAAACCAGTTCTATGCAAACGTTGGTGAAATCACTGACAGCACTGTAACTATCGACCTTAACCATCCTCACGCAGGCAAGGACCTGATTTTCGAAGGTTCAATTCTGGAAATGCGTGAAGCTACAAACAAGGAAGTTCAGGAGATCGTTAACTCAATGAGCGGATGCGGTGGCGGATGCAGCGGTTGTGGTGGCGGATGCGGTGACCACGATGATGACTGCGGTGGCGGTTGCTGCGGCTGTCATTGATTTTGAGAAGTTAGAGAAGGTAAAGAAGGTAGAGAAGGTAGAGGATGTAACTTCATTAACTTCCCTAACTTCTATAACTTCTATAACTTCTATAACTTCTATAACTTCTAAAAAACATATCAGTGTAAATTACATTTTATTGTAGTTTACACTTTTTTTATGCCGTTTTTCATTGTATAAGCAAAAATATATATACATAAAGATAAAAAGAACTGTTATATGACATATTTTTAGAAAAACATTGTGTATCTTCGCATTATATTACAAATAACAGAAGTATGAACAAATCAAAGAAATTTATCGGAGCAGCCGTACTGCTGGCATTGATGACAGCATGCGGAAACGGTTCGAAGTTTAAGTACGAAACCGTACCTAACGACCCGATGCAGACACGCATCTACACACTTGACAACGGATTGAAGGTTTACCTGACAGTAAACAAGGAAACTCCGCGTATCCAGACTTACATCGCCGTAAGAGTAGGTGGAAAGAATGACCCTGCCGAGACTACAGGTCTTGCACACTATTTCGAACACCTTATGTTCAAGGGAACACAGAAGTTCGGTACTACAGACTTCAGCAAGGAAAAACCTATGCTGGACGAAATAGAACGTCTGTTTGAAGTTTACAGAAAAACTACTGACGAAGCTGAAAGAAAAGCTATCTATCACCAGATAGACAGTGTGTCATACGAAGCTTCAAAAATAGCTATTCCTAACGAGTACGACAAGCTGATGGCAGCTATCGGTGCAAACGGTACAAATGCTTACACCAGCTACGACCAGACAGTGTATGTGGAAGACATACCGTCTAACGAAATTGACAACTGGGCCAAGATTCAGGCAGACAGATTCCAGAATGCTACAATCAGAGGATTCCACACTGAGCTTGAAACTGTTTACGAAGAAAAGAACATGTCACTTACAAAGGATTTCAGAAAGGTATATGAGACTTTGTTGAATGCCCTTTATCCTGATTATCCATACGGAACTCAGACTGTACTCGGTTCGCAGGAACATCTGAAGAATCCTTCTATCACAAATATCAAGAATTATTTCAATACATGGTATGTGCCTAACAATATGGCCATCTGTATGTCAGGTGATATGAATCCTGACGAAACTATCGAAATAATCAACAAGTATTTCGGTGAGATGAAGGCTAATCCTAATTTGCCTGAACGTCCTCAGCCAAAGGAATCGCCTATCAAGGAACCTGTTGTGAAGGAAGTTATGGGACTTGACGCAGAAAGCGTAGCACTGGCATGGAGAATGCCTACTACAGTTGACGATGATGTCATCTCTGCACTCATCAGCTCTATTCTTTACAACGGACAGGCAGGTCTGCTTGACGTTAACCTGAACCAGCAGCAGAAAGTTTTGGGATGCTTCGCAGGCTCACTCGGTTTGTCGGACTACTATACATATATGATAAGCGGTCAACCGAAACAGGGACAGACTTTGGACGAAGTCAAAGACCTTATGCTGGCAGAAGTTGATAAACTGCGTAAAGGTGAATTCGACGAAGAACTGCTTCAGGCTACAATCAATAACTACAAGCTTTACTATATGAAACAGCTTGAAAGCAACCAAAGCAGAGCCGACATGTTCGTTTCAGCTTTCGTCGACGGCGACCAGTGGAGTGATGTAGTAAACTTCATCGACAAGATGAGCAAAGTGAACAAACAGCAGGTTGTTGACTTCGCAAACAAATATTTTGCTGATAACTACGCTTTGGTTTACAAACGCATGGGTAAAGATCCTAACGAAAAGAAGATGGACAAACCGTCTATCACTCCTATCGTTATGAACCGTGACAGCGTAAGCTCATTCCTAAAAGAAATCCAGGCAAGCAAGGTTACTCCTATCGAGCCTGTATTCCTCGACTTCGAAAAAGACATGCAGAAATTCACTGCAAAATCAGATATCGAAGTGCTTTACAAGAAAAACGACATGAACGATCTGTTCCAGATGATTTATGTATTCGATATGGGCAGCCAGAACGACAAAGCTTTGGGTACAGCATTCTCATACATGGAATACCTCGGAACATCCAAGAAATCGCTTGCTGAAATCAACAAGGAATTATATCGTCTGGCATGCTCGTTCAGCGTACATCCGGGATTGGACCGTACATACGTAGTGCTTTCAGGTCTTCAGGAAAATATGCCTCAGGCAATGCAGCTGTTCGAAGAGATTCTTGCTGATGCACAGGTTGACGAAAACGCATATAAGAACTATGCAGCCGATATATTGAAGAAACGTGCAGATGCAAAACTCAACCAGTCTGCAAACTTCTCACAACTGCTTTCTTACGCAATGTGGGGCGAACACTCACCTTCGAAGAACATCCTGTCTGAAAAAGAACTTACAGAGATGAATCCTCAAGAACTTGTAGATCGCATACATAAGTTCAACAGCTACAAGCATCGCATCATGTACTATGGTCCTGCCGATGAAAAAGAACTTACTTCTTTAATCGACCAGTATCATAACGTACCTGCCCAGCTTCAGGATGTACCTGCACCTGCATACGACTACAAGTATCAGCCTACTACTGAAAACAAGGTTTATTTTGCCGAATACGATGCAAAACAAATCTATTTCACAGGTATTTCAAACTTCGAAAAACAATATGATGCTGCAATCCAGCCTACTTTGAGCATGTACAACGAATATTTCAGCGGTGGCATGAACTCAATAGTATTCCAGGAAATGCGTGAAGCTAGAAGTCTTGCATATTCATCATACGCTTTCATCGCTTCTCCTTCTAAAAAGGAATATCCATACATTTTCCGTTCGTTCATCGCTACGCAGAACGACAAGATGATAGACGCCATGAAGGCTTTCGATGAGATAATCAATAATATGCCAGAATCTGAAAAAGCATTCAAGCTGGCCCAGGAAGGAACTATCAGCCGCTTGCGTACTGACAGAATCACCGGTATGGACATTTTGTGGGAGTATCTTGACCTTCAGGACAAAGGTATAGATGGAGATCCAAGAAAAGCTTTGTTCGAACAGGCACAGACAATGACTCTGAAGGATGTGAAAGACTTCCAGCAGAAATGGGTAAAAGACCGTAAATATACTTATTGCGTTCTTGGTAACGAAAAAGACCTTGACATGAAATCGTTGGAAAAATACGGTAAGATTACAAAATTGTCACAGAAAGATATTTTCGGATATTGATTTCATATAATTTATAGTGTAAAGAGACCTGTACTACTGAGTGCGGGTCTCTTTCTTTTTTTACTTAACCAGCAGAAACTGTTACAGAAACATTACATACCTGTTACATTTTACTTTGTCTGATTATATCATATAGCCTACTGCATACACCGATACATATCTATATGCTAATTTTGCGCCGTAATAAGATTGACATTTATATGAATAAGGTAAAAAGTTTGTTTTGCATCTGCATTGCAGCTGTGGGAATGCAGAGTATCGATGCACAGACACGTGCAGAACTGGAAATCAGAGAAAATCCCAAATTGGCAACGGGGAAGTATTTGGCATACGAGGCACCAACTACCCCATTGACACCGGCTCCGGAAGGATATGTGCCATGCTATATAAGTACATATGCCAGACATGGTTCACGCTATCTGACAGGGAAAGACAAGTACGAACCGGCTCTGACAATAATGGAGGAAGCAGAGAAAAACAACGGACTGACCGATGACGGAAAAAAGACACTGGAAATCCTGAGACAGCTTGCTGAAATAGCCGAAAACCGCTACGGAGAGCTTACTCCCAAAGGAGCCAGACAACATCAGGAACTTGCAAAAAGAATGTTTGAAAATTATCCTGAAATATTTACAGACAGAGCTCATATTGATGCCCGCTCTACATATAAGACACGTGCATTCCTTTCGATGGCAGCAGCCTGTGTAGAATTGAAAGGCCTGAACCCGAAACTGAATATCACAACAGATGCAAGCCAGCATGATGTGTATTTCATAAAATACAAGAATCCGATATATTCCGACAGCTGCCAGCACAATGCTGATTCGGTATTTACAGAAGCAGAAAAGCGTTTCGTTCATCCGGAACGTATCATGAAAGTGCTTTTTAAACCGGAATATATTTCAAAAGTCAAGAATCCGGGAAAGCTGGAATGCGACCTTTTCGAATATCATGGTATAAGCCAGAGTTCGGACAATATGCCAGACCTTTCATTCCTTTTCAACGGAAAAGAGCTTTTCGACTTGTGGCAACTGAACAATTTCGAATGGTATTACGAACAGGGACCATCACCTCTGAGCGGTGGCAAGATGCCCAATCTGGCACGCAACCTGCTGAGAAACATAGTTGAGGCTGCCGACACAGCTCTTGTATCAAAAAAACCTTGCGCAACTCTCCGTTTCGGTCATGACACGAACCTTGCCCCATTGGTGGCTCTGATGAATATTGACGGGTTCAACCATTCTACAGCCAACTGGGACTCTATTCCTCAATATTACCAGACATACCGTATGATTCCGATGTGCGGAAACCTGCAACTCATATTCTTCCGCAAGAAGGACAGCAAGGATATCCTGGTCAAGCCACTGCTTAACGAACGGGAGGTACATCTGACAGGAATAAAAACAGACTGTTTTCCTTTCTATCACTGGGAAGACATCAGAAAGGCATGGATAGAACTTACAGACAAGATTTATCTTCCGGAATTGCCTGAAGATTATGAAACAGACTAGCATATCATATTTTTTACACAAAAAGCAAGTCTCTATTGGTTATTCATTAATAAAGAATTACATTTGTAATAAACGAATAAAGACATGATACTAATAGCAGACAGTGGAGCGACAAAAACGGATTGGCTAATCAGCGATGCAAATAAATCAGAGATACTCAAGACCGAAGGTATAAACCCTTTTCATCAGGACGAGGACTACATTCGCAGAATAATAGAAACTGATTTATTGCCACAAATAGAAAAAAACGACAGTATAGACAAAGCCAAAATCTCAGAAATATATTTTTACGGTGCAGGATGCCTGCCTGAACCAGCTGAAAAAATCATAAATATTTTACAGGATTTTTTCACCGGAACCAAAGTCCATGCATATACCGACCTGATGGGAGCGGCAAGGGCATTATGCGGGAAAAAGCCGGGAATAGCTTGTATTCTTGGTACCGGCTCAAATTCATGTATGTATGACGGGAAAGAGATAACAAGGAATGTTTCCCCATTGGGATATATATTGGGAGATGAAGGAAGCGGAGCATATCTCGGAAAAAAATTTATAGCAGACTGCCTTAAAGGACAACTTCCGGAAAATATTAAAAATGACTTTTTGAGCAATTGCGGTTTAACGGTAGAAGACATATTGCGGAAAGTTTACAGAGAGCCACAGGCAAACCGTTTTCTGGCATCATTAACACCTTATATATATAATATAAAACATGAAGCACAGGTAAAAAATTTCCTATATGAATGTTTTACTGATTTCTTCGAAAGAAATGTAATGAAATACGACACGAGTCTGGAGATTTCGTTTACAGGTTCCGTTTCCTGGTATTTTCAGGAAGAAATAAAAGAAACAGCCAAACGGCTTAACCTGAAAACAGGTAAATTTATAAAAGAACCTATATGGGGACTGAAAGAATTTCACAATAACCAATAAATCAATAAAGTTATGAAGAATTTAAGATTTGAAGCCATTGTAATAGCAATAGGATTGCTTTTACTTGGCGTGTTCATCGAACGCGGAATCAGTAGTTTCGCCGACAAGGATCGCAGCGTAAACGTCAAAGGACTTGCAGAAATGGAAGTACCTGCCGACAAGGTTACATGGCCATTGGTTTACAAAAGTCTGGGAAATGATTTGAGTGGACTGTACGACCAGATTAACAAATCGAACAAGACCATTACACAATTCCTTATCAGCAAGGGTATAGAAGAGAAAGAAATCAGTGTTAATGCACCTGAAATAATAGATATGAAGGCTGAACGCTACAGCAATCAGGAAAGTACGTACAGATATAACGTCACATCTGTTATCACAGTCACATCAGACAAGGTAGATCTGATAAGAAAACTCATCAGCAGTCAGGGTGAACTCCTGAAACAAGGTGTGGCAATCACATCGGGTGACTACAGATACAACGTACAGTACGAATATACAGGTCTGAACAAAATCAAGCCGCAAATGATTGAGGAAGCTACAAAAAATGCACGACAGGCTGCAGAAAAATTCGCGGAAGATTCTGACAGCGAACTTGGCAAAATCAGAAAAGCCAACCAAGGACAGTTCAGTATCACAGACCGCGACGCCAATACACCGTACATAAAGAAAGTAAGAGTGGTAACTACCATAGATTATTCTCTTGAGGACTGAAACTTATTTATATAATATTGCAGGAGGCATGCTTACACATGTCTCCTCTTATTTTATATAATCTTCTATTTTTCAGCATAAAAGCGGACAAAAAGTTGCATATATGGATATAAGTTAATATCTTTGCGCCCGATTTAGATAAACAACATAAAGTCTAACACAATTAATTATTTAAAAACAATTTTTTATTTTAATGGAAAACTTAAAGAACATTGCTCCTATTGAAGATTTCAACTGGGATGCGTATGAAAGTGGTGACACACTAACAAATGTAAGCAAAGAAGAACTTGAAAAGGCTTACGACAGTACTCTTAACAAAGTAAATGACCGTGAGGTTGTTGATGGTACTGTAATCGCAATGAACAAACGCGAAGTTGTAGTTAACATTGGCTACAAATCAGACGGTATCATTCCATTGAGTGAATTCCGTTACAATCCAGACCTGAAAGTAGGTGATACTGTAGAAGTATATATCGAAAATCAGGAAGACAAAAAAGGTCAGTTGATCTTGTCTCACAAGAAAGCACGTGCTACTCGTTCTTGGGATCGTGTTAACGCTGCTCTTGAAAACGAAGAAATCATTAAGGGTTACGTTAAGTGCCGCACTAAGGGTGGTATGATCGTTGACGTATTCGGAATCGAAGCATTCTTGCCAGGTTCTCAGATTGACGTTAAGCCTATCCGCGACTATGACGTATTCGTAGGTAAGACTATGGAATTCAAAGTTGTTAAGATCAACCAGGAATTCAAGAACGTAGTTGTATCTCACAAAGCTCTTATCGAAGCTGAACTCGAACAGCAGAAGAAAGAAATCATCGGTAAACTTGAAAAAGGTCAGGTACTTGAAGGTACTGTTAAAAATATCACATCTTACGGTGTATTCATCGACTTGGGTGGCGTAGATGGTTTGATCCACATCACAGACTTGTCTTGGGGCCGCGTAAGCGATCCACGCGAAGTTGTTTCTTTGGATCAGAAGTTGAACGTTGTTATCCTTGACTTCGATGATGACAAGAAACGTATCGCTCTTGGTTTGAAACAGCTTACTCCACATCCATGGGACGCTCTTGATCCAAACTTGAAAGTTGGTGATCACGTTAAGGGTAAAGTAGTTGTTATGGCTGACTACGGAGCATTCATCGAAATCGCTCCAGGCGTAGAAGGTTTGATCCACGTTTCTGAAATGTCTTGGTCACAGCACTTGCGTTCAGCTCAGGACTTCATGAAAGTTGGTGACGAAGTAGAAGCTGTTATCTTGACTCTTGACCGCGAAGAACGTAAGATGTCACTTGGTATCAAGCAGTTAAAAGCTGATCCATGGGAAAACATCGAAGAAAAATATGCTGTAGGTACTAAGCACATCGCAAAAGTACGTAACTTCACTAACTTCGGTGTATTCGTAGAAATCGAAGAAGGTGTTGACGGATTGATCCACATCTCTGACCTTTCTTGGACTAAGAAAATCAAACACCCATCAGAATTCACTCAGATTGGTGCTGAAATCGAAGTTCAGGTATTGGAAATCGACAAAGAAAACCGCCGCTTGAGCCTTGGTCACAAGCAGTTGGAAGAAAACCCATGGGATGTATTTGAAACAGTATTTACTGTAGGTTCTATCCACGAAGGTACAATCATCGAACTTTTGGATAAAGGTGCAGTAGTTTCATTGCCTTACGGTGTTGAAGGCTTCGCTACTCCAAAACACCTTGTAAAAGAAGACGGTTCTCAGGCTCAGCTTGACGAAAAACTTCCATTCAAGGTTATCGAATTCAACAAGGAAGCTAAGCGTATCATCTTGTCACACAGCCGTGTATTCGAAGACGCTGCTAAGGCTGAAGAAAAGGCAGAAAAGAAAGCTGCAAAGAAATCATCTAAGAAAGAAGAAGCTCCAATGATCCAGAACCAGGCTGCTTCTACAACTCTTGGTGACATCGATGCTCTTGCTGCATTGAAAGAACAGTTGGAAGGTAAGAAATAATTTTTGCCTACTGCTATAAAATTTTTAAGGCTGAATCCTCAACAGGGTTCAGCCTTATTTTTTATATATGTATTCCATAATCGTGCTTTATCACATCCATCACAAATACGCTCTCCAATGATGCAAGGGTATCTATCCTGCCAAGTACATTCAGTATAAATCCCTGGTAATACTTCATATCCGGTGCATGTATCTTGAGAAGATAATCAAAACTGCCTGAAATATTATAACACTCTGTCACTTCCGGTATCCCGGCAATAACTTCCGAAAAGTTACGTGCAATGTCATAGTTTAAGTGCTGCATCTTTACCTTACAGAAAACCATAAAACCCTGATTAAGTTTCTCTGCATCAAGCACAGCAATATATTTCTTGATATACCCACCTGATTCAAGACGTTTCAGACGTTCAAAAACCGGAGTTGACGACAGGCTCACTTTAGCTGCAAGCTCTTTTGTTGTCAATCTGGCATTCTCCTGCAAGATACGGAGTATCTGCAAATCCACCTTATCTAATTTCTCTACACTGTTCATAGGGCAAATATTCTGTTTTATTCGATTTTCGATACTAAAATAAGAATAAAATCACATAAAGCATATACATAATAGTGATATTTTCTATATTTCACACAAATATTGGATAACATCACCACAAAACATAACTTTGCAGATGTAACAATAAAGCTATAGAGATTATGACAGATACACAGAAACTACATTTCGAGACATTACAGCTACACGTAGGACAGGAAAATGCAGACAAGGCGACAGGTGCAAGGGCTGTACCTATTTATCAGACAACTTCATACGTTTTCAATAATTCTGCCCACGCCGAGGCATTATTCGGACTTCAGGAAAGCGGAGAAATATACGGACGATTGGGAAATCCAACACAGGGAGTTTTAGAACAAAGGATAGCAGCACTTGAAGGTGGAAAAGCTGCTTTGGCAGTAGCTTCAGGAGCAGCTGCTATTACCTATTCATTCCTTAACATTGCAAAACAGGGCGACCATATAGTAGCGGCAAAGACTATCTACGGTGGAAGTTATAATCTTCTGGCACATACGCTACCTACTTACGGAATCAGTACAAGTTTTGTAAGCCCTAACAGGATTGAGAATTTTGAAAAGGCTATTCAGGAAAATACCAAAGCCGTATTTATAGAAACACTTGGCAATCCTAATTCAAATATAATAGATATACAGGCTGTTGCCGATATTGCCCACAAGCATAACATACCTCTGATAATTGACAATACATTCGGTACTCCATATCTTATCCGTCCGATAGAGTACGGCGCAGATATAGTGGTACATTCTGCAACCAAGTTCATAGGCGGACACGGTACATCCCTTGGTGGAATTATAGTGGACTCCGGAAAATTCGACTGGAAGGCATCCGGCAAGTTTCCGCAACTGACTGAGCCTGACTCATCATACCACGGAATAATTTTCACAGATATAAACCCAAGCACTGCCTTTGTGACAAGAATCAGAACGACACTGCTCAGAGATACAGGAGCAGCCATAAGCCCGTTCAATGCATTCATGCTCTTGCAAGGACTGGAAACATTGTCACTAAGAGTGGAACGTCACGTGGAGAATGCACTTAAAATAGTTTCATATCTTGCTTCACATCCAAAGGTTAAGAAAGTGAACCATCTTTCACTCCCATCCCACCCAGACCATGAGCTATATAATAAGTATCTGCCTAAAGGGGGAGGGTCAATCTTTACTTTCGAGATTAAGGGAGGTAAGGAAGAGGCACACAAGTTCATAGACCGCCTTAAGATTTTCTCATTGCTAGCAAACGTAGCAGACGCCAAATCGTTAGTGATACATCCGGCAAGCACCACACATTCGCAGTTGACAGAAAGCGAACTTATGGAACAGAACATACATCAGGGAACTATCAGACTATCCATAGGTCTGGAACACATTGATGATTTGAAAAACGATTTGGAACAGGCTTTAAACAGCATTTAAATAGTATTTAAACACTGTTTTATGTCCCCCCTAAAAACAATTGCGGCTCAATTTTTTTCATTAAACTTGAGCCGCACTATATATTCTAAAAAAATAAAATCATAATTTAACCTTCTCAGACACTGGTTTGGATTCATTATTCAGTCTGTCAAGAGCTGTTACCACATAGCGGTACTTGGTCTTTCCATTCTCGTATGGCAGTTTGTAGAACGTATCTCTTGTTATGGCAACAATCTTCGATGCATCTTCAATATTTACCTTTTCCTTATTCTCGAATCTATATACTACATACTGAACGGCCTCATCCATAACGTGTTTTGCTTTGGGAGCAGTCCAGAAAAGAATATATCCATATTCTGTCCAAACATCTTTAAGCTTTCTAACTTTCAATGGAATCTTGTCGTCAATAAACGGATACAATGGCTGCAAAGCAGGATATTTGTGATAATTCTTTGCCAATAAAGTTCTATAATTACCAGGATTATCCATCACAGCAGCTGCATACCACTGACAACTACCCTGTATGGCTGGCAATGAACGCTGCAATTTATATTTAGCTTCCATCTGATGTACTGAAGGCTTCTTCAAATCCGGTTTCTTCACTGTTCTATACACATCCTGACCGATATACAGAGGGCGTGCACTTGATTTCTCAGCCCACCACTTAACCAAAGTTTCATAATCGGCAGCCGGATGGCCTATCTCCCAATATACCTGCGGAATGTTATAGTCTATCCAACCTTTGTTCACCCACAACAGGACATCGGCATACAGATCATCGTAATTCTGCAGTCCTCGAGTTTCGCTACCTTCCGGCGATGTTCTCTTGTTACGATATATTCCGAAAGGAGAAATACCGAACTTTACCCACGGCTTGCACTCACGAATTGTCTCATGAAGTTCTTTGATAAGTACATTTACATTGTTTCTTCTCCACTCCTTTCTGTCTGTAAATCCACGACCATATGCAGCGAAGCTTACGTCATCAGGAAAATTCTCTCCCGGATTAGGATAAGGATAGAAATAATCGTCCATATGAATGGCATCTACGTCATATCGGTTTACGATGTCGCGAACAATCTTGCAGATATACTTTCTGTTGTCTGGAAATCCCGGATCGAAATAAAGCTGTCCGGCATATTTCACAAACAGTTCCGGATGTTTGTTGTAAGGATGCAGAGGAGACAATCTGGTTGTTCCCTTAGTACAGGCACGATAAGGATTAATCCATGCGTGCAATTCCATACCACGCTTGTGGCATTCATCAATCATAAACTGCAGCGGATCCCATGTCGGAGATGGCTGTAGTCCCTGAACACCTGTAAGGAAACGGCTCCAAGGTTCATACGACGATTTATATAATGCATCAGCCTCTGCCCTAACCTGAAAGATTATGGCATTAATACCTGCTCCCTGCAAATTATCCAGCTGTTTCAAAAGAGTCTGTTTCATTGTCTCTACAGGCATACCCTGGAACTGTCCGTTTACACACTGTATCCATGCCCCGCGAAACTCACGTTTAGGAGATGCTGTCTGAGCGCTGAAAGCGAAAGTATTCAGCAATAAGGCAGCAAGCACAATCAAAGTTTTTATTCTATTCATGATCAATATAGTTTTCGAGGGTACAAAGATAGTGCAAACCGAATGAAGTACAAAGTGAAAACAGTGTTTTCAACTTTTAATTCCGAGGTGCAGCCCATCTCATTAAAAGATAAACAAAAACGCACACATATATGTTAAAAATATAAAGTTTGAACTCTCAGTATAAATATGTACATTTGCATAAAGTTTTAAAACCATAAATACAGAATAATATGTTGAACAATTTTTGCTTTCAGAATCCTACAAAACTGATTATGGGCAAAGGTATGATTGCCCGGTTAAGTAAAGAAATACCTGCCGACAAGAAAATAATGATCACTTTCGGAGGTGGCAGCGTAAAGAGAAACGGAGTATATGAGCAGGTAAAGGAAGCCCTGAAAAATCATAACACAGTTGAATTCTGGGGTATAGAACCAAACCCGGCCATAGAAACACTGCGCGAGGCTATCGCACTGGGAAAAGCAGAAAAAGTAGATTTCCTTCTGGCTGTTGGTGGCGGCTCTGTAATAGACGGAACAAAACTCATCTCAGCAGGTCTGCTTTATGATGGCGACGCATGGGACTTGGTAAAAAAAGGAAAAGCCGACACGACAGTTCCTCTGGGAACAGTTCTTACTATACCTGCCACAGGTTCGGAAATGAACGACGGTGCCGTTATTTCATGCAAGGAAACTAAAGAAAAGTATGCTTTCTTCTCAAACTTCCCCAAGTTTTCAATCCTTGATCCTGAAGTAACATTCTCATTGCCAGACTATCAGATTGCATGCGGTATTGCAGATACATTCGTACACGTTATGGAACAGTATCTCACTAAAGCCGGAGAATCAAGATTAATGGACCGCTGGGCTGAAAGCATCCTTCAGACACTGGTCGAGATTGCTCCGAAAATCAAGGAAAACAAGCAGGACTACCAGAATATGGCAGATTTCATGATGTGTGCTACAATGGCTCTTAACGGATTTATTGCTTTGGGAGTTTCACAGGACTGGGCTACACACATGATTGGTCATGAAGTGACAGCTCTCACAGGACTCACTCACGGACATACACTCGCGATAATCCTTCCTGGTACAATGGACGTACTCCGCCAGCAGAAGAGTGAGAAAATCATGCAGGTAGGCGCAAGAGTGTTCGGAGTAAGTTCAGGAACACACGATTTCCGTATAAACGAAACTATACGCAAGACTCGTGAATTCTTCAATTCTCTTGGTCTCACAACATCTCTTTCAGAAAACAATATTGGCAGAGAAGTGATAGACGAAATAGAACATCGTTTCAATGAAAGAGACGTACATTTTGGTGAGGACGGACTGGTAACCGGTACAGTTGCAAAAGAAATCCTCAACAAGGTATATTAATTCTATTTTTCAAGATAAATAGAAAAGTAAAAAATCCTCTTATCAGAGCTATTTGCCATGATTAGAGGATTTTTTCTGTCAGATATAAAAAATTTTATTTCAACCGTTCGAGAGCTTTCTGATAATCAGGTTCCTCCGAAACATTCTTCACAAGCTGGCGGTAAATAATCTTTCCTGTTTCATCAATAACTATTACAGCTCTTGTAGTCAACCCTCTCATAGGGCCTTCAGTTATAACCAAACCATAATTCTTTTCAAAATCCTCACTACGGAAAACCGATAGCGGTATTACCCTGTCCAATCCTTCCGTAGAGCAAAATCTTGATTGAGCAAAAGGCAAATCCTTCGAAACGCAAAGCACCACGGTATTTTCAAGAGAAGCCGCATCAGCATTAAAATGTCTTACAGAAAGAGCACATGTCGGTGTATCCAGACTCGGAAAAATATTCAACACCACCTTCTTCCCTTTGAACGACGAAAGGGAAACCTCGTTCATACCCTTGTCTGTTGCAGAAAAGTCCGGAGCCATCACTCCTACTTCCGGCATATAACCGTTTGTGGATACCTCTACTCCGCGGGTGATAACTCTTTCCTGGGCAAATGTAGAATTATATGACATTATGCCAAATAAGAACAGAGATAAAAGACTGATTTTCTTCATAACTTAAATTATATTGGTTCGTTTGCAAATATAATTTTTATTTTGTAATGATTACAAATCGAAATCTTACCTTTCAGTATTATTTGAGCTTTTTAGCTTTTATATCAAAAAAAGACTGCCCCAATATCAAGTTTGAGACAGTCAAAAAGAGTTATGAAAGAATCATATATATTATCGGAATCAATATTCCAATCAGCAAATACCATTTACCTCTTCCCGCAATACCATTCTTTCCTTTAATCATAAATAATCCGGAAATGGCAAAGAAAACGAGTGAGAAAGCAAAGAAATCACCCATAAAACTCCATCCGTTTATGCGGTTATAATGAAGCCTGTTAAACCAGTATATCACAGGACGTTTTTCATGAGTTTCGTATTCAGTAACACCGGTTAGAGAGTTGTATATTCCAACTCCCCCTTCCAACATAATTCTGAAGTGTTCATCGTCAATTTTAAGAACCTTCTTGAGATGTGGCAGTTCAGAATCTGCGTTCCATTCAGCAGTTATCTCATCTGCATCCATCCCCTTCTTCAGCTCCACCTTTGTTTCTGTGGTTTTGAAAGCTGGGTCTTTTCCGTCCATGTGGTTAAGAAGGAACCCTGACACTCCATAAACCAGACACAGTCCCACCATCAGAAATCCCAGGTCACGATGGATAACCCTCAACCAATATGAAAGGCTTTTATTCAACAACTTCATAGTCAGTTCCTTCTACGAAATATATTGAATAATAGTCTTTGTTGTTTTCCTTCATCCACTTACGCATATTTTCTATATTGCTCAATTCAGCATCGCAAGTTTCACCGTTGCCTTCTTTTCCCTGCTTTTCCTTCAGTTCTTCTTCTGCCTGGTCAATATATTCTTTCGTAAGTTTGTTTTCTTTCAGAATTCCCTTGATAACAAGCTCTGAACCGATAA
Organism: Bacteroides cellulolyticus; assembly: GCF_025567135.1. Taxonomy (NCBI): domain Bacteria; kingdom Pseudomonadati; phylum Bacteroidota; class Bacteroidia; order Bacteroidales; family Bacteroidaceae; genus Bacteroides; species Bacteroides cellulolyticus. Next base: position 520,803 of record NZ_JAOQJJ010000001.1, read on the forward strand.
GTTCACGATTGAAGCCACCGATGTTTCCTCTTGCCTCTACACGGATAGATGTTTTCTGGTCATTACCCATAACAAAACATCTGCGTCCAGAATGCTTGCACGTATGAGTCACGAAACCTTTAAGGGTAATTTCCTTGCCTACTTCCTGTTCTGCATTCTTCAGGATTTCCTCTACATACAAAGCTTTTGAAACGTCTATCTTCTGGGCAGCCAGCTCTGTGGCTGAAGATTCATCCGACTGCTTTTTGCTGTTTCCACATGATGTAAACGCCACACTTACAGCTAAAGCTGCAATAAAAAAGTAAAGTTTTTTCATTTTAAAAAGTTATGATTAAGTTTATAATTATTTTTTTAAGGTTTACTCAAATCTGTTTTTAGGCAATAATATAAATGCAATAACACCAGTAATACCCGTCAGAGCAACTACTGCAGATACTATAAGATTCTTTTGCAAAGCTAATCTTTTTCTCATAAACACAAAAACCAACAGTGCCAATATAACTGACAGTATCCATGCCGATGCCGAGAAATGAAGAACATAACAGTTATAACAGAAAGCATAAGGAATGAAAATAAATGATTTCTCAATACCGCGCAGGATGAGCAAAAGTGCTTTCGTGATTTTCTTCGTGAAGGCTCTGCGAAGCTATGCAAGTCTAATCCTGATACTTTTCACTGTCAGGATATTCGATTCGTCCGATGAGACTTCTGTCATGGAATACATAATAATGCTTCTGTCCTATCTGGCAGGATTCATTGCCTTATCGCTGATAACCGCATTCCTAAGTTTCTACTTCAAAAAATATTATGTTGAGGACGGTAATCTGATTTTTATCCATGGTGTAATACAGCATGAAAGGACAAGCATCCCTCTGAATAAGATTCAGTCTTTACGTACCAAGAGCGGTCTCATCTATCGTATGCTTGATATGAAAGGCATCTCGTTCGACACGCTTGCATCACGGACTGAAGAGATAGAACTCATCCTTGACGATGACGACTGGGATGCTCTGTTAAGCCGTGTGGAGACTCAGGAAAATACACAGGAGGAAGTGCAAGAGACTGAAGCTACGGAACAGGAGGCTACAGAAAACAGTAAAACCATTAAACTGGAGGTAAGCAACCTGAATCTGATTAAAGGTGCTCTCTGCCAGAATCACCTGAAAGGCATGGCTGTGCTGTTCGGTGTGCTTGCCACGCTGTACAATCAGATAACTTCCGTCAACGACAAAGCCGCAAATTATTTCATTGACTATGTAGAGACACATGCCGATTCTTCAGCATTCTCTGTTACAGCTGTTTTAACGGTCATCGTGATATTGTACTTAGTAATACTGATCTTGTGGATGGGAAAGGTTTTCCTGCAATACTTCAATATGGATATACGTATGGGCGAAAAACAGCTTTTCTTCGAAAGCGGACTGATTACGCGCAACAGCAGCCGGTTCTCGTTCGACAAGGTATGTACGCTTTACGTAAAAAGGAATATCATTGAAAACTGGTTGGGCTGCTGCACTATAATGGTAAGGCAGGCACTGAATGCCACAGACGAAAAGAAAGGTGCCGACGTAAAGATTTACGGTTCATCGCATGACGGAAACTTCCTGAGCTGGTGGCTGGGGAAAGACTATACCTCCTCGCCCACTGTCATTTCTGCCCGTTCAGGTTATGGTCTGCTTGGCTACACCATAAGATTCGACATTCTGATTTCGCTGGCAGTAGCCATAGTCTTGTGCCATTACGGACAATACATCTGGCTTTTTGCTCCCATAGCTTATATGCTGGTTTCGCTTGCCAAGGGACTTCTTGCGGTACGCAGAAGCCATATTACCCTCAAAGAGGACTATATGGAAATAAGCAACGGAAAGTTTGCCGAGATTTATAATTATGTGAAGTATGACAATATAGAGGTAGTACGTATGGTTTCCACTCCTTTCACACCATATTATCACAGGGTGAAACTGGTGATTTCCACAAATGGAACATCATTCGCCATAAGAAGTCTGAAAGAGCACGAGGCAAAGGAGATATACGAACTGTTGTTACTTAACTGCCACAATAATTAAATCATATTTTCAGCTCTATTCAATTTTTATTTTACAAAGACACAGAGAATACGATATTTTGAATACCTTTGTGTAGAAAAATCAGAAGAACAATGATAAAACTGTTATTAGTAGAAGACGACAAGAATCTTTCATACATAGTCCAAAGCGGACTACAGGATATAATTGGCGGATATGAGGTAATCACCGCATTCAATGGCAAGGAGGGTTTGCAGGCATGGGAGGAACATCATCCTGACATCATCATATCGGATATAGACATGCCGGTGATGGACGGTTTCGAGATGGTACGCCATATCAGGGAAACGGACGGTGACACCCCTATCCTTTTCGCCTCTGCACTTACATCGCCAAAGGACGTCAGAAAAGGTTATGACATAGGTGTGAACAACTACGTTAAGAAGCCATTCATCCCTGATGAACTGGATGCCCATCTGCACGCCATTCTGAAAATGAAGGAAGGCTCGAAGACACGCGATGAAAGCGGAATGTGCAAGTTCGGGAAATATACTCTTGATGCAGGACACGCTACGCTGCACAACAATGAATCGGGCAATAACACTACACTGACTGCAAGAGAGGCACAGGTTCTGCAACTGCTTGCCGAAAACAAAGACGAAGTGGTAAGAAGAGAGGTTATCCTGAACCGTTGCTGGGACAAGAATGATGATTATTTCGCTTCGAGAAGTCTTGATGTGTTCATCACAAAATTGCGAAAGCTGTTCGAAAACGACCCTCAGATAGAGATCAAGACAGTAAGAGGTGTTGGACTTATGCTTACTGTAGGGCAGTAAGTATTATTTACAGAAAGCTATGAAAAAAATTATTCTAATAACTGGAGGACAACGCTCCGGCAAGAGTACATACGCTGAAAAGCTTGCACATCAGCTAACGGACAGGCCTGTCTATCTTGCCACAGCAAAGATATGGGACGAGGAGTTCCGCCAGCGCGTATTGCGCCATCAGCAAAACCGCGGTCCGGAGTGGACTAATATAGAGGAAGAAATGGAATTAAGCAAGCACAATCTGGAAGGAAGGGTTGTTGTGATAGACTGTATCACACTTTGGTGCACTAATTTCTTCTTCAAGCATCATGATGTCCAGAAAACACTGGACTCAATAAAAGCAGAGTTCGACAAATTTACCGTTCAGGACGCGACATTCATTTTCGTGACAAACGAGATAGGTCTTGGAGGAGTATCAGAGAATGAGATACAGCGCAAATTCACAGATGTCCAAGGATTTGCAAACCAGTATGTAGCTTCGAAAGCCGATGAAGTGATTTTCATGGTTTGTGGTATTCCAATGAAGATAAAATAAAAAATAATCAGAAAATGAAAGAGTTTAATATCAAACCAATACACGATCCGCAGTTTGAACTGGAAGTAATCGACAAAATAGACAATCTTACAAAACCAAAAGGTTCTTTGGGCCGACTAGAAGAGCTTGCCAAACAGATTTGCATGATCCAGCATACACTTTCTCCACGTTTAAGCAATCCATACAACATTCTGTTTGCCAGCGACCACGGTATAGTGGAAGAAGGAGTTAGCGTCTCTCCAAAAGAAATAACATGGCAGCAACTATATAATTTCCTGGATGGTGGTGCTGGAATAAACTTTCTGTGCCGACAGCATGGATTTGAACTGATGCTGGTAGATGCCGGAGTAGATTATGACCTGCCTTACGACCGTGGAATAATCAACATGAAGGTAAGAAAGAGTACCCGCAATTATCTTCGTGAGGCGGCAATGACCAAAGAAGAAATGGAACTGTGCATAGAGAGAGGAGCTGAATGCGTGGAAATGGCCCATAATAAAGGATGCAACATAGTAAGCTTCGGCGAGATGGGTATAGCAAACACATCAGCCTCATCGCTTTGGATGTCATCTTTCGCAAATATACCATTAAAACAATGTATCGGTGCCGGAGCAGGACTGCATGCCAAAGGCATTGAGCACAAATATCAGGTCCTGAAACAGGCACAGGACAATTTCAAGGGAGAGCACACTGCCGAAGAAATCATTTGCCGTTTTGGAGGATACGAAATGGTAATGGCTATAGGAGGAATGCTTAAAGCCGCCGAACTCAGGATGATTATCCTTGTTGACGGATTCATTATGAGCAACTGCATACTTGCTGCTTCGCAACTTTATCCTGAAGTTTTGCAATACGCCATTTTCGGTCATCAGGGTGACGAAGCCGGTCACCGTATTCTGCTGGAACATCTCAAAGCATCACCGCTGCTTCATCTCAATCTTCGTCTGGGCGAAGGAAGCGGAGCTGTCTGTGCCTACCCTATAGTAGATTCTGCAGTCAGAATGCTGAATGAGATGGACTCATTCAAAAAAGCGTCTATAACAAAATACTTTTAAACTCTAAAGACTAAAAAAGACTATCGGAATGAATCAGATTCTTGCAGCTTTTATATTCTTCACCCGTCTGCCGTTCTGGAAAATCAAAAGCGTACCGGACGAATGTTTCAAACATGTAGTCAGCTATTGGAGTTTCAGCGGATGGCTCACGGGCGGTATCATGGCGATATGTTTCTGGGGTGTCAGCCAGATACTTCCGGTCCCAATAGCGGTAATAGCGGCGCTTACAGTCCGTCTTCTCATAACGGGAGCATTGCATGAAGACGGACTTGCCGACTTCTTCGACGGCTTTGGAGGCGGAAGAGACAGGGAGAGCACTCTCAGGATTATGAAAGACTCCCATATCGGTACATACGGTGTCTTGGGATTAATCATATACTATCTTCTGGGGTATCAGCTTCTGAGTTCTATAAATCCGTCATACACTCCGTTTATACTGCTATGCTGCGATTCTTTCTGTAAATTCGTGTGCAGTCACATATTATGGCTACTGCCCTACGCCCGTAAAGAAGAAGAAAGCAAAGCAAAGGTTATATACTCAAGACAAAACTACAAGGAAGAAACAGCATCAGCCATCGGAGGACTGCTTCCGCTTGTATTCATGCCCCACAGTTTCTTCATTACACTGCCGGTTCCGATACTGGTATTTATCTATATACAACACCTGTTGCGAAAACGATTGGGTGGATATACAGGCGATTGTTGCGGAGCGTCATTTCTGATATGTGAACTGTCAATGTGGTTCTCCATTGCAATAGTTTCAGGATTGATCCGATAAAAACCTAAATACGATGAGTACAGGAAAAAAGAAGAAAATAGTATGGGTGAGACATACCACCCCGGATGTAATCCCGGGAACATGTTACGGCCAGACTGATGTACCGTTAAAAGCTTCATTTGAAGAAGAGGCATTAAGATGCGCCGGACAGCTAAAGAAATACTCATTCCAGAAAGCATATACCAGTCCACTCTCACGCTGCACACGGCTTGCCGGGTTCTGCGGCTTCAAGGAAGCTGTCCATGACCCGCGGCTTATGGAGATGAATTTCGGCGACTGGGAGATGAAGCGTTATGACGAAATAGATGATCCATATCTGTCCCGGTGGTTCGACGACTACTTCCATCTACCAGCCCCTAACGGCGAATCTCTGGAAATGCAATATTCCAGAATATCAGCCTTTATTGACGACATTCTTAAAAAGGATGAAAACGAGATCGTAGTTTTCTCCCACGGCGGAAGTATAGTATGCGCTATGATTTATGCCGGTATGGCAACATTCGAGAACGGATTCAGCAAACAGCCCTCTTATGGTGAAATTGTAGAGATGGAGTTTTGATACCCGGACTACGATACAGGAAAAACCCCTGACGACATATAAATCACGGCGGCAACAATGATAATCATAAAAACTTCCGAAATCCTGTTTATACGGATAGCCACATCAGCATCCTTGCGTACAAACAGACGGTTGTTACTGCCGATAAATGGTTTATACACCAGCTCCCCGAAATAATTGTGAGGTCCCCCGAAACGGCAATTCAAGATACCGGCAAGCGCAGCTTCCGGATAACCGGAATTAGGACTTGCGTGTTCATGCCCGTAACGAAGCACAAATCTCAACAGCGACGGACGTCCGGAAGCCATTACCATCAGAAAAGCAGTGATACGTGCCGGTATAAAATTGGCGATATCATCAATCTTTGCCGCACAATATCCAAACAGGCGATAACGTTCGTTCTTGTACCCTATCATCGAATCAAGGGTATTTATCATCTTGTACGTCAGCATACCAGGTACACCCAGCAGCATAAACCAGAATAACGGAGCAATCACCCCATCACTCAGATTTTCAGCCAAGGTTTCCAGTGCAGCGGCACGTACTTCCTGACCGTCAAGCTCGTTTGTATCCCTGCCGACAATACGTGCAACCTGATTCCTGCCTTTTTCAAGTGACACTTCCATGGCATCGAATACCATCCTGACCTCGTCTATCAATGTCTTTCCTGCCAGACAATAGAACACCGCGACTGACGAAATAGCAACACCAGCCCAGTTACTATATGAAAAAACATATTTCAGGAGAAAGTAGGATGCCGTAAAAACAACCGCTATAAGAAGCAAGGCCGTAAACGCTCCCTTTATGCGACGGAAACGTCCACTATTCAGTCTATGTTCGAAAAAGCGAATCATATTTCCAAAACCTACCACAGGATGAGGCAGCCAAAGAGGGTCGCCCAACAACTTGTCCAACACTACTCCCACAAGCAACGGCAACAATACATTCAACGTATGCAAATCCATTCTTTAATACAATTAATCAGTTCATCATTTTCTTCAGGCATCTGTACGGCAATCCTGAAGAAACGTTCGTCAAGTCCATCAAAATTCGAAGCGTCACGAATCAAGATTCCTTTTTCCACTGCCAGGAAAGTTTTCAGTTCCGAAGCCTTACCTTTTTTCAGGCGCACAAGCATATAGTGAGTATCCGATTTCATGACATCCATCTCCCCAGTCATCTCCAGAGCAGAAGCCACACGGTCTTTTTCACGGAGCAACGCAGGCAAATCGATTTCAAACTCATCATGATGAGTCAGCAGATAATGGCCCGCCGATATGGCAAGAGCATTGACAGACCACGGCATCTTGCACTTCTTCAAGCGGTTTATCAGTTCCGGATTTCCGGTAACTCCACCCAATCTGAGCCCCGGAATGGCAAAATGCTTCGTCATGGAATGTAGCAACAGCACATTCGGTAACATAACAGTTTCCTTGGCCGACAATAACGAGACCGCGGTAAAAGCCTCGTACGACTGGTCTATTACAAACAGACATCCCGGATTATTGACTATCATCTTACGGAGCTCATCCACATCCACGGCTTTCCCCGTAGGATTGTTAGGATTACATATCCAGCAGATATCGCAACCGGAAATATCCATCCGCTCAAAAGAATAAGCCTTTATGATTTCATGCGAATGCAACCCACACGCATCGGCATATTCGCTGAATGTAGGCATCAGAATTACCGAACGGCTTTTCCTGAAAGCCTGGGCTATAAGATAAATAGCCTCGGTAGCTCCGTTTGTGACACAAATCGAAGTATCCACAATATCCAGTTGCTCCGCCCACAATCTTTCCAGAGAATATGGCTCCGGTTCAGGATAAGAACGTATGCATGATATCACACTGCACAAATAGGCATTAAGCCCGTCATGAGAAACATTTCCATAAACATTCGAGCTGAAATTCATACGGATTCCATTCCTGTACTGAAAAATATCATCACCGTGTCCTTTAATCATTATCTGAAAGCATTTTATACAACAATGGCATATTTATGTGCGAACGAACATGAGCAGCCAGCCTGTCATACTGTTCTTCCTTAAATGATAGATAATCGGATATATTCCCTTTTTCAATGTCTGTATAAGGCGCCAACAGATAATTGACAACAGCTTCATTATCCAATATTCCATGCATATACGTACCAAAACATTTCTCTCCCACTCTCCATCCTTCGGCTGTTCCATCCTGCAGATAATTCAAAGGAACTGCATCGCTGTCAGCCGATATACTGCTTTGTCCCATATGAATCTCATATCCTTTGCAGATATCTCCGTCCTTATCCAGAAATCTGAATTCAGTCTGGCGTGTAACCTTTTCCGACAGCATGACAGTAGAAACAGGCAACAGTCCAAGTCCCGGCAAACGGCTTATTCCTCCTTCCACACCGTCCGGATCTTCTACAGACAGTCCCATCATCTGATAACCTCCACAGATACCGAAAACGGTTGCTCCGTTTCGTGCCGCCCTGACTACAGCCTCGGCCACCCCGTTCCGGCGCAGGTCCAGCAAATCATCCAGAGTACTTTTTGTTCCAGGCAATATCACTATATCAGCCTTGCTTATCTCCTCTGTATTATTGGTATAATACAGATTTACACGCTCATCACGCTCCAAACGGTTGAAATCAGTAAAGTTTGACAAATGACGCAACAGGACGACCGCAATGTTAACCTTTCCGCTTACTGCCGCACGCTGTTTCTGCTGCAATTCCAGAGAATCCTCCTCTTCTATATAGATTTCCTTATAATAAGGAATCACGCCAAGCACCGGCACACCGCAAGTCTCTTCCATCATTTTCACGCCCGATTCAAACAGGCGTAAGTCACCACGGAACTTGTTTACTATTATTCCCTTTATGCGCTTGCGGTCTTCCGGCAACTGCAATGCAATAGAGCCGTAAGCACTGGCAAACACACCGCCACGGTCGATATCAGCCACCAGAATTACATCCGCACCGGCATACCTTGCCATCGGCATATTGACAAGATCCGTATCCCTAAGATTAATTTCGGAGATACTTCCCGCACCTTCCATCACTATAGGATTATAACGCGCCGCCAGTCTGTCGAAAGCAGCACATACCTCACGGCGCAACTCGTCCCTTCCCTCTTTGCGGAAATATTCGTACGCACTGCGGTTACCTATAGGCTTTCCGTTCAATACCACTTGCGATGTATGATCCGAGCTCGGTTTCAGCAGCAGAGGATTCATATCCGTATGACACGGCACACCTGCAGCCTCCGCCTGTACAGCCTGCGCCCTGCCTATCTCCAGACCTTCAGGAGTGGCATACGAATTGAGAGCCATATTCTGTGCCTTGAAAGGAGCCGGACGATAACCGTCCTGCAGGAAAATCCTGCACAATGCCGTTGCCAGAACACTCTTACCAACATCACTGCCTGTACCGGCCAGCATCAAAGGGTGTAATCGTTTGATATGTATAGTCATTGATTTCTAAATTTGATTATTATTGATCAGAATCTTTTTTCTTTCTTTTGTAAGAAAATTTTAACCATTTTTCTTCCTGCCATTGTTGCCTTTGCATCTCGAACCTAGCCATGACAATAAAATTGAAAGCGGCATCCTTCGCCAAAGCTATTTTCGGCCGGTCATAACCGTCGAACAGGCCCATCACACCTTCAACCACACACCGACGCGTCTTTAGCGTAATGAGAATAAACCTCACCCACGTGACGTTCAGAAGCCATCCAAGTATCCAGATTTACAGATTCCCTACCGGCGGCTATTGTATGAAATTTTCCGTCAATATAATCGGGACCGCATTTAAACGGTTGTACACACATTCCCTTTCTTTTGAGAACGCGCAACAGTCCCATCGTAAACGTAGTTTTTCCGCTTCCTGACGCAGCAGCACCAATCAAAACTGAGGTTTAACTGACAACATATAGTCTCCTATCCTTTTATAAAACGGACACAAAAGTACGAATAAAACAACAGATAACCAACTAAATTGTCAGGACGCCAATAAAACCATTCTTAATAATACGCTTATCTTATCTCACTTTTCAATAACTGCCGATACAACCTCTCTCAGCGGCAAATTGTCCGATTTTGGTATAAGTTATATATTTACAAGCCTAACCATTTTCCCCCAAAAAGCACGAAGCCCCATGCTTACGGTATAAAAGTCATAAAGAAGTTATCAGTTCACCTGAAGGTGGACTTCAGAAGGATTATTTCCTTTCCATTCCATCAGCAATTCATCGGCAAGATATTCATCGCTAAGGCAATGCATATCAGCAACTCCATTGCTTATAAGTTTATAAGTTTCAGAATCATAAAAGAAGGCAAGCGCATCTTCGTATTTTATCTGTAACTTATCTGCAAATAAGCGGACAATACGCGCATATTTCATCTGCAATACTATTTTATCAGCCAACATATTCACCTCCTTCTGCTTTTATTTCTTCCGCCCCAATAAAATGTAAATGGTGTAAAAGTACATCTTGATTTAATATACACAGCTGATGATTGGGATGTTCATATGCCAATCTGCCAAGCGCATCTTCTTTACTCATAGCTCCTGAGAAAAACAAATCTATTGTATTAAATACTTTATCATTGGCTATACCTCCTTCCACAATATCGTACATCATTTCATTAAGTCCCTTACGGCATTTACCAACGTAATCCAACCACTCTTCATCATAACTTTCAAATACTTTCACAACATAGCCTGACAACTCCTCATCCAACAGATATTCATTGACAAAAGCACGCTTGCCACGCAATAAAAAACGCTGTGCATACTTTTCTGCCTGAATGCGTATAGATGTCAAATAAAAGCCCTTGCCAAAATCCAGATGTTCACGTGAATGATATACATCGGGAGTTTCTATCACCCTGTCCGAAGCATGATACAGTCTCATTCCAAAACTCCTTTCTCCTTCATATATGAAATCAAGTCGTCCACAATATATTCTTTACTGAATGTATGTAGCACCTCATATCCCGGTAATAGATATTCAGTAAGAATACCAGATGAGCGCAACATACCATATACTTTACCTGCACTCATTTTCAAAGCATCAGCCAGACTGCCGACACAAAACGTTGTAAAACACAGCTGTTCAAAATTCATAAAATTACAAATTGAAATGTGAGGTATATGCAAATATAAAACTTATTAATTAGATATAACCCTGCCAGCATATATTTTTTCGTTTTCTTAGGCCTTTATGATTTTCACTCTTTTCCTTCCTTACATTCCTAAAGCACGAAGCCCCCGGCAAAGTAAATCTGCCGAAGGCTCCTGTTTTTTATTCTCTTATCTCGCTTTTCAATAACCTCCAACACAACCTTTCTCACAATCGGCATGTGCCTGACGGAAGCCGGAAGACAAATGGCTGGGCATTGCAGACGGCTTTAAGGCCATCTGGATAGAAGAAGACCGCGAACAACTGAAAGGAAAGGGAAAGGATAAGGATATACTGCAGAATCTGCAATTCACCCGGCGGTATATTAAAGGCAAGAATGTTGTCCTGCTGGATGATGTACTCACTACCGGAGAAAGTTTCAGGCAGCTGAAACGAAAAATGGAACAACTGGGAGCATTGTCCGTTGTCGGGGTGTTCCTGGGAAAGACAGTGTAATATTTTGATTCTTTTGTTTATTTCTTATCTTTTTAGTCTAGTGATTGCCTTTTCTTATTCTTCCACTTCACCAGCAACTAACAGAAATCTCATACTTACAGCATATTGGCTTTTTTCAATATGGCACGGGCTATTATCAATCCAAAAGACCTGTTCCACCTTCTCCTTTTATCAGGAGAAGCGGGACAAGAAACTTTCTATGTAACGTGAGCTACAGCATGGCGGCATACTTGCGTACCTGCTTCAGACGCTCCATAAAAGAGGGGTCAGCAGCCGCCTGCTGCATATTGCAATCAAGCTGCATCCGCATCAGTAGCGAAGCACTGATACCCAAAGCTGCCTCGAAAAGCATCGCTGTCTGCGTAGTAATCGGCCTGCGGCAGTTGAGAATGTCATTCAATACCTTGTAGGAGATGCCCATCTGCTCGGCCAATCTGCGCTGCGAGAGCTTGCGTTCTTCGGTCTCTTCCTTCAGCAGTTCGCCCGGATGTATAGGGCGTTGACAGATGTATTTTCCCATAATTATTCTATTTATAATGGTTTGATAATTCAAGTACATACGTTCCGCCTCCGGCACCGTTTTTCGAGAGGATGCCAACCGCTCCGGTCAGTTCCACCCACCTTGAAGGACTCATGGTGAATGCATTGCTGCCCGCTTCTGCCAGAAGGGGGTCGAATTCGACCCCTTTAAACGCGGGGTTGTTTAGTTGCTCCCACAGTCCGAGGTATTCCAGCGTGTTCTTCAGTCGCATCCAGTTCTTCACCACGTCTTTAGGCTCGGCAGGATTTTTCTGGCGGGCGATGTCCGTGATGCAGATATAGTCAATGCCATTATGCTGCAAGGTCCTAATGGTGGTACCTTTCACCTGGAGGGTCGATTTCTTTGCCATAGTATTCTTTTTCTTTTGATTACGCTAACAAAAATAACCCTTTTCCGGCAATAATCATTCTATTTCCTATACAATCTTTTAAAGAACGCTTGTTTTGTGCTGCCGCCTGCGAAAGCGGCCGTCGCACCATTCTGTCTATGGGCAGCTCCGGCTTGACGCTTGCGCCGGGGCAGCTGTATGTGGAATGAAGGTCTTCGTTTCGGTGTCGTCAAAATAAATGGTCGTACCGTCAGTTACGAACTTACCGTTCTCTCTCTTGTAGGGCACGTTGGTAAAGCCGGCGAATGTCCAGTCCTACCGTACCGCTTTCCGTAAACTTGATGGCATTGCTCAGCAGATTGTTGCCGATCTGTACCAGCCGGTTGCGGTCACCCATCAGAATGATGTCGCTGCATCCGGTAATGCGCAGGGTCAGGTCTTTGGCTTCAGCCCGTGGTTCAAATTCTGTCTGAATTAGATTTCATTGCTTATTTAATTCTAAATATTCCACTTCAAAACATATCAGTCGGCAAAATTAGTCAAATATTTGACTAATTGAATAAAAAGAATTACTTTTGTAGCGTGAATACAAAAACTTAATTCGATGAATCAAAACGAAAAAGTTATTTCAAGGGCATGTATCCTGCAACTTATCCGTACACGTATGGCATCACGACAGGCGATGCAGAAACTGCTGAAAGAGTCAAATGCAGGAATAACATTCGAAATGCTGCAGATTATGAGCTGCCTGTGGAGCGAACAAGGCATAAGCCAGCAGATACTGGCGGAAAGAACGGCTAAAGACAAGGCATGCCTGACAAATCTGATGACCAATCTGGAAAAAAAAGGTTATGTATGCCGACAGGAAAATCCTAACGACAGGCGTAACAAACTAGTCTTTCTTACGGAAGAAGGTGAAAAATTCCATCAATGGATAGCACCGAAACTGGACGATTACTACAAAAGGCTTGAAGATATAATTGGAAAAGAAAAAATACGTCAGACAGAAATACTGCTAAAAGAACTCCAACATGCCATTGAAACTTACTAGACATATCTTACCGTTATTGATGACCACAGCGTATGCAATAACAGGACATGCACAAACCGACTCTATGCATATATCGCTGCAACAACTATTCGATTTGGGAACGGAAAACAGCCTGCAACTCTCTGCCGACAGGCTGAAAGAACAAATGGCATACGAACGTACACAGACTGCACATATGGCAAAACTACCCGACATCGGGATAGGATTAAAGGGAGGTTTCCTGGGACAACCCATTGTGTGGCAAAACGGACTGAGCAATCCAAGCCGTCCGCAGACACCGGACTGGCAACAGAATTATGCCATCGACTTCACACAACCTTTATATCAGGGAGGACGAATAAAATACAATGTCCGCAAGGCAAACATTGAACATGAAGTGGCAATACTGCAAACAGCCACAAACTGTGCCGACATTAAATTATCACTTCTGGAACAATATCTCAGCCTGTTCAGTCTGTACAAACAATGCATGGTGCTGAACAGAAACATAGACGAATCAAAAAGAAGACTGAAAGACATCCGACGCATGGAGGAAGAAGGTCTGATAACGAATAACGATGTGCTGAGAAGCGAAATGCAACTGACAGAAAACAGGCTGTCGCTTACGGAAACAGAAAACAACATACGTCTGGTTTCACAGCAGCTGGACATCCTGCTAGGTCTGGACGAGACATTGCTGCTGATACCTGATACAGCTTTACTGGGACAGGATTTCGTGACAGAATCATATACGGACTACGTAAACAAGGCTTTCTTTTCCGACCCGTACATACAAGTGCTGCAAAAGCAGACTGAACTGGCACAGAACAACGTCAGAATAGTACAGGCTGAAAAAATGCCTCAACTTTCACTCACGGCTTCAAACACTCTGGCAAGACCGGTTTCAAGAACCTTGGCAGATATGTATAACAACAACTGGAACATAGGATTGTCGGTCAGTTATTCATTGTCGTCGCTGTACAAATACAAACATCGCATGAACGAAGCGCGCCGTGGAGTAATGCTGAGCCGGAATGCCGAGGAACAGCAAAAACAGCATATCCGCACTAACATAAATGCCGCATTGCTGAAACACCACGAGGCGATAAACCAAGTGGAAGTATTGAGGCTGTCAGTGAAACAGGCTGAAGAGAATTACAGGATTATGAACAACAGGTATCTTAACCAGCTTGCAATCCTCACAGACCTGCTGGATGCCGACAATCTACGTCTTAATGCCGAACTGGAACTCACTACGGCACGCACAAGAGTGATTTATACTTATTATGAACTACAACGAGCAATAGGAAATATATAAAGCCATGTCTGTCTATAACAAATACAAACGTTTGAGAAAACAAAAACTGCGTAACATCGTACTCAATACGGTATGTCTGATAATAGCTGTCTCCGGACTTATATGGACAGTAAACTATTTCAGGAGATATTTCAGTTATGAAATAACAAATGACGCATTTGTAGATCAATACATCGCACCGGTAAATATACGCGTGTCGGGATACATAAGCGAGATACGTTTCAAAGAACACCAATACGTAAACGAAGGTGACACACTGGTAGTGCTCGACAACAACGAATATCTGATACGCCAGAAAGAGGCACGTGCGGCACTTCTTGACGCCCAAGGCTCGAAGGATGTACTTACATCGGGCATACAGACATCGCACACCCGCATAGCGGAACAGGAAGCCAACATAGCGGAAGCAAAAGCTAAGTTATGGCAGTCCGAACAGGATTTCAGAAGATACGAACGGCTTTTGAAGGAAGAGTCCGTGCCACGACAGCAATACGACGTGGCTAAAGCCAATTACGAAGCTGCGCAGGCCAGATACACAGCACTGTTAAGCCAAAAAGAAGCGGCAAGATCACAATATGACGAGGCAAACAAAAAACAGGTAAATGCTGAGGCAAGTATCCTTCGTGCGGAAGCTGCCCTTGATCTGGCAAACCTGAACCTTTCATATACTGTAGTCACTGCTCCATACTCCGGTTACATGGGACGGCGCACACTTGAGCCCGGACAATACGTAAGTGCAGGACAAGTTCTGTCATACATTGTCAGACAGTCAGGCAAATGGATTACTGCCAATTATCGTGAGACTCAGATAGAAAACATATACATAGGGCAGCCGGTAAGGATAAAGGTTGACGGACTGCCGGGGAAAATACTTCACGGACATGTTACGGCAATATCCGAAGCCACAGGTTCAAAATATTCACTTGTACCTACCGACAATTCCGCCGGAAATTTCGTTAAGGTACAGCAGAGAATACCTGTCAGGATTGATCTTGACGACGTAAGCGACGAATGCATGAGTCAGTTACGCGCCGGTATGATGGTTGAAACCGAAGCATTGAAGAAACGATGAAGACTGCACGCGAATTAGACATTCCGATACGCCGCTGGGTGCCCGACTATATAGGAGTAATAACAGTATTCCTGATTATACTGCCTGTAGCAATGCTTAACGGGACTTACACGGGAAGCATAGTAGAAGTATCGAACACCCTGGGCGTATATACCGAGGATATAACCATAGGATATTATGCCGCTTCGGCAGGAATGGCCATATCCTACCCCATCGTACCAAAAATTCTGAACGCCTTCTCATCGAAATCCCTGCTTCTGGCAGACCTGACTTTACAATTCTTTTTGAGCTGGTTTTGCGCGCGACAGAACAACATCGAACTGCTTATAGCCTCAAGTTTCGTCATAGGCTTCCTGAAAGGGTTCATCATGCTGTGGGTCATACGCAGAATAAAATTCATATTCAGCCCCAATGATGTGCGCAGCGAATTCTATGCGTACTTCTATCCTCTGGTTTTCGGAGCTGGACAATTGTCAATGGTAGTAACAGCACTCCTGGCATATCATTACGACTGGAAATACATGTATTATTTCATGATGATACTGTTGCTGGTGGCCATTGTTGCCATCATAGTATTTCTACGCCACGACCGTCCTTCGAAACCTGTAGCGCTGAGCGAACTGCATCTTCGCGAAATGCTTATAATATCCACCAGCATACTGATGCTGATATATGTAATAACATACGGCAAGACACTCGACTGGATGGCATCGTCGAGGATTTGCCTGTATATAGCCATCGGGCCGTTCCTGCTTGCCCTGTTCATATGGGAACAGTTCCATTCGCCCAAGCCATACGTAAGCCTGAAACCGTTATTGCAGTGGAAAGCCATACTGGGATATTTCTATATGATACTGATAATGTTTTTCAGTACTTCGACTAATCTGATGACAAGCTATCTCACCACCATACTGAAAGTTGACAATACGCACAGCTATACACTCTATATATGGCTGTTGCCCGGATATATAGTAGGTGCCATAATATGTTTCTGGTGGTTCCGCTGGCAAAGATGGCGCTTCAGGTTTCTAATAGCCGGAGGCATGGCATGCTTTGCGTTTTTCTTCGGGTCACTGTATTTCACCATCTCACCCGACAGTACATACGAGATGCTGTTTTTCCCTCTCTTCATGCGTGGTCTGGGAATGCTCACTCTTATAATAGCATTTGCGCTTTTTGCGGTAGAGGATCTTCCACCCAAATACCTGCTGTCGAACGCGTTTTTCCTCATCACTTTCCGGTCGGTACTTACACCTGTCATGGCATCGGCTTTCTACAGCAATACATTATACCGGCTACAGCAAAAATACATGGTGCAGCTGGCCGAGAATATCACACTGACCGACCCTCTTGCCGCATCACGCTATTCATCGGCACTGACAGGCAATCTGCAACAAGGATATGGAATAAACGAGGCCACACAACTGGCGACAAATACGATGAACAATATTCTGCAGCAACAATCTACACTATTGGCTCTGAAACACATTCTGGGATGGTTGTTTGCGGTTACTCTTGTTATCGCCGTCATATCCCGCTTCATTCCTTTTCATAAGACTGTACGCGTGCCTGTAATACATACGGGTGAAGATATGGTGTGATGTGAAAAAAATTATTATTTCATCAAACTTTTTTCCGGGATATATGGTTATTATATTTGCAGGATATAATTAAAAACCAAATAAAGATGATAACCAACAACGACATGCTGTTGGCCTTCGGGCTTACACTGATAGCCGGACTGTCAACCGGCATAGGCAGCCTTATAGCATTGCTGTCGAAAAAGACAGACACACGTTTTCTGTCGGCGTCACTGGGACTGTCGGCAGGAGTAATGATTTATGTATCATTCATGGAGCTTATGCCGGAATCCGTGCATCTGCTCAGCGGAATATACAGTGAACGCGAAGCTTCGGTATATATGCTTCTGGCCTTTTTCATAGGTATAGGGCTTATAGCACTTATAGACTTTCTGGTTCCTGAAGATGAGAATCCGCATGAGATACATTCGTCGCAAGGCAATGACAAAAAACTGAAGCGGACGGGAGTGATGATGGCACTTGCCATAGGAATACATAATTTTCCGGAAGGACTTGCAACATTTACATCGGCGCTTACCGACCTTGAAATAGCCATACCTATTGTGTTTGCAATAGCCATACATAATATACCTGAAGGCGTGGCTGTGTCTGTTCCTATCTATCACTCCACAGGAAGCCGCAGGAAGGCATTCTGGTATTCATTCTTGTCGGGAATGGCCGAACCTATCGGCGCACTGATAGGAATACTTTTCCTCATCCCCTTCTGGACCCCTTCAATCAACGCGCTGCTCCTTGCCCTGGTTTCAGGAATCATGGTATATATATCATTCGATGAGCTGCTGCCAAGCACAGAAAAGTACGGACATCACCATTGGGGAATTACCGGTGTAATCTCCGGTATGGCAATTATGGCGGTAAGTCTGTTGCTGATATAATATAAAGAAAGCAAATACCTGATTTTGTGTTAAAACAGGCTTTTAATTTCTATTTTCAAAGAAAAATATGTACATTTATAGACATAAACCTATAAAACCTTATGTTTATGAGAAAGTACATTGCAGAACTATTAGGCACTATGGTCCTTGTATTGCTTGGATGCGGTAGTGCAGTATTTGCCGGCGGTACAGCCGACATCGTAGGTGCAGGAACAGGAACTATCGGAGTTGCGTTAGCTTTCGGCTTATCAGTAGTAGCTATGGCATATTGTATCGGAAACATTTCCGGATGCCACATAAACCCTGCCATCACTTTCGGAGCATGGATAAGTGGCAGGATTGATACCAAAGACGCCTTTATGTACATAGTGTTCCAGATTATCGGAGCAATCATAGGAGCAATGATACTGTCGATACTGGTTGGAACCGGCGGACACGCAGGACCTACAATGACAGGAGCCAACACTTTCGACAACGGAGAAACAGCACAGGCATTCATCGCCGAAGCGGTATTTACTTTCATATTCGTACTAGTGGTATTGGGTGCGACTGACGAGAAGAAAGGCGCAGGAAACATGGCAGGACTGGCAATCGGACTCACCCTGGCACTGATACACATTGTATGTATTCCTATTACGGGAACATCTGTCAATCCGGCAAGAAGTATAGGTCCGGCCATCATGGAAGGCGGACAGGCACTTAGCCAGCTCTGGCTGTTCATCGTTGCACCGTTGGTTGGTGCGGCATTCAGCTCACTGGTTTGGAAATTCATAGGCGGAGGCAAACGTTAAAAAGTCCCGTCATTTAATATCAAATCCACCCCTGTATTGCAACAAAAATATTGTTACAATACAGGGGTTTTTGCTTTATCAAATACATTTACAATAAAATAAAAGGGCAAAAACAAAGAAAAATGGGTCTTTTTTTGGGATTTAATATATAATCAAGTAATTTTGCTTGACATAGAAACAAGCATAAAATATGACACATTTAGAAAAACTGGATTATATACCTCAAAACATAGACCTGATGGCAGGAATGGATATTACGGGAAATATCAAACATCTGTTCAAGACTCCATCAAAGGTTCCGGGATATATGTTTCTGTTATGTTTCCAGGGAACATGTTCAATAACAGTGCATCTCACACAATACACAATGAAAAAAGGGACATTGCTTATATTGCTACCGGACCTTTATTTTCAGATATTGGAGCAAAGTGATGACTGTAAATTCATTTTTGCCGGATTTGCCACAGAACTTGTAAGAAGCTCGTCACTATTCTCAAAATCAATAGAATACACTCCGTTTATATTCGAGAAACCTGTTTTGCAACTTGACAAGAAGGCGTTTGACCTTATGTATAGTTACTTAAGGATAATTATCAAGGCAAAAAACATTTCGAACAACATTGTCACACAGGAGCAGGCAGCACTGACTTTCACCCAGCTGATTTTGGGACTTGGAAATCTTATAAAGAACGGAAAGAGTGTAAACCAGCAATATAACAGAAACCAGGAAATAGTGAAAGAACTTGTCAGAACTGTGGTAATGAACTATCATACGGAAAGAAACGTAAGTTTTTATGCTGACAAGATGCATCTGTCGCCTCAGCACCTCAGTACTACAATAAAGAAGATTACGGGAAAGACCCTGACAGACATCATATCCTCATTCATTATAAATGATGCGAAAGCAAAACTGAAATCAACGGAAATGACGATTCAGGAAATAGCCTACTCGCTGAACTTCCCTGACATCTCTTTCTTCGGAAAATATTTCAAAAGATATACAGGCATGTCGCCTAAGCAATACAGAAACACTGAATTATAAAAAAAGGAAATGCAATGTCTCATCAACATTGCATTTCCTTTTTTTATTTATCCTTAATCTCTTCTATCGGAGTTATATCGACTATGTTTTCCTCTTCTTTCATTACTTTTTTCTTGAAGCGGATCAGCCTTATCAGGTCAGTCAGCGAATAGACTATAGCGGAAATACCAAGTATCGTAAAAGGAAGTGTCGCTGCCTGGAACGGATTTGCCAAGACCACTATACCTGCCAATAACACCAACACAGGAATAACATACATCAGGAACGGCACTCTGGTGATACTGCGCACCGAGATGAAATTAAACAACTGCGAAAGTCCTGCCAAAACCAACAACACTCCAAGTACATACATCAGTGTGGTAATGAAAAAGTCAGGCATAATCATAAGCCAGAATCCCAGCAAAGCACTACCCACTGCAGCAACAGGAAATACAGATTTTATTCCTGCCTCTTCCCTACGCTTTGCAGTTGCAAAATATCCAAACACACCTATAAGTCCTGGTAGCAGGAACAGAACTCCAATTGTTATCACAAGATAGCGTACAGCTTCGCCTGGCCATACCACCAACAGAATGCCTATTATAAGAGCACATATACTGCTCAATGCATAGTAATTAAAGTTTCTCATAACAAAATTTTTGTTTTTATTATCAATACGAATTTAAGTATTTATTGCATAAATAACAAAAATATCTCCAATTTGATTGCCTCATATACCTACTTATAGGTATTTTTAAGTATAATTTTACCAAATTATAGGTATTGACGCCACTTTAAAAAGCGGATACCTTTGCCATGACTTAAAAACTATAAAACGGACATAAAATCATGGCAACTGGAAAAATCTTATTTACGGCCGTTTTCTCGGCCCTTACACTCAATGCCGCATTTGCCGACAACAGTGCTGAAAACAAGAAAGAAGAAAAGAAAGAAAGCAGACTTACCTTCGGAGGATATGGCGAGGCTGCCTACAGCAGAAACTTCTTCAGTGACAACTATCTCAGATACACCGATGCGAAAAACTATACCGGAGAAAGTCACGGCAGATTTGACCTTCCACATGTTGTTTTCTATGTGGGATATGACTTTGGCAAAGGATGGTCGTTGGGTAGTGAAATCGAGTTCGAGCACGGAGGAACTGAAAGCGCCGTAGAAATAGAAGAGGAAGAAGCCGGCGAATACGAGAGCGAAATAGAACGCGGAGGCGAGGTGGCACTCGAACAGTTCTGGATTCAGAAATCTTTCTGCAAGGAGTTCAATATCAAGATGGGACATATCATAGTACCTGTGGGAGGGACAAACCAGCATCATATGCCAACAGAATTCTTCGGGGTCTATCGTCCGGAGGGTGAAAACACCATCATGCCTTGTACATGGCACGAAACAGGAATCAGTCTTTGGGGACAGGCAGGAAAATGGAGATACGAGGCCATGTTACTGCCCGGACTTGATTCCGACCGTTTCAACCGTATGAACTGGATTCAGGGTGGAGCCGGAAGTCCATACGAATTCAAGATTGCAAATGCAATGGCAGGAGCTTTCAGAGTGGATAATTACTCGATTAAAGGGCTGCGACTTTCAGTGAGCGGATATGTAGGCAACTCGTTCAGCAACACTCTGAGCAGAAGCAAGAAAGAGAAGTTCAAGAATGTGAAAGGTACAGTGGCTATAGGGGCATTCGATTTCGGATATAATGACCACAACTGGATAGTCAGAGGCAACTTCGACTATGGCCACCTGTCCGACGCCCAGTTGATAAGCGAATACAATATGGGAATGAGCAGCAACTCCCCTTCCCCAAAACAGGCAGTAGCATCTGATGCCATTGCTGCAGGTATAGAAGCCGGATACGACCTTTTCTCTCAGTTCGAAAAGACAAGGGCAAAAAACCAGAAATTCTACATCTTCGGAAGATACGATTACTATGACTCGATGCACAAAACCAGCGGACTGAAATACGAATACTGCGGAAGAAACCGCATAGCAGCAGGTATCAACTATTTCCCAATGAAACAGATTGTCATCAAGGGGGAATATTCCATAGGACTTCTGAAAGATATTTACAATAACGAGCCTGCCATATCGCTCGGCATAGCCTACGCAGGATTCTTCACAAGATAATCCACAAAAAACAAACATGTATAACTTTAATTCAACAACTAAAATGAAAAGTATTTTAAAGACTTCTGCCTTTATAGCAATGAGTGCTATCATGGTAACATCAATGACATCGTGCGATGAAAACAATGGTGAAAACCCAAGCGAATTGTCTGCAAAGGAGCAGACACTGAAAGATGCCGTTACTCCATACGTGAATAACACCGTAATCACCACCTACAAGAGTATGGCTGATGCGGCCATCAAACTGATGAATGCCTGCAATGAAGCGAAAGACAAATTCGACGGCGACAAGAGCGGTGCTCAGGAAAAGATTAAAGAAGCCGGTAACTACTGGAAGGAATCAAGAAAATACTGGGAGCTGAGCGAAGCATTCCTCTTCGGAGCCGCAGCCGATTATAACATCGACCCGCATATCGACTCATGGCCTCTTGACAAGGTGGCTTTGGAACAGCTGCTCAACAACCAGGGCATGATGAACGCTATCGGTGAAGGAGGTGGAGCATACGTAAGCGCAAACCTGGGATACGGTCTGCTTGGTTTCCATGCCATTGAGTATATGCTCTTCCAGCTCAACGCATCAGGCGACAAGTCATCGGCAAGAGACGTAAATTCACTAAACAAAAACCAGATGATTTACATGGCAGCTGTGGCTGAAGACCTGTGCTTCCAGTGTGTACGCCTCGAAGCTTCATGGGCAGGCATGGACAATGTATCATCCGAAAAACAGACTATACTTACCGACAACGAACTTGAACCAACATTCAATTACGGAGAAAGCATGCTAAATGCAGGTCAAGGCGGTAGCAAATACGTCAATTACACTGATGCCGCACAGGAAATCCTTCAAGGCTGCATCGACATTGCCGACGAAGTGGCTGAACAGAAAATGGGACGTCCTGCCAACGGAAGTAGCGAAGAGGATAAGAACTATATCGAATCGCCATACAGTCTCAACTCTATTGTTGACTTTGCGGATAATATCCGAAGCATCAAAAATGCATACGAAGGCAGCAATGACGGAGACAAGTCCGTGAGCGATTTCATAGCATCGGTTAATGCAGAAAAGGATAAAGCTGTAAAAGACGCTATAGCAGCCGCAATAACATCTATAAAGAAAATTCCTGAACCATTCGCAAAGAATGCTACAAGCCAGACTACCAAAGATGCCATAGCAGCAGTGGCTAAAGTATCAAATACACTTAGTGAAGCAGCAAATGTATTGAATGAAAATTAATAATAAATATTTACAGTTACAGTGTAAAGTGTGTAACCATAGTGTTATACACCTTTCACTGTTTAACAAAACATAGACATGTATTAAACATCCTTTAAATGTAAAATAACTAACTTATGAAGAAATTTTATTTACTTGCAAGTACAGCGTTATTTGCCGGACTGACTGCATGCCAGGACAATACCGGCGACACACCGGATAACGGCAACCAGCCAGGTGAGCTTCCTGAATGGTACTACACAGGCGGTGAATTAGGCACAGCTTTTCTGGCAACCTCTAATGCCTTAGAACAACCAACTCCGGCAGTAGAACAGGCCGGCATGGACAGCCAGTTCAAGAACGGAGAAGCACTATTTGAAAAACCTTTCATGAGTAATCATGACGGAGTGAGAAACGGACTAGGTCCTGTGTACATACGAACATCGTGTATACACTGCCACCCAGGATACGGACACGGGAAGAGACTTCCTGCCGGAACATTCGAAACAAACAGCATAGGAAACGGATGTCTGCTGGTAGTTTATAATCCACAGACAGACGCATACGTAAGCTGGCTTGCAGGTATGCCACAGACACATGCGGTGGAACCATTCAAGGCTCCTCTGGACGAAAGCAAGATAACTGTGAAATGGGAAAACCATACAGACCAGTGGAACAACACATTCCCCGACGGAGAGAAATACGAACTGCAATATCCCGAAGTAACAATTCCTAAAGAAGCTATATACGTCTACAATCAAGGATATACCCTGCCGGAAGACTATGCCGTAAGATTGGAATCAACTATCGGCATCTATGGAACAGGACTTCTTGATGCCATATCGGACGAAGACTTGAAAGCCGAATATGCAAAACAGGAAGCCGACAGACTATTGCCTAACGGTATAAATCCGGCATTCTTCAAGAATGGAGAATGGGTGAAACAATACAGCAACACCAAGCCTACAGATGTTATCTCCGGGACCCCTATGGAAGAACATCCGTTCAAATTCACATATGCCCTGAGCCGCGGACCTCTGCAGGATGCTGCAGGAACAAACGCTCTTTGGAACATCACAAACGTGACAAGAACCAACAGACGATACCACTATCTTGACGCTGCAGGAACATACGCCAAATATTCTGCCAAAGACCCTGAAGTACAGGCCGGATATAAGGATTATATAGAGCAGGCAGACCCGGAAAAGAACCATCCTACATGGCACCCCGCTAGTGATAATCCGGCAGACATTGAAGCTGCCATTTATGCTTATCTCACTTCGAAAGAACTTGATGTAGAAATGAGCGACGAGGATTACGTGGATTTCATGGTATGGCACAGAGGTCTTGCAGTGCCGGCAGCAAGAAACGTTGACGACCCGGATGTACTGAAGGGTAAAGAACTCTTCGAACAGATAGGCTGCACATACTGCCACAAACCGTCATGGACTACTGGCGACGACAATTTCTACGACCCTAACGGCGTTTTCAGCAAAGGCGACAATCGCCTTCCTAAATATCCTAACCAGAAGATATGGCCTTACTCGGACATGATTCAGCACAAGCTATACATGGTGAACGACATACGCACAGGATGGTGCAGGACAACTCCGCTTTGGGGAAGAGGATTGCACCAGAGATGTACAGGCTCGGCTACAGCCGACAGACTTCATGACAACCGTGCGCGCAACGTAATAGAAGCAATCATGTGGCATGGAAACGAGAAGAGTGACGCATACTATACCGTACAGAAATTCAGGGAATTGTCAAAAGAAGACAGAGATGCAATAGTAAAGTTTATCGATTCGATATAAGATATAAATATACAAGACTGTCCTCCCATCTGCACATCGGAGGACAGTCTTTCAAACAGACATTCGCTATATATGACCAACAAGTTGCTGAAAATATCCAAACAGACTACTATCATAACTATTTCGCTGCTGATAATAATCATGGTGTCAGCCACAATAGCAGAAAAAACATACGGCACACCATTTGTCAGCCAACATTTCTATTCTAACCCTATTTTCATTGCATTATGGTTTGTAGCCGCCATTTCCGGCACAGTATATATTCTAGAACGGAAACTGAATAAACGGATAATCACTTTCTGTATGCATGCCTCCTTCATCGTTATACTGGCAGGTGCATTCATAACCCATACCTCAGGACTGCAAGGTAGCATACATCTCAGAATGGACGAAAATCCCAAGCAGAGTTTCAAGACGACAGACGAAACGGAACACAAACTTCCCTTCAGCATTTCGCTAAAGGAATTCCGGACAGAATATTACTCCGGCACAAACACACCCATGGATTATGTAAGCACAATATCAATACACGACGGTTCGGATACGGAAGGAACAGTCTCGATGAACCGTATATTCAAACACAGAGGTTACCGTTTCTACCAGTCGGGATATGATGCCGACGGAAAGGGAAGCACACTATACGTAAGCCACGACCCGATTGGCATTGCCGTCACTTACACTGGATATATACTACTCTTTCTTTCAATGATACTGTTCTTCTTTGAAAAGAAATCCGCTTTTAAGAAGAGGATATCTGCAGCATGCATATTACTGTCAATACCATTTGCGTCATCGTTTGCCGAAAACAAACTGCCACCTACTCTCCCTGCAGGTACAGCTGAAGTCTTCGGAAACATACGCGTAAACCATAACGGACGAATTGCTCCACTGCAAACCCTTGCCATTGATTTCACAAAAAAGATATACGGAGGAAAAAGTTATAAAGGACTGTCGGCTGAACAGGTACTGACAGGATGTTTCTTCTATTACGACTACTGGAAAGAAGAGCCGTTTATCCGCATAAAAAGCAAATATGTTCAGAAAGTACTGGGCATAGAAGGAAGGTATGCCAGACTGACCGACTTTATAGGAAGAAACGGATTTAAGATAGACAATCAGCTGAAAACAGAAAAAGACATAAAGCGCATCCGCGAACTGGAAGAGGCAGCGGAGAAATTCAGTCTGATAAGCTCTTTATGTACGGGAAATCTTCTGAAGATATACCCGGTATTCGACAATGAGAAAGGTACATATACATGGTACTCCATTCCGGACAATCTGCCATCGGACATTGAACGCGACAAATGGCTTTTCATAAGATACAGCATGAACTATATTGCAGAGAAAGTGGCAATGAAAGATTTTGGCGGAGCAGAAAAACTGACAGACAAAATCATAGGATTTCAGAAAAAGGAAGCCGGGAACTCACTGCCATCGGATACTGAATTCAAGGCAGAGAGGATATACAATTCATTTGCCAATCTGAAACTGCTCGCCATGTTCTGCCTTACAATAGGCATATTCGGCTACATATTCCAGATTTATAATGTAGTAAAGGGAAAGAGAAAGAACGGAACAAACCTCTGTCTGTTTATACTGCTGTTCCCTACCCTGGGCTACGTGTCTGGGATTATTGCGCTGAGATGGATTATAAGCGGCCACATACCTGTTTCGAACGGTTTTGAGACTATGCTGATTATGTCTGTCGTATCAATACTGTTCAGCATTATTTTCTACAGGCATATGAATAATTCCGTATCGGTAGGATATATAATTTCCGGACTCGCTCTGCTGGTGGCAATGATGGGCGACAGCAATCCTGCCATAACACCGCTTATGCCGGTTCTGTCATCACCGCTTCTGAGCATACATGTTATGTCCATCATGATTTCTTACTCCCTGTTTGCCATCATGATGCTGAACGGAATATCTGCCGAAATTCTTCACAGGAGCGGGAAAAGAGACAATGAGATTTGCAGTCTGGAAAACAGCAGCCGTATAATCCTTTATCCAGCCGTATTCCTGCTGGTGTTCGGAATATTTATCGGAGCGATATGGGCAAACGTGTCGTGGGGAAGATATTGGGGATGGGACCCGAAAGAGGTATGGGCACTCATCACCATGCTGATTTACTCGGCAGCACTGCATACCGAGTCTATCCGTTCTTTCAGAAGTCCGATGTTCTTCCACCGTTTCTGCATACTGGCTTTTATCTCGGTGCTGATCACTTATTTCGGGGTAAACTTTATACTTGGAGGTATGCACAGTTACGCGTGAGTGAACGGGTGATGAACGGTTGCTGAACGAAAGCTGAAAATTACTTTTTGTCAAAATGATATTTCAAGCTTTCTTAAATCAGGAAATTCAGTGGAATGTATATTCTGTTTCCTAAAATCGAATTTTCACGGGTACAAGCAAATACATAATGATAGATATATTCATATTAATAAAGAATTTATAATCTAATTTATAGGATAAAAACATCAAATTATCAGCATATTCGCATCCAAGATATCATAATCACAAAAAACTTTTATTTAAATGAAGATAGAATATAGAACGAAAAAACAGTGAATTTCAGCTTAAATTCCGCCCAAATTCCACTTCAAAAAAAAATGTACTGATGTCTTGGATAGGATGTGCCACCATTTTAGTGAAAACACACGCCCATTTTTGATGAAATAACAGTCCGTTTTATGGCATTTGACTCATAACGTATCGCCATATTTAACTATCATACAGTTTTTAGTTATTATATTTTCAAGTAAACACCATAATTAATTTAACATTTCATTTTATTTAAGCCAAACAGGGAAATACACAAGACAGGAAAAGTACAAATTAATTATCATTTTGATAAATAATGTAGGGATATAACATCTTTATGTACATAGAAATTATCCAACCAAGAACCAGACAAATTATATACCTATTAAATATGATTATACTAACCAATCATATTGACCATACCTTAGGACTTATATCAAGACTTTAATAAAAAACAGAAACGCCCGCCGTACACCGAGTTCATCCAGTGTTCAGCGGGCGTTTATCTAACATTCATTCTGCGTTAAGCGCGCATTAATTTCCGATTATTTTCAGTTTAGACGTATCAATATACTTCCACTTTTGCTGCAAGCGACTTACATTTGTCACGCAGTGCATCAAGGTCACCTCCTACCTTGTCATAGCAAACTACTACGCCCATACGACGGTTAAGTTTTGTATATGGCTTGCCGAATATACGCAAGTATGTGTCAGGCTGGGAACATACATTCTCTATACCCTTATAGCGAGGAGCGTCCTTGCTTGCTATCGGTGAAAGAATTACCGCACTTGCACCTATGTGTTCCTGAGTAATTCCCGGTATAGGCAATCCAAGAACAGCATACAGATGAAGTTCGAATTCGTTGAGGTTCTGTGTATTTGCCAATGTCACCATACCTGTGTCATGAGGACGTGGTGAAAGTTCTGAGAAATAAACACCATTGTCGTGGCTCAAGAAAAATTCCACTCCCCAAAGTCCGTAACCGGTAAGAGCTTCAGTTACTTTTGCAGCCATCTGCTGTGCCTCAGCCAAATGTTCTGGAGCGATACGTGCCGGCTGGAAGCTTTCGCGATAGTCGCCTCCCTTCTGTACATGGCCTATAGGAGGGCAGAACAATGTAGGACCGTTCTTCTGAGTAACTGTAAGAAGAGTAATCTCGCTGTCGAACTTGATGAACTCTTCTACAATGAGTTCCTTGATGTCGCCACGGCTTCCGCTGCATCCATAATCCCATGAATACTGAAGATCCTCAGGACCTTTGGCTACAGACTGTCCTTTTCCGGAAGACGACATCAATGGTTTGATAACACAAGGATAACCTATCTTCTCGGCAGCCTCTTTAAGTTCTTCGTATGATTTGGCATAGAAATATTTGGCAGTCTTAAGTCCCAGTTCTTTTGCGGCGAGGTCACGTATCTCCTTACGGTTCATTGTAAAGTTCACGGCTCTTGCACTTGGAACAACCTGAATACCTTCTTTCTCCAGATGGAAAAGACGTTCTGTACGAATAGCCTCAATTTCAGGTACAATAATGTCAGGGCGATATTTTGCTACAACCTTGTCAAGCGCATCGCCATCAAGCATACTGAACACCTCACACGCGTCGGCAACCTGCATTGCGGGTGCACCGGCATAAGAATCACATGCAATCACATACTGTCCCAATCTCTTGGCGGCAATTACAAACTCCTTTCCCAATTCTCCGGAGCCAAGCAAAAGTATTTTTTTAGTCATAATTATAAGAGTTTTTGTCTATATATCTGCAAAGATAACATTATGTCTGCAAAGATAACATTTTTCCGAAAATATTATACTTATGAATTACAATATTCTGTGGAACAGAAAATGAGTCGGGTGAATTATGAACGGCGCCTGTGAAACCAACACTATACTTACAGAAGCTGCAACTATCCACAACAAGATCATAACAACTTTCATGGAAGTGGACATAGGCTCTTTCTTACCTGTAATGTGAAGTATAAGATGGATAAGACCAACTACCGGTATTCCTATCAGCAACAATCCGCAAACAACCATTGTGACAGCAAGTCCCGCAGAAGTTCCAACCATATCCCAGTTGATGTAAGGCAATGCATCATAGAAGAATGCCGGAACACTGACCAACACTCCGGTAGCGGCCATCAGCAAAGCAAAAAGCACAATCAAGCCTACTATCACCACAGGAGCACAACATATGGCCAATATGACAAATGCCAGCTTTACAATGAAACCAAGTACCGAGAAAAATATATTTCCCAATTTCTCAACAAACGAACGCGGTTTGTCTGAATGGACATACTCGTTCATCTTTTCAAAACCGTCGGTCACAGTCTTCCCTATATTTTCCATATTAACAGGTTCACCTTTCATCTGAAGTTTCTCGGTTGCTGTACGTGCCATAGGTATTATAATCCAAGCTATGATATATGCCAATATAAACCCATGCAGGAATATGCCGCAAACCAGTACAGCGATACGTGTCCAAGCCACGTCCCATCCGAAATATGCGGCAAGTCCTGAAACCACACCACCAAGGACTTTATCATCAGGATTTCTGAAAAGACGACGTTTCACTGTGTCATCACCGTTTGTATTGTTACGATAATCCTGAGTATTTTCATTCGACTCATCATCTGTATTGATTTCCTCCGGTCGTCCCATGCGGGCTATCACTTCCTCCACATTCTCTATAGTGATGACCTGCTGACCATGAGAGATATATTCGGAAAACAATTCAGCTATACGGTTTTCCATGTCCCTTACTATTTCATCAGCATCGGTCTCACTACGGAAATGATATTTCAGATTATTCAGATAATTGTCCAATAATACATATGCATCTTCATCTATATGATAAACCGTGCCACCTAAATTAACTGTCAATGTCTTTTTCATTTTGATTCAATTGTTAAAAGTTCGTTCCTTAAATGATTTACCGTATTGGAGAGTTCATCCCACGCCGTTTCCAACTCAGATAATACCCCCTCTCCATCAGAGGTAAGTTTGTAGTATTTGCGTGGTGGTCCCTGAGTTGATTCAACCCACTCATACGAAAGGAGACCATCATTCTTCAGTCTGGTAAGTAAGGGATAAAGCGTACCCTCCACTACTATAAGCTTTGCATCTTTCAGTTTTTGGATTATATCCGATGCATAAGACGGTTCTCTGTGCAACAACAGGAGAATGCAGTACTCAAGCATACCCTTTCGCATCTGAGATTTTACATTATCTACATTCATGATTTTATTATTACTTTGTTTGTATGGCACAAATATATGTATAATTAGATTACCTTGCATTACAAAGTACTTGATATTTTACTATTTTTAATACAATTAACTAAAATCCGGCTACAATCAGCCCGATAAAAACGTATTTTTGCGAGAGTACAACTAAAAACAAGAATATATGACTGACATTAGAAAAGCTACTACAGAGGATATCAAGCTGATAAACGAGTTGGCATGGATAGCATTTCCCGCAACTTACAAGGATATCCTGACAAAAGAACAGATTGACTACATGATGGACTGGATGTATTCGCCTGAAAATCTTTTAAAACAGATGACGGAAGAAGGACATATCTACTATCTGGCATACTCGGACAACAGGCCTGCCGGATATGTGTCAATACAGAAGGAAGGCGAAGACCTGTTTCATCTGCAGAAAATCTATGTCTTGCCTGAATTTCAAAAAGAGCATATAGGAAAACAACTGTTCTGCAAAGCCAAGGAAGCAGTAAAAGAAATAAACAGGAAACCATGCAGAATGGAGCTGAACGTGAACCGCCACAATCCGGCTTTGGGATTTTATCTTCATATGGGAATGAAAAAAGTTTCGGAGGGTGATTTCGACATTGGAGGAGGTTACTATATGAATGATTATATAATGGCGATTGATGTGGAATAAAAAAATATGCATGCAGACAGTGGGAAATGCCACTCTGCATGCATATTTTATTTATTATAATTCCTCAAAATTACTGGTGCTGTTCTCTCAGCAAGTCATTTACAGTCTTAACCGGATTGAATGTGCTCAAAGGAACTTCAACGAAGATAGTGCTCCAGTCACTCATTGAGCCATTCCACAATCCCGGAAGTTCAAGTGCCTTAAGTTCCTTGCCGCCTTTTGATTTATATGAAATAAATCCTGTAGCCTTGTCAACATAATTCACAAGATTGAACTTGTTGCCCTTATAGTCGCGAACGGCACAAACCAGGTCAACCGGATTGAAGTGTGTACCCTTTTCGAACATTGCTTTCTTTTCAGGATCGTTCATGTCAATCTGTGAACTTTCCAAAATCTGCAATGAAACTGTTCCGTCAGGATTATAAGCCAAGAACGGACCACCACCAGGTTCGCCCACATTCTTAACCATACCGCAAACACGCATAGGACGGTTAAGTTTCTTACGCAGGTAAATTACCAGGTCGGCATCTTCCATATCCTTTATATCATCCTTGCGGCAATGGAGCTGCTGCTGAACGAAACGGATGATATTTTCCAATTCATCATGACGATAATGACCGCTGTCAAGCAGCTGAAGATATTCGAAAGCCTGTTTCTGAAGTGTTACAAGAACTCCGGCAAGCAACTTCTTATAAGTTACTGTATCACCCTTCAGTCTGTCAGGAACTACATTATCTATATTCTTGATAAATACTATATCTGCATCAAGGTCATTCAGGTTTTCTATCAATGCGCCGTGACCGCCCGGACGGAACAAAAGTTTGCCGTTGTCGCGGAATGGCTTGTTCTCCATATCTGCAGCAACTGTATCAGTGCTTGGTTTCTGTTCAGAGAAACTGATGTTGTATTTTACACCATATTTAGCAGCGTACTGAGCGACCTTTTCATCTACAAGTTTTGCAAACAGTTCACGATGTTCTGTAGATACAGTGAAATGTACATTCACTTCCCCACTCTTTCCGGCAGCATACAAAGCTCCTTCTACAAGATGCTCTTCGAGCGGAGTACGAACGCCGTCTTCATATTTATGGAATTTAAGCAGACCTTTTGGCAATGCTCCGTAGTTCAAGCCGGCAGATTCCAGAAGATTTGCAACAACAGCTTTATAGTTGCCTTCTGAAATCAAAGCTTCAATACCTTTACCGTTGTTCTTTACGCAAGCAGCATCAAGGTCGGCATAAAAAGCAAAATTCTTGATATTGTTAAAGAATTTCTTTTCGAAATCGGTTGTAGGAACATCATAATCTGCGCCAAGGAATTCGAACATATTCTTGAACATACGGCTGGCAGCACCAGACGCAGGTACAAACTTGACTATTTTCTTATCGCCTTCCTTATATGCGTCCCAAGCTGCAAGATATGTTTTCTGTGCTTCTTCACCCGCAAGCATTATACCGCGGTTTTCTACTGATGCAGCTGCAAATAATTTTAGAAAAGGGAAACCTTTTTCGAAACAAGCTAACTGTTCGGCAATCTGTTGTTCGGAAATGCCTTTCTTAGCCAATAAATCTTTGTCTTCTTGTGTTAACATATTGTATAAATTAAGTAATGAATTCGTTCAATAGTATAGAAATCTGCTCAAAATTATAAAAAAGGACGAAATATAACTAATATAATGAAGAAAAAAACTACCTTTACACACAAGAAAAAGGATAAAGTCATGGAAGAAACAGCTTTTTTTAACAGTAATGAAAAGGAATTACTCTTTACATTATATAAAAAACTACTAAGGCTATCAAAAGATACTCTACAAAAGGATGATTGCAGAAAGATAAAATCACATCTTATCAAGGTGATGAAGAACGGAGGTATTCCAAGAAATGCATTTGGAATGAATCCGATAATAAAAGACATGCAGACAGCCGTCATCGTAGCTGAAGAGATAGGTATGCGCCGTGCCTCCATACTGGGTATAATGCTTCACGAATCTGTGAAATACAATCTTTGCACTCTTGATGAAGTAAAAAACGAATACGGAGAAGACGTAGCAGGCATAATCAAAGGTCTTGTAAAAATAAATGAACTTTATGCCAAAAGTCCGACTATAGAATCGGAAAACTTCAGAAATCTTCTGCTCTCATTCGCAGAAGACATGAGGGTTATTCTTATAATCATTGCAGACAGGGTAAACCTGATGCGACAGATTAAGGATTCTGAAAACGATGAAGCCAGAATCATGGTTTCGAATGAAGCGGCATATCTGTATGCTCCTTTAGCACACAAGCTAGGATTGTACAAGTTAAAATCCGAGCTGGAGGACTTATCACTGAAATATACGCAGCATGACATATATTATCATATAAAAGAAAAGCTGAACGCCACAAAACAAGCGCGCGACAGATATATTGACGCCTTTATCGAGCCTATCAAGAAGAAGCTGGAGGATGCAGGACTGAAATTCCACATGAAAGGAAGAACAAAGTCCATACACTCGATATATCAGAAGATGAAAAAACAGGGTTGCCCTTTCGAAGGTGTTTACGACCTGTTTGCCATAAGAATAATCCTGGACTCTGAACTGGAAAAAGAAAAACAGGAATGCTGGCAGGCATATTCGATTGTTACCGACATGTATCTGCCTAACCCGAAACGTCTGCGCGACTGGCTGTCGGTGCCTAAAAGCAACGGATACGAATCGCTTCACATCACAGTGATGGGCCCTGAAGGCAAATGGGTGGAAGTACAGATACGTACTGAAAGGATGGATGAAATAGCCGAGAAAGGTCTGGCTGCACACTGGAGATACAAAGGCATTAAAGGTGAGACAGGGCTTGACGAATGGCTTAACTCCATACGCGAGACACTGGAAAATGCCGACAGCGATATCGAGGCCATGGATCAGTTCAAGCTCGACCTTTATAAGGATGAAGTGTTTGTTTTTACACCGAAAGGTGACCTCTACAAACTTCCTCAAGGAGCAACAGTCCTGGACTTTGCCTTTACCATTCACACGAACCTGGGAAGCAAGTGTATAGGTGCAAGGGTGAACGGAAAGAATGTCCAGCTGAAACAGATTCTGAATAGTGGAGACCAGGTGGAAATCATGACCTCCAACACTCAGGTGCCGAAGCAAGACTGGCTGAACTTTGTAACTACATCGAAAGCCAGGACAAAAATACGACAGGCACTAAAAGAAATAGCGGCACGACAAACACAGTTTGCCAAGGAAACGCTTGAACGCAAATTCAAAAACAAGAAAATTGAATATGACGAGTCCATACTGATGCGACTTATCAAAAAAATGGGCTTCAAGAGCGTAACCGATTTCTACAAGAGCATATCCGACGAGAGCAGCGATATAAATACGATTATCGACAAATACGTGGAGATGCAAAAGCGCGAGACGGAACAACGCGAAGAAGTGATATACAGAAGTGCCGAGACATATAATCTGCAACAGAACGCAGAAGCCAAAGACTACTTCAAAGACGACGTGCTGGTGATAGACCAGAACCTGAAAGGTATTGATTTTAATCTGGCAAAATGCTGTAATCCTATCTATGGAGACGATGTGTTCGGATTTGTCACTATCTCAGGAGGTATAAAGATACACCGCTGCGACTGTCCTAATGCTCCAGAAATGAAGGCCAGATTTCCGTACCGTATAGTACGCGCCAGATGGGCAGGCAAGAGTCAGGGCAAACAATATCCTATTACGCTGCGTATAGTAGGACATGACGACATAGGTATTGTTACAAACATCACGTCTATCATCAACAAGGAGAACGATATACTTTTAAGATCAATCAGTGTAGATTCGCACGACGGATTGTTCTCGGGAATGCTTACGGTAATGGTGGACGATACATCAAAACTGGAAGCACTGATAAAAAAACTAAGGACAGTAAAAGGTGTAAAACAGGTGAACCGAGGTTAAAATCAATCTGTTACAGCAATATTCTGTTAATTTTGGTGATTAAAAGCATTTATAAATTAGATTATAAACTAAATTCGCAACAAGAATTATAAAAGTAGAACAAGTATGAAGAAATTTATTCTTACCACAGTTATGTTCTTCATGGGCATAATCATGGTAATGGCTGCCGGTACAGCAGAAATAAAGTTTGAGACAACGACACACGATTTTGGCAGTTTCTCGGAAAACAGTCCTAAAGTGACATGTACTTTCAAATTCACTAATGTAGGCGACGGTCCTCTGGTCATTCATCAGGCTATAGCGACATGCGGATGCACGGTGCCACAGTATCCAAAGGAACCTATCAAACCGGGTGAAAGCGGTGAAATTACAGTGACTTACAACGGCGCGGGAAAATTTCCCGGCAGATTTCAGAAAACCATTACACTACGCACAAACGGAAAATCTGAAATCACACGTCTGATTATAAAAGGTGATATGATGCCTGCAGCAGCTGACACAAAATAGCATAAAAAAACGAAGAGACTGACAACAGCCTCTTCGTTTTTTTATATAAGAATGAATTATTTCAAAAGTTCACCGAGTTTTGCAGCAATATCTTCGCCACGTAAATCTCTTGCTATGATGTTTCCTTCCTGATCAACAAGAACTGTTGCCGGGATAGCACGTACGCCATACAATGCAGCACCTTCACACTGCCAAGCCTTAAGGTCTGACATCTGTGGCCATGTGATATTCAGATCCTTGATAGCTTGTTTCCATTTGTCGGCATCCTTATCGAGAGATACACCTACGATACCGAAACCTTTAGACTTGAACTCTTTATAAGCAGCAACAACGTTAGGCATTTCCTGACGGCAAGGTCCGCACCAGCTAGCCCAGAAGTCTATAAGTGTATATTTGTTCTTGCTCACAAAGTCAGAAAGTTTTACAGTCTCTCCTTCAGGAGTATTCATAGAGAAATCAATGTATTTCTTTCCTACTACTGTATTCATTGCATTGTCAACATATTCTTTCAAACGAGACATTGAAGAAGATGACAGGTAATTCTGAGGAAGTTTATCCAACAAAGCCTTTGCCTTTTCCACTTCGAAAGAGAAACCGTTAGACTGCAACATATAAGCACCTACAGCATTATTGATATTTGCTTCTGTCTGTGCATAAACATAATCCATGCATTCTTCGGATACCTTATCATACACCTTAATCAAAGAATCTCTCTGTACATCTGTAAGAGTAGTATCTGTACGGAAAGTAGTAGCAATAGTATTCATCTGGTTTTCAAAACCTGAATACTTTTCTATAAAGGCTGCAAAAGCATCATTGGACGGAGTTCCGGAAACTTTTGAATTGCCTTTAGCCATATCTACCTTGATTGCTCCATCTTCAATAAATACTGTTGCATTGATGTCCTGAGTTTCATCACCATATATTATAAACTTAGGTGCAAATACTGAATCAGGCATTCCCTTGAATTCAAACTTACCGTTCTTGACTATGGCAGAATCCAAAGTGAAGGCTTCTCTTCCATCATAATAACGCATGTAAACATAGTCACCATCCTTTGCACCGTCTATGGTACCATTGATAGTATAACCACCTTTCTCCTGGCAAGCAGCCAATGCCATTACACCAACTGCAGCAAATAGTAATCCTTTTTTCATTTTTATTTTTAATATAAAATTATTGCCTGCAAATTTATATCATTATAATTTAATAAAGAGAATTATCGTGACGTTTTAATTATATTTAATTCAACTTTTATAATAAAACTCCCAAAACAAGGGTATAAGACAACATATCCAATATGTAATATCAACCCAACATTCTGTCATACCAAAACATACAGGAAAGCCGCTGTATTCGAAAGCCACCATAAACTGTATGACAAAAAACAGTGAGACCAAATATGACGGGAAACGAGAAAACATATACGACATACCTTTCACTACATCTGTATCGCTACGGTAATGATCGGCAGAATAGCCATATACCATAGATGTTACTCCTATACCTATAGCCAATATACACAGAGCGCCATCGTGTAACGGCGAATCAACATACCTTCCGGTGACGCCACGTACAATATTCCATGGTCCCCATGCCAACAAGGCATAAACCATGAAATAGGCAACCGCTATCATAACAGCTGCAACCAGAGACTTTTTCTCTTTACCGGACATTTTACGTTCACGACGTACCATACGCCATATCAAGCCGCCCAATCCCGAATGCAGGAACAACCCCACAGACATGAAAAAGAGTAATACTATATATAGCGCAGGCGATGACATCAGTTTTTCTTCTGTGTATCTGAGGAACCATCTCAACGCTTCAGTACTTATGATATTCCTTATGCCATCCCAGGCATAGACACTGCCTATCCATGAAAGTACTGCAACAAACCACCAAAGCAGAAAAAATACTGTAGCCGGATGTATTATGTTTTTATTCTTCATCTGGTTCAAGATTGTCAATATCAAGAATTCTCAGTTCGAATGCACGGGTTACCAGCCTGCATGCATTCACACCTACACGTTCATCCGAACGGAATAGTCTGTTTATCAGGTCATTCTGTCGTTTTTCTATAGACTTGACTCCAAATGGCATAGCTTTCAGGTTTGTTATCATTTCTTTTGTATAGCCAAGGGCAAGATGACGGAGCAGTCTTTCATCGTATTCATCAATATCATAATCGATTATTGCTTCCTGACGTTTCTGCTCAACAGCAACACTTTGTTTGAACCGTGAAACTATTTTCTCAAGAATTGGATAGTTGAACACAAGCTTCTTGCCTTCCATAACCGCCTGCACATCTACAGCTGTCAACAATTCTCCTGTCTTTAATATTATGCCATCGGCTCCTGCATTAAGCGCATCCACCCAAAGCTTTTCATTCAGTACCTCACCTGTAAATATCAATACTTTTATTTCAGGTTTCTGCTTATGCAGGCGTGAACATATTTCGACGCCGATAGTGGTAGAACCTCCCAGTCCCAAATCAAGCAACACAAGGTCTGGCGTTTTGGTTTCAAGCAAAGTCCAGAATTCGGCTTCTGTCATTGCTGTTCCTATCACTTCAGCATTAGGTATCTCATGACGGAAAATCTCTTCCGTACCTTTAAGTTCCAACTTTACATCCTCTACTATTATTACTTTAAATTTTTCCATCTTTATATGTATCTTAGTTTTTAATTTCTCTATTTACACTTTTCAAAGGCAAAGTGAACCAAACGCAGAAACCTTTTCCTCCGTCAGCTACCTTTGCATTAATCCGGCATCCTCTTCTTCCACCGAACTCGTCATGATCTCTTATAATCTGCTTGCATATCAGATATTCCGTTCCGTACAATACGTCTCCATTATCGGACAGACCAACTTTTGCATTATCAGGATAAAACAGCATGTTCAGTTCTTCCTGCGTGAAGTTACGCCTGTCGTCAACAAAATCGAATCTTGCAAATCCTTCGTCAACACTAACGGTAAGCGTAAGATTTCCTTCTGCGTTATACCTTAAAGCTTCGTCTATCAGATTTTCCAAAAGGAAACGAAACAGTATTTCATCTCCGGTCACAAAGCATTTATGACGCAATTCTATGTTAAACACAGGATAAGTTTTCAGACGTTTTACCGATTTGAGATAATACTTGCGAATATCTTCCATAACTGCCGGAACATCTATTGCAGTGCGCCTGAAAGTTACGCCATCAAGCATTCTTGAAGCGCATGAGGACAACAGGACGAATATATCTTTATAATAATTCACCAGTTCGTCCATATCTTCCAGATCTTTCAATACTGTATCGTCTGACGCACAGCAATCTTCCGCATATCTGATCTTTTCGACTATTTTCTTTAGTCTTCCCGGATAGTAAATGGTTTCGTGCTTGATTGTAGAAAGACAATTATCAAGTACAAGATTCTGTACATGCAACATGTTTTCTTCGTGTTGCGCCCTTAAAGTTTCATCTTTAGCAAGTTCGATATCCTGGAAATGTTTCTCTACCTGCACTATGGTATGATATAAAGCGACTCCCAGATATTCGCTCACAAGCTCAAGCAGCAAACGGTCTTCGGCCCTGACAGACCTGTCACTACTCATAAGTCCCATGACACCTATACACTTGATACCTCCGGAAACATCAACCCGAAGAGGCATAAAAATCCAGTTATTCCCGTCATAATCAATTATGCATCTGCCAGAATACGATTTATTCAGCTTTTCAAGTATAATCTCATCATCGCAATCCTTATACCACGAGCAGTTCAATTTCTTTTCCGAATCATCATATACACCAATTACAAGATTATCTATTGTAACAAGCTCATTTATATCGCGGAATATAACACTGACAGCATTGGAACATATTTCTGAAGGCGACTGCGAATGATTGTCGGACGCAAGTGACGAGAAAACAGAGCTGTTGATCGTAAGCACCTGTTCCATGTTATATCTGTAATGAAGCATGCGCCGTAAATAAATCACATAATATGCAACAACTCCCGCTATTATCAGCACAACAAAAAGCATTATAGCCACAATCTTGTTATTGGCCGATCTTTGCATTTTCTGACAATATTGTTCCAGCGATTTATCCTCACTTATCTGCTTGTACAAAGTAGTGTAAGCTTTATTATTGTAATAATATTTTGAGAACTCCTTAATGGCAAGACATGCCACGGCCACTTCATTGCGCACATCAAGTATGATATAGTAGTCCGTATCGAATTTTTCTCTCAACCACACCAGTTCCGGAATATCATCTTTATTTCCGGTATCAAGAAGAGGAGACTTCTTTCCTGAATATTTAATATAGTGCATATTCAGATAATGAAAAGCACTGTCAGCAAAATTCAAGGCTCTATTATATTGGGCTTTCACATTACTTTCATACACCATATTGGCATACGTATTTGCGATAGAAAGAAGGCTGTCGTAACCGGAAACTACATAGCCGTTTTCTGTAAACGGGATTGAATCCGAGCCACCCCAAGCATGGCATGGGGAATATCCAAAAGTTATCAATAGAATTAATACAGCAATAACCTTTCTTACCCCTTTAGGCAGGCGGAAATAAAAACGACTTCCCTTTCCCGGCTCACTGTCGATACCAAACATACATACACTGAACAGCGGACTTGTCTTACGATACTTGTCAATTATACCCTTACAGTTCATCAATCCAAAACCATGTCCTTTCTGACGGACAAGCTCATCTGTATCCAAAGCCGTATCCACACCTATCTTCAAGGAATCATATACCTTCTCGTTCAAGATACGCTCTACATCTGAGGACGAAAGACCGGGACCATTGTCCGAAACGGATACCTCCACATAATCATCACTCTCGCGGGCGGACAGAACTATCCTGCCTCCCGAAGACGTGTACTTACGGGCATTATCTGTCAATGTATTTATCATAAACATTGTCAAAGCCTTATCAGCTTTCACCACACTATGACACTCCTCTACATCAAGATGCTGTTTCTTCATCTCAAACGTATGTCTGCCCTTGGCTATGACTGAGAAAAGTTCGTCAAGTTCAAAGTTTTCTATATTCAGGCTTATGTCACCACGTTTCATCTTTATCCAAACAGCCAGTATCTCATTATAATCATTGATTTTGGACAAGAGTTCGTTGATATAATCCAACTTGGAATTTCGAATGTCGGCAACCTTTGCGTAAGACGCCTTTCTTAGTTTATCGACTTCGTTTATCACTCTGTCAATATACGGGATAATGCCTGTAACTATTGCCACACATGCCTTCTTCACCTCATTCTGGCGTTTGTTCTTGGCAATATGTTTTCTGTGTATATACTCTTCCTGTTCCAGCCTCAACCTTTCATCGGTAAGCATCATCAAATTCAATCCGTTCTCAAGCGTCCATGCCATATATGGGGTAACGAGTTTCATTATAGAAATCTCATCATGCTTCAACTTTCCTTTTTTCTTGAGCCACAAGCGTCCTACCGGTTCTTCTTTTCCAGGAGCCACAAGATCGAGTACCGGTATTCCAGCCTGACCGACCCATTCAGGTCTGTCATCATTATTCTCTCCGGAGCTCAATTCAATCCATAAATCATCTGATACAGTTATACTTAACACATCTATTCTGACTGCACGCTCTACCATATCAACCACTTCGTTAACTCCGGAAGCATCCTCAGGAACGGAGGCGGTTATGTTCCGACAGACTTCAAGCACTTTGCCCAGCTTGTCCATATAAAGGTTATTCCTGATTCTCCAGAACCTATTAAGGACAACCAATGCTACAGCAAGAACGAAAAAGCCAAGCATCACCATTATCAAAAGTATGTTCAGCAAATATGATTCCCTGTCAAGAGATGCATACCTGCTTTCCAGCTCCTTGTCCTGACGGGTGTAATCAAGAATATCAAGATAGATATTTCTGTTATAATCCGACTGGATTTTCATCCCCATAGCTGAATAGGTACGGCTCAACTGCTCCCTAAGACGGGCTATCCATTCAGGAACAGTCTTTATACCATCTTTGTTTATCCACTTCAACTCTAATGAATAGGGATATTCAGGATTGTATGTCATCAGG
Source organism: Bacteroides cellulolyticus (assembly GCF_025567135.1). Lineage (NCBI taxonomy): Bacteria > Pseudomonadati > Bacteroidota > Bacteroidia > Bacteroidales > Bacteroidaceae > Bacteroides > Bacteroides cellulolyticus. Next base: position 562,916 of record NZ_JAOQJJ010000001.1, read on the forward strand.
CGGTCTGTAGTATCACTACATGCATAGAACTTTTCATGATGCATATTCACATACTGCAAAGCCATATCAAGCAACGGCAAGGCCTTCTCTGGCATACCTATATAATTATAATATGTGGCCATAGTCCTGTACGAGCCTGAAATCTGATACCAGTCGCCGTAATCGCGAAACAAACCGAGCGCCCTTTGTGCCAAATTCAAAGGCAGACTGTCCAATGGGCAATCATACTCGTTTACCGCCTCCAGCCATCCTTTTCTTTTAGATGAAATCAAATCCCTGTTTGATCTGAAATTCAGAATCTCGGCCATAGCCTGCAAAGCATTCGCCTCGAAATACACATAACCTCTTTCAACAGATATCCTAAAGCAGTCCATCAGATATCCAAACTCTCCTATCACAACATCATCCGCAGTTGGAGCAGAATACATTCCTCCCGACCCTCTCATATACATATAATTGAGAAACTGAGCGGTATCTGACTCTATCTTATTGATATCAATGGCATCAATCTCAGCCATTGATTCTTTTTCCTGCTGCAAATAATAAAAATATACTCCTGAAGTTATATGATACTCGGACAGTGCATAGTTAAATCTAGCCGAAAGGATAGAGTCTGTCTCGACCACCCTATCCTGTTTTATTCTCTTAATACGTCTTTGGGCACGATTTCTGTAATCATAAAACTCTTTATTGGATGATGTACGCTGACAAATCTTCATCATTCCGACATCGGCCACAAGACACTCAACCTCATTGTCGGAAAGCTCTATAACTTTTGAGAACAAAGACATGGATTTCTCGAAGTCCATCGCCATGTACGCACAGAAACCCATATTGTTAAGCACCTGAGGGAATTCAGAATAATCAGGTGATGCCAAAAGATATGCCTGATTGGCAACCTCTGTCGCCCTGGACAAATCTTTATAGCGTAATCTGTAAGAAAGGCTATTCAATGAGTCAATCTCCGATACGACTTCGTCAGGTATTTCATATTTATTACATGAAATACAAGCTACAAATAATGACAATACAATAAACAAATCGAAGATTTTTCTCATCCTGACCTCCTAATATTAAACAATAACAACCGAATTATCGGATTTCACCGGAAGTACTCACCTCCGCAGTACCACACTTCCAAGGGGAACAACAGTTTGTTGACAATACATTCAAACAAAAAGGTTGTATCACTCCCACTTAACCGAAGTAATACAACCCCCTAAATAAAGCGTTGTCCCAAACATTATTTCTTAGATTCTTCCAAAGAAGCTTTTCTAAATTCTTTCAACACTTTTTCCAAATCCAAAGAAGCCTTACGTGCACGTGTACCGGCAGCTTTGTTACCTTTTTCAGCTTGCTGAGTAGCATCAGCAACAAGAGCAGCGCTCAATTCCTGAATTTTTTCAATTAATTCGTTCATAAATTATAATTTATTAAATTTTTAAATACCAAAACCGTTTATTATAAACCGCTTAGTATCTTCAAAGTAAATATAAAAACTTGGATTTACATCATAGCAGATGTGATATTTTACATCATTTAACCAAAAAATGCGCAATCTTATATCTTATTATCTATTTGTCTGATTTCTTTTTACAAAACGGAAAAATTATATGTTACCATCATCATTTGGATGACAATACCTCTATCTCAACGACATTTACTGTCTTACTGTCAATACGGAAACGGTTGTCTGTCCTTTCATTGACCAACCATACTATTTCCTCACCTGAAGTAACGACCATAACATTCTCTTTCTCAAACAATGACAGCTTCCTGTCGCGTAAATAATCACGTACTTTCTTAAAGCCTTTCATGCCGAAAGGAACAAACTTATCGCCTGATTTCCATTTACGTAATTTCAACTCACCACAAAGTTTATCAGCATCAATATATGCTATGTTATTGCATTTGGTAACTTCAAAACCTGACTCCACTGAAAACATTCGCACATTAAGTCTGTAATCTTCTTCACCGGCATTCCTCTCTCTCAATAAAAGCTGTTCCCTATCTCTAAGCAAAACCCAATCATTGGAAAAGAACATTTTGCCGGAAGTCGATTTAAGGCTTCTCATTACATCCTTTATCTGCGATGAATTAAATCCCAACGGGGACAACCATTCATACAATACTGCCTGTGGAGATACTTCACACAAAAGTTTTTCTATTGACATGCCATCAGGAGAAACCATTACACGCTCGATTGAAGAATTAATAGCCTGTCTGTATATGGCTGCTACATCCGCCAACCGTTGTGCAGTCTCGCATACCGACTCGCAAAACGAAGGATTTATCTGTTTAAAAAGAGGTATAATGTCAAGTCTTATTTTATTACGTGTGTATATATCTTCCAGATTTGTGCTGTCTGTAACATAATCCTGTCCGATTTGTCTCAGATATTCAAGAATATCATCTCTTCCAGCTTCAAGTAACGGCCGTACTATAAATCCGTTCTTAGGCATTATTCCTTTCAAACCGTTTATCCCTGTACCACGTGAAAGGTTCAACAAGAAAGTTTCAACACTGTCATCCCTATGATGAGCAACAGCTATGCACGAAGCTCCGTACTTCTTGCGTATTTCATCAAACCATCCGTAACGGAGTTCACGGGCTGCCATTTCTATAGACAAGGAGTTTTCACGGGCATAATCCGATGTCTGAAAATGAACAACCTCGAGAGGAACAGAAAGTCCCGCACAAAGTTTTCTTACAAAATCTTCGTCTCTGTCCGATTCGGCAGCACGCAAATGGAAATTACAATGTGCCGCCACACAGTCATATCCCAACGACAGCAATATACGCAATAATGCTACAGAATCGGCTCCCCCACTCAAGGCAACCACAAGTTTGTCTGTTTTGCCAAACAGCACTTTTTCACTTATATATTTTTCTATCTTACTTTCTAACATATTGCAAAAATAACGTTTTTATATATACAATAATAATGATAGAGACAATTTTATGACAATACGAAACAACATGACACATCCGACCGGAAACGAAAGCATCAATTTTATTATTTAAAAACAATCTAAATAACTTGCATAAAAAATTACTATCATCTATCTTTGCCAAAAATTAGCAATAAAAATGAAATTATCTGAACTCAAAACAGGAGAAAAAGGAGTAATAGTAAAGGTATTAGGCCACGGGGGTTTCAGAAGAAGAATCATCGAAATGGGATTCATCAAAGGAAAAACCGTTGAAGTGATACTTAACGCTCCACTCAAAGACCCTATCAAATACAAGATTATGGGATATGAAATATCATTACGCAGACAGGAAGCGGAAATGATAGAAATAATCAGTGAGGAAGAAGCAAGAAAAACAGGCAGAGACACATCTTTGTACGATCCCATTTCGGAAAACATCCCGGTTACGGAAGAACAAATGAAAATCCTTGCACAAGGGAAAAGACGTACTATAAACGTTGCCTTAGTAGGCAATCCCAACTGCGGAAAGACTTCCCTATTTAACATAGCATCAGGTTCGCACGAGCATGTAGGCAACTATAGTGGTGTGACAGTTGACGCCAAAGAAGGCTTTTTCGATTTTCAGGGATATCATTTCAGGCTTATCGATTTGCCTGGAACTTACTCATTATCAGCTTATAGCCCTGAAGAACTGTACGTCAGGAAACATATCATAGAAGAAACGCCTGACGTAATAATCAATGTGGTTGACGCCGGAAATATAGAACGGAACCTGTACCTCACCACACAGCTTATCGACATGAATGTGAGAATGGTTATCGCTCTTAACATGTACGACGCCCTGCAAAACAGCGGAAACAAACTTGACATTAAGAAACTAAGCCAATTATTGGGAGTTCCTGCCGTTCCGACTATAAGCCGTACAGGAGAAGGCATAGACGAGCTGTTTCACGTAATAATAGGACTGTACGAAGGTGCCGACTTCATGGGGCAGAAGGAAGAAATACAGAATGAGGCTCTTCAGGAATACCGTAAATGGCATGATGCATACGTGCCCGACCATAAATACGGAAGTCACAAGGAAGAGGAAAACGACTTTACTCCCAAAAACTTCATACGTCATATCCACATTAACCACGGTCCGGAACTGGAAAGAAGCATTGAGGCTATAAAGAAGGAAATAGGAAAGATTGAAAATATAAGACATAAATATTCCACACGTTTCCTGGCTATAAAAATGCTGGAAAACGACAAGGATATAGAACGTCGTATTATTTCCGACATGCCTAATGCCGACACAATAATAGAAATCAGGAATAAAGAAGCCGAAAGGCTTAAAGCCGTGCTTAACGAAGACAGCGAACAGGCTATAACCGACGCCAAATATGGTTTCATTTCAGGAGCCCTGAAAGAGACATATACGGACAATAATCAGAACACGGAAATGTTCACACGTATAGTGGACAGCATAGTAACCCACAGAATCTGGGGATTTCCTATATTTTTCATATTCCTATACATAATGTTCGAGGGCACTTTCGTAATCGGCGACTATCCTATGCAAGCCATAGAATGGCTGGTAGGCGTAATAGCACAGACTACAGAATCGCTCATGCCCGAAGGTCCTTTAAAAGATCTGATAATAGACGGTATTATAGGAGGTGTGGGAGGAGTTATTGTATTCCTGCCTAACATACTTATACTATATACCTTCATTTCGATTATGGAAGACTCAGGATATATGGCACGTGCAGCATTCATAATGGACAAGATAATGCACAAGATGGGGCTTCACGGTAAATCATTTATACCTCTCATAATGGGATTCGGCTGTAATGTACCTGCAATCATGGGTTCACGCATCATAGAAAGCCGCAAGTCAAGACTTGTGACAATGCTTATAACGCCTTTGATGTCGTGCAGTGCCCGTCTGCCTATTTACCTAATTCTGATAGGGGCATTTTTCCCAAGCCATGCCAGTCTTGTTTTACTTGGCATTTACAGTATAGGTATCATTCTTGCAATCATTATGGCAAGGGTTTTCAGCAAGTTCATAGTGAAAGACGATGACACTCCATTTGTTATGGAACTTCCTCCTTACAGAATGCCTACCGCAAAATCAGTATTAAGACATACGTGGGAGAAAGGTGTTCAATATCTGAGGAAAATGGGTGGCATAATAATGGTTGCTTCCATCATAATATGGTTCCTGGGATATTACCCTAACCATGACCAATATTCATCACAGGCAGAACAGCAGGAAAATTCATACATCGGCCAGATAGGAAAAGCCATAGAACCTGCAATAGAGCCTTTGGGATTTGACTGGAAGATGGGAATCGGTATCCTGTCCGGAGTAGGCGCAAAGGAACTTGTTGTAAGTACACTTGGAGTTTTATATGCAGATGATGAAGAAGTAGATAGTGTAAGCCTTGCCGAACGTCTCAATATCACGCCCCTTGTAGCCTTCGGATATATGCTGTTTACATTGATTTACTTTCCGTGTGTTGCCACAATTGTTGCAATAAAACAAGAATCGGGCAGTTGGAAATGGGCAATATTTGCAGCCACATATACCACAGTCCTGGCATGGATAGTATCATTCCTTGTGTATCAAATCGGAAAATTGTTTATGTAAATGGATATTCAAACTGTAATAATAAGTATAATAATAATCCTGTGCGTAGTCTTTGTAGGACTACGCATTTACAGGTTATTGTCCGGTAAAGGTAAGTCGGCATGCGACTCATGCACAGGTTGTGCGCTAAAAAATACGTGCCAAAAGAAATAAAAAGAACTTTTTTTCGCCAAAGTATTGCATATTTAAAAAAAAGCAGTACCTTTGCATCGCATTTGAGAAAAACGACATCAAATGACTTCCGGTTCCTTGGATGAGTGGCTTAGTCAGCGGTCTGCAAAACCGTGTACGGCGGTTCGAATCCGCCAGGAACCTCTTCTTACTGAAAAATTAATTGCTACGGTTCCTTGGATGAGTGGCTTAGTCAGCGGTCTGCAAAACCGTGTACGGCGGTTCGAATCCGCCAGGAACCTCAACAACAGGCAATGCACTCTTAGCTCAGTTGGTAGAGCAACTGACTCTTAATCAGTGGGTCCAGGGTTCGAATCCCTGAGGGTGTACAAAAGAGAGGATGTCAATCAAGACATTCTCTTTTTTTGTTTTTATATATCATTGAATTTTGTAATTTTGCGGCACTAACAAATAAATGTATTAATTATGGGTCTATTATCATCCCTGTTCGGAGGAAACAAGAAAGATGAAAGCAGCGAACAGGAGAAACAGGAAAAGAAAAACTTTGAAATTCTAAAATATGATGGTATCAGAGCGCGCAACATCCGACAGTTGCCATATGCCATCAAATGCTTTGAAGAAGCTACTGCAATAAAAGAAGATGTAGAGACAATGGAACTTCTGGCCGCATCATATCTTCAGACAGGAAAAACCGACGATGCGAGAACAGTATATAACCGACTGGCAGAAATTGTTCCAGAAAACACCAAAGTACTTCTTTCACTTGCAGGAGTATGTTTCATACAAGAAGATTATCCGGCCATGAAAGAAGCGTGCGAAAAAGCAATATCTCTTGACGATAAGAACAAAGCTGCATTCTATCTGGCTGCAAAGGCTGAAAAGGGAGAGAAAAACTACATTCAGGCAATAGTAATGCTGACAAAGGCAATAGCTATTGATGAGGATTTTAAGGATGCATATCAGCTGAGAGCAGAAGTTTTATGGGAAATGAGACAAGCCAAAGAAGCTATAGAGGATCTCGATTCTATTCTTTCAAAAGAAAGCGACGACGAAGATGCTTTGGTTCTGAAAGGTGAAATCTGTGCCGCTACAGGCAATTTCGAAGAAGGTATTTCATATTTGAACAAGGTTCTCTCAATGAATCCTTTCAACGAGAAGGCTTATATAATGAAAGGAACAGCACTACTTGGCAATAAGGAATTCGATCAGGCCATAGCCGTTTACGACGAGGCAATTGAATTATCTCCTGAAAACGCAAAGCTATATCAGAAAAGAGGCAGGGCAAAATTGCTTAAAGGCGACAAGGACGGTTCTGTTGAAGATCTGAAAAAAGCAATTGAACTGAATCCGGAAAGCGAGAACCTGATAAATGGGAATTACAACAATTTTTCTCAGGAAAATAAAGTAGGAATTTATTAATAGAAAACAGCAAAAAAACCGGAAATGAAAGCGATACCAGCATTACATTTCCGTTTTTTTATTACTCTGAAAAACAGATTACAGTGTATTATATGCTTCAGCAAGCTGTTTCATGGCACGTTCAAGGACAGAACGCTGCGTACCGATGTTCATCCTCATAAATCCTGCACCTTCACGACCAAACATCTCACCGTCATTCAATGCAAGACCGGCTTTATCGGCAAAGAATGAATTAAGTTCATCATGGTTCAACCCGAGTTCACGACAGTCAAGCCATATCAGGTATGAAGCCATAGGACGGATAGCTTTTATTTTCGGAGCATTCTCTTTCAGGAAAGAATCGACATAATCTATATTCCCCTGAATATAATCCAGACACTGGTCGAGCCACTCAGTTCCGTTAGAATAGGCAGCCTCAACAGCCGGAAAGGCAAACACATGTCCCGCATTCAACTCACCGGCTTCAAGATAAGCCTCAAATTTTCCACGCAAGGCATCATTATATATTATTGTATGCGATGCTGCGACACCGGGCATATTGAATGTCTTACTTGGAGCCATAAAGGTTACCGAATTCTTTTTCGCCTTCTCAGACACCATCGCAAAAGGCAGATGCTTATGCGGAGGAAGTGTCAAGTCGGCATGTATCTCGTCAGAGAATACCAGGATATTATCTTCAGCACATATTTCGGCAAGTTCCTCAAGCTCTTCTCTTTTCCATACTACCCCACCCGGATTATGAGGATTACAGAGGATAAGTACACGTACACCTTTCTTTATGCTTCTCAGGAGTTCAAGATTCATTCTGTACTCACCATTCTCGAATATCATAGGGCACTCCACCAACTGCCTGTTGTTTCTCGTTGTCAGCCATGCGAAAGGATGATAAACCGGCGGCATGATGACAACCTTATCGCCCGGAGCAGTGAAACAATTCAACGCCATTCCCAAACCGGCAACTATCCCCGGAACGTAGTTGATATGTTTTTTCTCAACCTCCATTCCGTAACGGGCCTTCACCCAGTTTATTATTGAATTGTAATAGCCATCGTGTTTTACCGTATATCCGAATACAGGATGTTCACAACGTTTCTTCACCGCATCGACCACAAAATCCGGTGTAGCGAAATCCATATCTGCCACCCACATCGGGATAAGATCGTCTCTACCCCATATATCTTTCATTTCGTCAACCTTGACAGAATTTGTATTTCTTCTGTCAATCAATTCATCAAAATTATACTTCATAATGATTATTCTATGTATTATAAATATTAAACCTGCATTACAAAATAAGGTAATAATGCTCGAAAATTAAAAATTTTGAAGAAAATTTTCATCATATTCTTGTTTTTTCAAGAAAAGTATTACATTTGCATCAGAAACGATAACAAAAAGTATAATATGAAAACATTTGCAACATACTTCTTCTTTTTCTTTTATTACTTTTACTTTAGCAATAAAGTGAAGCGGGAAGTCGTATGTGTAAGATACGTAAGATAATCAATACAAAATAAAATAACGAAATCCCGCTTCTGTATGAGGCGGGATTTTTTTTAATGGTATAATAAGAAAATGAGAAAGATAGCAATTCAAGGAGTAAAGGGCTCGTATCACGATATAGCTGCCCATAAATATTTTAAGGATGAAGAAATAGAACTTATTTGTTGTAATACATTCGAAGAAGTTTTTGCACAGATGAAAAAGGACAGCGACGTGATAGGTGTGATTGCAATAGAGAATACAATAGCCGGAAGCCTGCTGCACAACTACGAATTACTTCGTGAAAGCGGCGCCACTATCATAGGAGAACACAAACTCAGAATAAGCCACAGCATCATGTGTCTGCCAGAAGATAATTGGGAAGACCTCACCGAAGTAAACTCCCACCCTGTAGCCCTGGCACAGTGCCGCGACTTCCTGCACAACCATCCGGAACTGAAGGTAGTAGAAACGGAAGATACAGCAGGTAGCGCCGAGAATATCAGAAAAAACAACCTGAGAGGACATGCAGCCATCTGCTCCAAATATGCTGCCGGACTTTACGACATGAAAATCCTGGAAGAAGGAATAGAAACAAATAAACATAACTTCACCAGATTTCTGGTCATCAGCAATCCATGGCTGGCAGATGAGTTGAAAGACCGCTCTAAGGTAAACAAGGCAAACATAGTATTCTCTCTTCCTCACAGCGAAGGAAGCCTTTCGCAGGTATTGTCAATCTTCTCATTCTACAAGATAAACCTGACAAAGATACAGTCATTGCCGATTATCGGACGCGAATGGGAATATATGTTCTACGTTGACGTAATGTTCAATGATTATTTAAGATACAAACAGTCTATAGATGCAGTTACACCGCTTACAAAAGCACTTAAAATTTTAGGAGAATATGCAGAAGGAGAATCAACAATATAACATACAGCCAGCCGACAGACTGGCAAATGTCAGCGAATACTATTTCAGCAGAAAGCTGAAGGAAGTGGCAAAGATGAATGCCGAAGGTAAAAACGTGATAAGCCTCGGAATAGGCAGCCCGGACATGCCGCCTTCAGAAGAAACAATCAATGTTCTTTGCGAAAATGCCAAGAGACCTGACGCTCACGGCTACCAGCCTACAGTGGGAATACCCGAACTGAGAAAAGCCATGGCCGACTGGTATAAAAGATGGTACAATGTAGATCTTGACCCAGCCACAGAGATACAGCCTCTTATCGGCTCAAAAGAAGGTATCCTGCACGTGACACTGGCTTTGGTAAATCCTGGCGATAAGGTTCTTGTTCCAAACCCTGGCTACCCTACCTATACATCGCTCAATAAGATTTTAGGCAGTGAAATAATCAACTATAACCTTCGTGAGGACAACAACTGGCAGCCTGATTTCGACGAATTGGAAAAGATGGATCTCACAGGAGTGAAAATCATGTGGACCAACTACCCCAATATGCCGACAGGAGCCAATGCCACAATTGAACTGTACGAAAAGATTGTCGATTTCGCACGCCGTCACAACATCGTAGTAGTGAACGACAATCCATACAGCTTCATCCTGAACAAAAAGCCGATAAGCATACTCAATGTTCCCGGAGCCAAAGAATGCTGTATAGAATTCAACTCCATGAGTAAGAGCCACAACATGCCGGGCTGGCGTGTAGGAATGCTGGCAACAAACGCCACTTTCGTACAGTGGATACTGAAAATAAAGAGTAACATCGATTCCGGCACATTCCGTCCATTACAGCTGGCAGCTGCACAGGCATACAACAACAGCGCAGAATGGCACGAAGAAGCCAACTTCAATGTTTACAGCCGTCGCCGAAAGCTTGCCGAAGAAATAATGAACGTATTGGGATGTACATTCGACAAGAATCAGGTGGGAATGTTCCTCTGGGGCAAGATACCTGAAACTTATACAGATGTAGAGGAACTGACAGAAAAAGTTCTGCATCAGGCAAGAGTATTCATAACACCGGGATTTATCTTCGGAAGCAACGGAAAGAGATATATACGTATTTCGCTTTGCGCCAAAGAAGAAAAACTGGCAGAAGCACTTGAGAGAATAAAAAATATGAAATAAAAAGAAAATACAAATAACTACTAAAAGATTACAACTATGGCACTCGAATTAGAACCTATCAGACTGGAAGGCGTATCAGAAGAACGTCCATTGATCATAGCAGGACCTTGCAGCGCAGAAACAGAAGAACAAGTAATGACAACTGCAAAACAGTTGGCCGACAACGGAACAAAAATCTTCCGCGCAGGCATATGGAAACCACGTACCAAACCGGGAGGATTCGAAGGTGTAGGAGTTGACGGTCTGGCATGGCTGAAAGAAGTTAAGAAAGAAACAGGGATGTACGTTGCCACAGAAGTTGCAACAGCAAAACACGTTTACGAATGTCTTAAAGCCGGAATAGATATATTGTGGATAGGTGCACGCACCACAGCCAATCCGTTTGCAGTGCAGGAAATAGCAGATGCCTTGAAGGGAGTTGACATACCTGTATATGTAAAGAACCCTGTAAACCCAGATCTGGAGTTATGGATCGGAGCAATGGAAAGAATAAACAATGCAGGAATTAAACGCCTTGGAGCAATCCACCGCGGTTTCTCATCATACGACAAAAAAATCTACCGTAATCTTCCGCAATGGCATATTCCTATCGAACTGAGAAGACGTATTCCTAACCTACCTATCCTATGCGACCCTAGCCATATCGGCGGCAAACGCGAGCTCATCGCATCTCTTTGCCAGCAGGCTATGGACCTCGGTTTCGACGGACTGATAGTGGAATCACACTGTAACCCTGACTGCGCATGGAGCGACGCTTCTCAGCAGGTGACACCGGATATTCTTAACTATATTCTAAACCTGTTGGTTATCCGTAAGGAACACCAGTCAACAGAAAGCCTCAGCGAGCTGAGACGTCAGATTGACGAATGCGACAACGAGCTGATGGAGATTATGGCAAAACGTATGCGTGTGTGCCGCGAAATCGGAACATTCAAGAAAGAGCACAATATGACTATCCTCCAAACAGGACGTTACAATGAAATTCTTGACAAGCGCGGAGCACAAGGAACACTTTGCGGTATGGATTCTGAATTTGTGAAACATGTATTCGAAGCCATACACGAAGAAAGCGTACGTCAGCAGATGGAAATAATAAACAAGTAAAAAGAACAAGAAAATTATCAAGACGATGCGTATATTAATATTGGGAGCCGGAAAAATGGGCTCCTTCTTTACCGATGTATTAAGTTTCGACCACGAAGTGGCAGTTTACGATATAAAACCTCAGAACCTGCGCTTCATGTACAACTGCCTGCGCTTTACTTCACTGGATGAGATTAAAGAGTTCCGTCCTGAACTTGTAATAAATGCAGCTACAGTGAAATACACACTCGACGCATTCCGCCAGGTACTGCCAGTAATTCCGAAGGACTGTATCATAAGCGACATTGCATCAGTAAAGACCGGTCTTCAGGAATTCTACGACAACAGCGGTTTCAGATATGTATCAACCCACCCTATGTTCGGTCCTACATTTGCCAATCTCGACCAGCTGAGTACAGAGAATGCCATAATAATAAAGGAAGGCGACTGTCTGGGCAAAGTGTTCTTCAAGGATCTTTATCAAAGACTTGGACTCAACATTTTCGAATATACATTCGATGAGCATGACGAAACTGTAGCATATTCATTGTCAATACCGTTCGTTTCTACATTCGTGTTTGCCGCAGTGATGAAACATCAGGACGCTCCCGGTACAACATTCAAACGCCACATGGCAATAGCAAAGGGAGTTTTGAACGAAGACGATTATCTGCTTCAGGAAATCCTGTTCAACCCACGTACACCGAAACAAGTGGAAGGAATACGTACCGAACTGAACGAGCTTCTTGACATAATAAGCCGTAAGGATGCCGACGGCATGCATGCCTATCTTAGCAAGATTCGAAACAATATAAAATAATAAATCCACAGGCTGTTACATGTATTCAAGATCACGTAACAGCCTGTATTGTTATACAATAGTCGTATTATAAATCCAGTACTTCCAGATCGTCCGGAACATACACATTACCATTGAAATTCTTTTTGGCCTCAGCAGTATATTTTTCTTTACGGCTCGAAAGAGTCTTATCCTCTGTGTGGTACAACAACAGGTTTTTCACACCAAGTTCCTCAGCCTGTACTCCCGCATCAAGAGCTGTACTGTGATGTTTCTCGTATGGTTTGAATACATCTCTGTCCTCATAAAGACAAAAGGCCTCACACATGAGCCAGTCGGCATTCTTCACATACTCTTTATTATTCTCATTGTAAGGCTCGTCGCCCAGACAGACAATAGTTTTATTGTCAGAAGTTACAGCCTTAAAGCCGAACTGCTTCTCTTTTGTGGAATATATATCAAAACACTGAATTTCCATTCCGGCAGCACTGAACTTATCATTTTCCGACAGTACATTGAAGTTTATGCCATTCCCTATTCTGGCAACAATCTTCTTTGGCAGAGTGTTTCTGCATATCCAGTCAAGAACAAGTATCGCCTTGTCATGAGAATATACATTAAGCTCACCGTTATATTTTCCCTGCTGCATTCTCTGTGCAATGGTTCTGACTATCCATATTATGCCCAAGATATGGTCTGTATGAGCATGAGTTATAAAAATATCATGTATATCGTTAATCTCGATACCTGCCTTCTCAAGCTGTACGAGGATACCGTTTCCTCCACCTCCGTCAACCAGCAACAGGTCATTTCCATTATGAATCGTGAAGCAGGTGTTATAACATTTGGTTACGGCAGCATTACCTGTACCAAGCATTGTAATTTTTAAATTTCCTTGCATAAATCTGTTATCAGATTACATTCGTTAAAAATAAAAATCCGCTTAAAAACCTGATGAAAGGCTTTTAAGCGGACTCATGTATATGTTTTAAATAAAGATTACTTTCTGTCAGCTTTCAGACGGTCAGCCATAGCCTTTGCAAGTTCTTTTGCCTGAGCATAGTTGTCCTGCTTCATAGCCTGCTTCATTTCTACAGGGTTGCCTACAACCTCGAACTTCAGCTTTTCAGTGTATTCACCAATCTTCTTCACAGCAGCACTTGCCCAAGTATATGAGCCGAAGTAACCCATCACACGGTTCTTCACTTCGCGGGCAACAATCTTGCTCAACAATGATTCCATTTCAGGGTAAAGGTTCATGTTGTATGTAGTACATCCCACGATAAGACCTTTGTACTTGAACACGTCAGCCAAGATGTATGAATGATGAGTGTGAGAAACATTGTGCATGATGATATTCTTGATACCCTGACGGCTCAGTTCTTCTGCTATTGCTTCAGCCAGTTCCTCTGTATTGCCGTACATAGTTCCGTATGCTATCACAACACCTTCTTCAGCTTCGTAACGGCTCATCTTGTCGTACATATCGATAACCTGAGGAATCTTTTCTTCCCAAACAGGTCCGTGAGTAGAACAGATAGTGTTTATTTTCAGTCCGCCAAGTTTCTGCAAAGCCTTCTGTACAGGATTTCCGAACTTACCAACGATATTAGCATAGTAACGGCGCATTTCGTTCCAATAGATATCTGTATTGATATTCTTGTCGATGCATCCACCGTTCAAAGCTCCGAAACATCCGAAAGCATCACCCGCAAACAGGATTCCGTCTGTTTCATCGTATGTAACCATTGTTTCAGGCCAGTGAACCATAGGAACCAGATAGAAACGGAGGTTGTGATAACCAAGTTTCAGGAAATCGCCGTCATTTACTACATAGCGGTCGCCAGTCACACCATAATATCCTTCCACCATTTCGAAAGTCTTCTTGTTTCCTACAAGAACAATTTCAGGATAATACTGTTTGATAAGAGCGATAGAGCCTGAGTGGTCAGGTTCCATGTGGTTTATAATAAGATAATTGATTTTACGGTCGCCGATAATGCTGCGGATTTTCTTCAGATATACTTCGAAGAATGCAACATCAACTGTATCCACCAATGCCACCATCTCATCATCTGCAATCAGATAAGAGTTGTATGACACGCCGTATGGCAACGGCCAAAGATTTTCGAACAATGCTTTGGTGCGGTCGTTCACACCTACGTAATGTACTTTACCTTTAATTTCCATTTTATTATGAATTTGTTATTTATATGTTGACTATTTTTTTCCCTTGATACGAATCCCTCTCAATCATCCTCTTCTTCAGCTTCGCAGTGAATTCATGATTTTTCAGTCCCCAGTCAGGAGCAATAAGCAAATCGCGCGGCGACTGCGATATAAACCTTTCCAATACCAGGCCGGGACGCAAATGCTCTATATAATCCAATACAAGATCTATATACTCGTCGGCAGTATATAGATGAAAGTCTTCAGGGCATTCATCGTACTCGTGCGCCATCCTTGTTCCCTTTATCAGCTGCAGCTGATGCATCTTCAGTGTAGTAAGCGGCAACGATGATATATCTTTCGCCTGACGTATAATCATGTCATTATCCTCACCGGGGAGTCCCAATATAACATGTCCTCCTGTCATTATACCTCTTGAAACGGTACGCCTCACAGCATCAGCAGTACACGCAAAATCATGTCCGCGATTTATGCGTTTCAGCGTGACATCGTTAGTGCTTTCTATGCCATACTCAACCAAAAGGAAAGTCTTGCCGTTTATCTCTTCCAGATAATCCAATAGAGAATCCGGCATACAGTCCGGACGTGTACCAATAACCAGCCCCACTACTCCATCTACAGAAAGTGCTTCCTCATACATCGCCTTGAGTTTTTCCAACTCAGCGTATGTATTGGTATAAGCCTGGAAATAAGCAAGATATTTCATTTCGGGATACTTTCTTGAGAAAAACTCCTTTCCCTCTTCAAGTTGCTGTCTCACAGACTTCTCAGTCCGGCAATACTCCGGATTAAATGTCTGGTTGTTACAATAAGTACATCCCCCATATCCCTTGCTACCGTCACGGTTAGGACATGTAAAGCCTGCATTGACTGAAATTTTCTGAACTTTAAACGGAAAGTGTTTTGCCAGAAAACATCCGAAATCATTATATCTTATTTTATTATCCATCTGACTAAAAATACGCAGCAAAGATAATATTTTTCCGCCGAAACGACAATAAATGAAAAAACAGATTTTTACATGTTATTTAATGAGCAATGCCATACAAGATTCAGAATATTGAGTAAAAACAAAAGAGTACCACTCTCTTTCTATTTTTTTATCTTCATAACTTATTGAAAGATACTCACCGTTTTCAGACAAGGCATAAATCCAAAAACTTTTATAATTCGTACACTTAAAGACATAAACACTACCCTTATTTGGTACTTCTATCTTGTTTTTATTGATATTTGATACATTGGTTTCCCATTTCATCGATTCCCAACCTCCATCTTTTTCCTCGCTTTCACATGCGACAAATGTCATTGCAAAGATTATTAATAAAAGAATTTTGAATAAATTTCCTGTTTTCATACCGTTAGTGGAATTAATTTGCAAAGCTACAGAAATATAGAATCGAAATTCCCAATCTTATCTCCCGCAGACGATACAATGATAGAATCAAAATCTGTTCATCACCTGTCAGATTCTAATTCTTTCTCAATTTCTTCAATAGTAGGCAAACTACCTCGAAAATCTTTCGGTAGAGCTTGCCCTAATTCATAATCGGAAATTCCGATAGGCTTCTGAATATCACGCAATGCATATTCTGCCTTGATACGGTCTTTACTCTTGCATAGCAACAGTCCTATAGTCCGATTGTCCCCCTCCCGACAAAGAATATCATCTACGGCAGAGCAGTAGAAATTCAGTTTACCGATATATTCCGGCATGAACTCTGTATCTTTCAATTCGATTACTAAGTAACGGTGCAGAAAAGCATTATACATCAATATGTCAATATAATAATCATCGCCAGACACCTCTATATGATACTGTCGTCCCATGAAAGCAAAGCCTGCCCCCATTTCTACAAGGAATTTCTCCACATGCTTCACCAAGCCGATTTCCACGTCACGCTCATTGTATTGCTCTGTAAAAGTCAGCATATCAAATATATATGGGTCTTTGAGCATTGATTTCACATCATCTGCTTCCGGAACAGGCAGTGTTTCCGTGAAATTGTTAGCTAACGCTCCGTGCTTACCATAATCATCAAGTTTGATGGCTTCTTGAAGATAGCGCTTTGACCAATGGGATGTGATACTCTGCACCATGTACCAATAACGGGCACGAATATCCTTAACTTGTTGCATAATAATCAAGTTGTGCGTCCAATCCAAATGTTTGATGGGAAGAGTAAAGTTGTACTTCCCCAATTGCGCAACCGGTGGTTGCGCAATTGAAGTAGCACCCCCTTTTATCATCGTAAGTTCCTGATTATACTCGTTGAAGAACTGCATCATACACTGCATATTGCGGACTGAAAATCCTTTTATTTCGGAATAATCGTTCTTCAAATCCGCTGCCAGCCGTTGCAAAGTTTTCTTGCCCCAACCGTCTGCATCCTGGCTTTGCTGCAACATGCCGCCAATATCCCAATACATCCTGAGCATTTCTTCATTGGCAGCATAAATCGCCCTTTGCTGGGCTATCAGTACCCGTTGCTTGATTTTGCGAAGCAATGCCGCATAACCACGAAAGTTATCCGATATGTTTTCAATTGCTTGTTTATCTGTATTTTTAGCCATAATTTTCTTTGATAGATTTACAAAGTTACGTTTATATTAATTATTCAAACATGTATAAACAAAAATAATACATTAAAGTGAAACCCACAACTAAACAATAATAAAGACATTATTTACATTTTGACATTTTGCTTTTCTACCCTTCCAAGGTTTAAATATTCTGAAGAAAGATATTATCCATCAATAAAAATTTAAGCCACGGATATACAACATATAACAAAATAACATGTATAAGTACATTGTATAATCTTTTACATAAACAAAAGAACACGTAATACAATAAGGATTAACACTTACCTTCTAGAATAATATTTTCCGGAAATAGCAATGATATATAACAAATAAAAACGTAAGCATTTTAACAGATAATAGAACTTTTCACTTACAAAGAGACAGACCAGCACATATAAGGAGATTGGTCATTAAAATTATAACCCGGTTCCGCACCTGAACAACAGAATGGGAACCGGGTTAAACTGATAAATATATTAAAGTTCTTTCTTTATCTTCTCAATCATCGAAGCATACTCTTCGTCAGATAAATATACTTCCTTAGGATTCATGCGGAACACACCACCGAAATCAGGACCGTCAACATACTTAGGAACAAGATGAAAGTGCAAATGCTCCAAAGTATCGGAATAGGCACCATAATTTATCTTGGCAGGACTGAACACTTTCTGCATTGCTCTCGTTACGCGTGCCACATCTGCCATAAAAGCGTTTCTTTCTTCATCACTCAAAAGATTAAGATCGTCCACATGTCCGTTGTAAGCTACCAGGCAACGTCCTCTGTAAGTCTGTTCCTTGAAGAGGAACACTCTGGAAACACTTAGTTTCGCTATTTCAATCATTAAACTGTGCAATGTATCGTTATTCTGACAATACAAGCACTCCATTGGATTACTTTTCATTTCTCATCATATTTTTAATAGACATACAAAAATACACTTTTTCAATATATCATAAACATCTGAAGCAAAATTTAAAACTGTTTGAAAAGCTTTTGCAAAAGGTTATCAAACTTTAAGATTTATGGCAAATTCCATTATACAGACAAGCTGAATAACAAAATAAATATACAAAATGAGAAAAAAATTTTCATATATCGAAGTTATATACTATATTTGTCATAGAAAACATGTAGCATAGATGACAGAAGAGGACAAAAATCTACTAAACAGTTTCGAAGGAAAGCTAAGGCATGTCCTTTTTTTATATGATGAAGAGAAAAAAGAAAATGCCATTTTAAAGCAATCCATAGCCGACAAAGATTCTGAAATACAGGTCTTGTTAAGTAAGATTAAAGAACTTGAAACCAGATATGCGAACCTGAAAATGGCCCGTATGATAAGTGTAAATGATGATGAAATCAGAGACACGAAACAAAGACTTACGAGGCTGGTGCGTGAGGTCGATAAATGTATTGCTTTACTGAACAAATAGAGGAAAGAAAAGGCAGTGAAACATATAATATATGGACGACAAACTGAAAATACACTTACAGATTGACAGAGAACGGTATCCGCTGGTGATTAATCGTGAAGAAGAGATTTTCTACCGTGAAGCTGCCAAGATGATTGACAATAAACTGAACAAATACCGCAGTCTATATCCGGATTTCGGAACCATGAAACACTGGACTATGGTGGCACTGGAACTGGCATACGAAAATGCAAAAATAAAGGATTCGGTGGATATGACACCATATAAAGAAAAGATTGAACAACTGGAAAACCTGTTGGATGGTTACATAAAGGACAGCAAATAAAAGTAGTTGTTTGGGAAACGAGTAAGGAAATTCACGCACAAGTTTACAGGATAAACTCCTGAAGCTTGTGCGTTTTTATTTATATTTTAAACTTAAATTATAGATGTTGACAACAGTAATACTAACAGTTGTAGCCTTCCTGGTAGGAGGAGCTATTTCATATAGCTTTTTCAGATACGGTCTGAAATCGAAATATGAGAATATCATTAAAGAGGCTGAAACGGAAGCCGAAGTAATCAAGAAAAACAAACTCCTGGAAGTTAAGGAGAAGTTCCTGAACAAAAAAGCCGACCTTGAAAAGGAAGTGGCTGCCCGTAACCAGAAAATCCAGCAGGCTGAAAACAAGCTGAAACAGCGTGAAATGGTATTGAACCAGAAAAATGAAGAACTTCAGCGCAAACGCAACGAAACTGAAGCCATCAAGGAAAATCTCGACGCACAACTGGTAATCATCGAGAAGAAGAAAGAAGAACTTGACCACCTGCAGTCACAGGAACGTGAAAAGCTTGAGGCTATCTCAGGATTGTCTGCAGAGGACGCAAAAGAAAGACTGATTGAATCACTCAAGGATGAAGCCAAGACTCAGGCTCAGTCTTACATCAACGACATTATGGACGACGCTAAACTTACTGCCAACCGCGAAGCTAAGCGTATAGTAATACAGTCTATCCAGAGAGTGGCTACTGAAACTGCAATCGAAAACTCTGTAACTGTATTCCATATCGAATCGGACGAAATCAAAGGACGTATCATCGGACGTGAAGGACGTAACATACGTGCCCTTGAAGCTGCTACCGGAGTGGAAATAGTAGTTGACGATACTCCTGAAGCTATCGTACTTTCTGCATTCGATCCTGTTCGCCGCGAAATCGCTCGTCTTGCACTTCATCAGCTTGTTACTGACGGACGTATCCATCCGGCACGCATCGAAGAAGTTGTTGCCAAGGTACGCAAGCAGGTGGAAGAAGAAATCATCGAAACAGGTAAACGCACTACTATCGACCTTGGTATCCACGGTCTGCATCCTGAACTTATCCGTATCATCGGTAAGATGAAATACCGTTCATCATACGGACAGAACCTGCTGCAGCACGCACGCGAAACAGCTAACCTCTGTGCTGTGATGGCTTCTGAACTTGGATTGAATCCTAAGAAAGCAAAACGTGCCGGATTGCTTCACGATATAGGTAAGGTACCTGATGAAGAACCTGAATTGCCACACGCATTGCTCGGTATGAAACTGGCTGAAAAATACAAGGAAAAACCTGATATCTGCAACGCTATCGGTGCTCACCACGACGAAGTGGAAATGAACAGCTTGCTGGCTCCTATCGTACAGGTGTGCGACGCTATCTCAGGTGCACGTCCTGGTGCCCGCCGCGAAATTGTTGAAGCATATATCAAACGTCTGAACGACCTTGAACAGCTTGCAATGTCTTATCCTGGTGTAACCAAAACATATGCTATCCAGGCTGGTCGCGAGTTGCGCGTAATAGTAGGTGCAGACAAGATTGACGACAAGCAGACAGAAAGCCTGTCAACAGAAATCGCCAAGAAGATACAGGACGAAATGACTTATCCGGGTCAGGTAAAGATTACCGTGATAAGAGAAACACGCGCCGTAAGCTTCGCAAAATAATAAACAGAGAAATAAATAATAAAGGCTATATTTCATATCCTGTATTTAAGGATTGGAATATAGCCTTTTTAGTTTTCTGATTAATGAAGTATATATAATAACTAATACCGCTCTAAACAAATAATTACTCTTCTGGAATATATTCTTCAATAGAGAATTTGTTTACTGTCAGGTTTATCTGGTTCTTACTTGGGTCGCACACCATCCTTACCGTCATTCCATCGTTTGCCGTAAGGATACGCTCTTTCCAATCGTACTGGTTCATCTTATACCACATTCCGTTTTGTCCGTACTGTACTTCCACATAACTACTATACGAGCTGAAATCCCAACTGATTTTATAGTTTGAAGTTGTTCCTTTACGGAATACGAAACAGCAGTAATCCTCGTCATAATCCACATAATCAAGGTCAGTGACTTCGTCCTTATAGAAATTCAGAACTACTACCGAATCGCCCTGCCTTATATTATTGAGAGTCGTATCGAACACATACTGCTCGCCGATATGCAGCTTGTCAATAGGTTCATAGACTCTCAAATCATCGTCGGCACTGCATGACGACAAACCAACACATAAAAACACCAGAGAAGGCAATGATGCCATGAATAATCCAAATCTTTTTACACTCATATCATAAACATTTATTTTCTACAAAAATATAATGCGACACCACGTATAAAAAGAAGTTTAGATACACCCGATTGTTTTATCGACAAAATAAAAAAGGGAGGTCAATACCTCCCTTAAATACCTATGAATAGAATGAAATCATCGACGAATATGACGTTTGACTCTTCTTTTTCTTCTGCTCTGATTGCGTCTGTTCCTATATTTCTCTATCTTTTTATACGAAACATAGATAACCAGCACCAACAGTGTAAGAAGAATGAATATCACAAGTCCTCCTCCAAGATTGTCTCCCTTGACGTGCGACCACATATCCAGAACAGCCTGTGTCCTCTCTCCTGAATCGCGTATGATTGCACAGCGTGCCACTACCGCACTGTCAGGATACTGTATCGGATCTATCTGTATATGTCTTGCCTCAGGGCCGAAGAAATAAGCCAGATTGGAATATGTTTCAAGAGTTGTATCAATCTTTTCCTCAAGAATCTCAGGTGTGGCAACCGCACTGACATAACCTATGGTTTCCATATTAGCCAATGCCACATCAGGACGGCAAAGATAGTTTATGAAATAGCTTGCAGCCTTCCTGTTGCGTGCATATCGCGGGATAACCCATCCGTCGAACCATACGTTACTTCCTTCTTTCGGCACTTCATATCCCAATTCCACTCCTATCGCTTCAGCTTCCTCTATCGCCCACACGGCGTCACCGCTCCATGTCATATTCAGATATGCCTTGCTTTTGGTCATCATTTCCTTACCGAAATCGGCCTCCCATCCGGCTATGTTAGGTTTCAGATCCTTCAGGTATTTTTCAGCTGTGGCAATAGCCTCAGGCGAATAGTTGTTCATCAGGTCATCAACCTTTATATCGCCCTTTGCCAATGCTTCACGATTGGCATATATCACAGCAGTTCCATATGCATCACGATAGCTGTCTTTCATCAGCAGCTTGTTGCGGAACTTGCTGTCCCATAAAGAATGCCATGTAGATGCTTCTTCTGTCGATACATATTTCTTGTTGTAAAGTATTCCTGCCGTACCCCACATGTACCCTACAGCATATTTCGACGTCGGGCGTCCCGGAAGTCCAAGCTTATCCAGCTCGCCACGTACATACGGAGATATATTGTGAATGTAGTTTGGTGTCTTGCCAAAAGCCGTATCTATAGGCAGAAGCAGGTCTTTCACCAGCATTCTCTCGATAATATATTCCGAAGGGCATACCACATCGAAGTCTTCCTTACCACGTTCTATCTTGGTTAGCATTATCTCATTTATATCGAATGTCTGATATACAATGCTTATCTCCTCTCCTGTCTGCTCCTTATACCACTCGGGGAAAGCCGCCAGCACTTCCTCGTCAATATAATCGCCCCAGTTGTAAATCTTCAAGACCTTCTCGCGATCCTCACTGTTATAGCATCCCGTAAGGAATATTGCCGTGAGCAGTGTCAGAAATATTGTATAAAGTCTGTTCATAATCTATCATCGTTATTTTGCGTTCTTCTTCCCTGCACGGCGGTTTATCATTATAAGCATAAACAGCACGATGAGGAATATAATAGTTGACAACGGACGAAGTTCCGGTGTAAGTCCGCCCTTTCTTGCATCCGAATATATATATGTAGAAAGAGTCTCTAGCCCTTCGTTTCCTATGGTAAATATGGTTACAGCGAAATCGTCAATTGAAATTGTTACTGCAAGCATGAAACCTGCTATCATTCCGGGCAGAATTTCAGGGATGATGACTTTCCTCAATGCCTGTCCGGGAGTCGCTCCCAGGTCGAGCGCAGCCTCATAAAGGTTAGGGTTCATCTGTTTGAGACGCGGCAACACACTGAGCACCACGTATGGTGTACAGAAAGCTATATGAGCCATGAGTACAGTGCCATATCCCTGATGTATTCCCAACGAAACGAAAAGCAGGAACAGGGATACACCCATGATTATATCACCGTTCAATATAGGAATGTTGTTTATGAATGACACAGCCCTACGCTGACGTGCACGCAGATTGAACATACCTATTGCAGTTATCGTTCCAAGCAGAGTAGATACTACAGCTGTAATCAAGGCTATGGTAATGGTGTTCCAGAGGGCATTTACCAAAGAGTGGTGAGTGCCGTGCACGAAAAGATTTTCGTAAAGTTTTGTTGAAAAACCGGTCCAGTTGCCAAGAACTTTAGCCTCCGTGAAGGAGTATATCATGATTATGATGATAGGAGAATAAAGCATCAGAAGCAACAGCCATAGATAGCCATGGCAGAGGACTTTCTTTATCATGTTTACCATATCGCACCTCCTTCCTTCTCCTGATTGTCGTCAGAAGCAAAAAGAGTGGCGGCACCTATAAGGAACAGCATAATGAGCGAAAGTGCGGCACCGTAGTTCCACATACTGTTGTTAATGTTCTCCTGAATTGTAGTACCGAACAGTTTTATATTGTTCATTGTAAGCAGCTCGGCTATGGCAAAAGTAGAAATGGTAGGCATAAACACCATGAGAATGCCGCTTGCCACTCCCGGCATGGAAAGCGGAAGTATGGTTTTGGTGAAAACCTGAAAAGGAGTTGCTCCAAGATCCTGTGCCGCCTCGATATAGCTGCGATCCATCTTGACCAGTGTATTGTAGATGGGGTAAATCATAAACGGAATGTAGTTATAAACCATACCGAAAATCAATGCCCCCTCTCCCAACGGTACACGGAAGAAATCGAACAGTGCCACTGTGGCAAGAGTACGTATCAGAATGTTTACCCACATAGGCAGGATGAAAAGCATCACTACTATCTGTGAATAGCCTGACTTGAGCCTGCTCAGAATATACGCAGCCGGATATCCCAGCAGGATACATATCAGTGTATTTATTATGGCTATACCTATGGAATAGATAAATGTGTTCACAGCCTCCGGATGAGACATGAACTTACTGAAGTTGGCAAAAGTGAAATCCCCCCTCTCGTCAGTAAACGCAAATACCACAATCAATATCAGCGGAAGGACTACAAAGAATGCCGAGAAGATGATGTACGGCAATGTCCAACTCTTACGCGAAGTAAGAAAAATACGAATGTTACTTAGTTTCACCTCGTTTCCTTTTATAGTTAGTTATTAATTTTTTCTGCGTATGGATATGTATTCAGACGGAATGCTGATACCTACATTGTCGCCCTTATCCCAAATATCGTTTGTATCGGCATATACCGGCTCATCCCAATCGGAATTGACAGTGATATGGTAATGGTCGCCCTTATAAAGGATGAAGCTTATGCTTCCAGTCAGAGTACCGTCCTCCTGATTATCGTCAAGCACAATTCCGTCGAAAGGTACTTCCACCAACACTTCCGTGCCTGCATCCATGCCTGACGTTGCTTCCTTACGACACTCAAACTCACAACCGAGGAACTCAACATGAGTTTCGTCTATGATTTTTCCTTCAAACGTGTTGCATACCCTTTCTTTCTTCATTATATGTATGTCGTATGGCTTCACCAACAGTCCAACTTCTGATCCTACTTCAAAATGATGATAATCCTGCACAACAAACTCAAATCCGTTTGCAACTACCACCATCTCGTAGTGCACACCCTTGAATATGCATGATGTAACCTTACCACGGAACTGTGCGGAGTCGTTTACAGGGAATATGTAAAGATCCTCCGGACGTATAACCACATCCACAGGTACATTGTCACCAAATCCTTCGTCCACACATTCTGCCTCTACACCTGCAAAGCTTACTAAGCGGTCGTGTATCATCACTCCGTTAAGTATGTTACTCTCACCGATAAAGTCAGCCACAAACGAATTGACAGGCTCATTATATATATCCGTTGGGGTACCTATCTGCTGAATTCTTCCCTCGCTCATCACAACTATGGTGTCACTCAGAGTTAAAGCTTCTTCCTGGTCGTGTGTCACATACACAAACGTGATACCCAGACGCTTGTGCATTTCCTTCAGTTCCATCTGCATATCCTTACGCATCTTGAGATCAAGTGCAGCAAGCGGTTCGTCAAGCAGAAGAACATCAGGCTCGTTTACAATGGCACGGGCTATAGCTACACGCTGCTGCTGACCGCCGGAAAGAGAGTTTACATCGCGATACTCATAATCACTCATGCTCACCATCTTCAAGGCGTTCTTCACCTTGCGCATGATTTCATCCTTGGGCATCTTTTTCAGTTTCAGACCGAACGCTATATTGTCGTAAACATTAAGATGAGGGAATAAAGCATATTTCTGGAATACTGTGTTGACGGGACGCTTATGCGGAGGTGTCTGGGTAATCTCTTTACCATTAATTGTTATAACACCTTCCGATGCTGTCTGAAAACCTGCCAACAGACGGAGCAACGTTGTCTTTCCACAACCCGAAGGCCCCAATATAGTTACAAACTCGCCCTTGCGTATGTAAAGGTTGATATCGTCAAGAGCTACCTTATCATCGAAGTATTTTGAGACATGGGAAATCTCAATAATATTATTTACCCTTTCTTGCATTTCAATTAAAACTCTAACCGGCGGCAAAGTTACTGCTTTTTTGCATAAATAATCATCATATGACAACTTTTATATGTCAGAATAATGAATATTCGTAAATATATACCTTTATATTAAATTTTTATTGCAAAAAAATGCATGTATGCATACAATACCGCATACATGCAAATCTGGAAAAGTCATTATATCAGTCTTCTATCAAGCCTATTGACTTCCAATTATCCAACAAGGCACGGGCATCCTTCAATGCCACGCTACGTTCAATGTCGTAACGTTCAAGAAGCAAATCCACCATAGTTTCCAAGTCAAATTCTCTGCTTACCAAATGTTCCCACAAATAAGCGGCAGACGAATTCAATGAAACCAACTTGTTGAAATCTATTTGTTCAAGTCCCTCGCCGGTAACTATTTTCTGTCCTACCAATTCGCGTAGTACAAATCCTTTCTTTATCCTCATAGTTTAATTATATAATTTATGTGTTCTAATATTAATCCTCATTTAACTGTCTCGTGACACAAAAGCGAAGCCTCAGCATCAGGAAGACACTCCAGATGGTATATTCCAACAGTTGAAACTAGCTTTGACAATGTTTCATGCAATCCGTCTGCCATACTCTTTTCCCATTTCATCGATGAAGCCGAAGGTGCCAATGCCGCATAAGCTGAAATTCCTGACAATTTTCTTATAAGATTCCGAGGTGCCTGGCTCAATCTGACTATAGCTCTAAGCGGCACTTCCTCATTACGATAGCATGGCGTCTTGCCGCTCCACGGAGAGCCATAAATAACAGGGTTTCCTGACGAATCAATCCTGACGACAGGGTTATCATCATTAAGCAATGATGTTCCAGGTATATTCTGGAGCCACAATCGTGTATGAGTACTCTTTCCGGTACCGCTTTTACCAAGGAAAGCAAAACCATATCCGTCCGCCATCACTACAGATGCATGTATCAATATGGTATCTTTCACTGACGACATCAAGGCATAAAGCAGCATCAAGGCATTATTCACTATAAACAAGCCATGCCTATAATCATTGCATGCACCCAAATACAGCTTACATTCCTGATTATTACGTTCCACTGCCAATATACCTCCCTGTTCCTTCATTGCCGAATTAAGAGATATCAGAAAAAGTCTTTGATTATCAGGGCCTGACATCAAGGATATGTATGCGGTATCATCATCAAACTCTGCCAGATACTTTGAATCACGGACAATATCGTCCCCATTTGAAGAAAAGTCTATATCAAGACGGAACAGCAAATCCGAGATTTCAGCATTACATAAACCAGCATTGCTATCCACCATGAAAGGATTATAATTGTCCATTCCTTTCCATAAAGCAGAATCATCCGACATTGAAACACAAAACCTGTGTCCGCCAACCTTATATGTTCTTAGCATATTCTATCTATATTAATTTAATGAAAAGTCTTATATATATCGCAAGCAGATAACGCCTGACAGGCAATAGATGCCTCCATATTCTATACATCGAAAGCCAAATTCTGGAATCAGGATTATACTTCCTGCCCTTCCTTATAACAAAAACCGCCTTTCCGCACAAGCGGCTGATATGGCAACTTTCTGTTCCACGGATATTCCCGTCACCCATAAG
Source organism: Bacteroides cellulolyticus (assembly GCF_025567135.1). Classification (NCBI taxonomy): domain Bacteria; kingdom Pseudomonadati; phylum Bacteroidota; class Bacteroidia; order Bacteroidales; family Bacteroidaceae; genus Bacteroides; species Bacteroides cellulolyticus. The sequence continues at coordinate 590,428 of NZ_JAOQJJ010000001.1, forward strand.
TGTTACAGTCCCATTATCGGATATATGTATTATACGATGAAGAACATAAACATCATTGTCCAAATGAGCCAGTGCAATATCACCTACTTTCGGTTCACCATATGATTTAAGGACCACACTATCCCTTTCACCGACGATAAACGGCAGCATGCTGTTACCCTTGGTTATAATGGTAACAACTGTCCCTTGCGACAAAAGTCTTTCAACCTCTCCCAACAATATACCGTTAGGCATTATCAATTTTTTCATCCAACTCAGTCTTTCTGTTCATATACACAATATTATCACACTGTTCCGCTATTTCTGCCCTATGAGTGATAAACACCAACGTTTTGTCACCTGCATTTTCCGTGAGACGGTTCATCAATTTACGCTCTGTCTCGGCATCAAGGGCAGAAGTAAATTCATCAAGCAACATTATGCGTCCTCTGTTCAACAAAGCTCTGGCTATTGCTATGCGCTGTGCCTGCCCTTCGCTCAAACCTTCACCGCCTTCACCACATTTGGTTTCAAGACCTTCCGGAAGTTCATATACAAACTCAGCAGCAGCCATATAAAGTGCTTTTCTTATATCGTCATCACTCAGGGAAACATTGTCACCGATAAGGTTCTCACGGATTGTAGCACTGAGCAGACTGTTACCTTGAGGAACATATACTATTCCCTGTCTTGAACTAGCGGAAGCATTAACAGTGTCTCCATTTTCATCATACAGTGTCACATTACCGTTTTCCGGTCTGAGAAGTCCAAGCATTATCCTCATCATGGTACTTTTCCCTGCTCCCGTCTCACCCATTATCGCTGTAGAAGTTCCGGGGCGGAAATCATAGCTGAAATTATCCAATATATTTCTCTTTCCATCAGGATACCTGAAAGTCACATTTTCGAACCTTATTCCATTCCAACGACTTCCAGAAACATGATCATCCATAGAGATTTCCTCTTGCTCCACATTATACACTTCCACCAGCCTGTCGGCAGACGCCATAGCATGTATCATAGCCGGAAGACGACGACTCAAATCGGCAGTAGGACGCTGTATAAGGCCGACCAGCTGAAGAAATGCCGACAACATACCGAATGTCACAACACCGGCCTGCAAGTTATGCACTCCCCATATAAAAGCCGTGAGATATCCTGTAGCAAAACCTGCCATTACAGCAGTGCGCGATGTAGTAGTAAATTTATTCCTCTTCATCACCTTATCCTGCAAAATTCCCTGAGCCTCGTCCAAACGTTTTAATATATACCCTGCCCTGCTCAAAGCAATTATAACAATACGTTTCTGAAGAGATTCCTGCAATATGGATTGCACACGAGAATCAGAATTACGGATATCTGACGTCAGTTTCTTTATCTTACGCGCCATTACGGCAGACATCAACAGAAACAAAGGCAGAATACATATTATAACCCATGCCAGTGATCTGTTCATTGTCCATAAGAAAATGAAAGCCCCTACCAGCTGTGCCAGAATTATTACAGTTCCAGGCATCAAATGACATAACGTATCTGCCACTACCCTGACATCTTCTTCCAGACGGTTCACCACATCACCCGTATGCCACCTTTCCTTGCCAAACCATCTTCCATTCAAAGCCTTACGGAAGATATTACCTCTCAAGGTGTTACGCAGCCCGACCTCTGTCCTTACATCTATATATCCCTGAAAAGCCGAACATATTATCTCCACTCCCAAAGTCATAACCAACGCCAGCGAATAAGACTTCAGGTCAGCACCCGAATTTACCGCAGCATCAATCATCTCCTTGCTTATCCAGATAAAAAGCAGAGAAGCTACAATCCTTACAAGACCAATAAACACAGAGGCAAATACCGGAACCCTATATCCCGCCATCTGCCTCCACATCCATATAATAGTATTTAATATTCCGGAAAGAGATTTCTTATCAAACAACATCTCCAAGATTATATTACCAACGTGTTATACCTATGTCCTGCCAATGGTTCATATATGCCAGAGCCTCATCAATCGCACGGCTGTAATCCATACCAAATTCACTGCACAGCAACCCGGCCAGAGTATCTTCATCAAATTCATCCTGACCTACCTTTTCTATCAGGAACACGGCTTCATCACTAAGCGGAGTAAGCATGTCATATTCAGAAGCTTCCATATCCCCTCCGCCCAAGACATATCCATCGGGACCTTTTTCTATTTCTATATCTTTTTTCAATTTCATACTATACCAACAATCTCTTTTATTTGGTGTGCAAAATTACCAAAAAAAGATAAATAATTCAAGCCATCAGTTGTGTAGTAATGAAAAATATTTTGAAATAAAATCGCATTGTGCTACCTTTGCCTCGTATTTATAAAACAGCATAATAACACTAAAAGAAACATGATATACCCCCTTAACTTTGAACAAAAAATAGGGTTCGACCAAATACGTTCACTCATAAAGCAAAAATGCCTATGCACGCTAGGAGAAGAAAAGGTGGACGAAATGAGTTTTTCAGATGATTTCAGCAATGTAAATTTATTACTGGACCAGGTAAACGAATTCACTCAAATTCTTCAGGGAGAAAACGAATTCCCTGACCAGAACTTTTTCGATGTACGCCCATCACTGAAAAGAATCAGGATTGAAGGAATGTACATGAACGAAGCTGAGCTTTTCGACCTTCGCCGTTCACTCGAAACCATCAGGGATATAATTATGTTTTTTCAGAGAGACAATGACGGGGAAACTGACGACAACGAAAAGAACAGTCAATTCCCTACTCTATGCAAACTTGCAGAAGACATCATGGTCTTTCCACAGCTGACATCAAAAATCAATAATATACTTGATAAATTCGGGAAAATCAAAGACAATGCCTCACCACAGCTTTTGTCTATCCGACGCGAACTGTCATCAACGGCAGGCAGCATATCACGAAGTCTGAACTCGATATTGAGGCAGGCACAATCGGAAGGCTTTGTTGACAAGGACGTCACACCAACCGTACGCGACGGAAGACTTGTAATCCCTGTAGCACCCGGCATGAAAAGAAAGATCAGGGGTATAGTGCACGACGAATCCGCAACAGGAAAAACCGTCTTCATAGAACCGGCAGAAGTAGTTGAAGCCAACAACAGAATAAGAGAGCTTGAAGGTGAAGAGCGAAGAGAAATAATAAGAATCCTGACCGAATTCTCTAAAGAAATCCGACCACATATTCCCGCAATACTCGTCTCATACGAGTTTCTTGCCAAAATAGATTTCATAAGAGCAAAAGCATTGTTCGGCATCGACACCAAAGCCGTAAAGCCTGCCATGGAAAACAGCAGGACAATAGACTGGTTTGATGCAATACATCCACTTTTGAGAATAAACCTCGAGAAGCATAACAAGAAAGTTGTTCCGCTGGAAATAGCCCTGAACGACAAGAACAGAATTCTCCTCATCTCCGGTCCTAATGCAGGTGGTAAATCAGTCTGCCTCAAGACCGTAGGACTGCTACAGTATATGCTGCAATGCGGAATACCTGTCCCGATGAACGAACGCAGCCATGCCGGCATCTTCAGCGGCATCTTCATCGACATAGGCGACGAGCAAAGCATCGAGGACGACCTCAGTACATATTCGTCACATCTTACGAATATGAAGAACATGATGAAATACTGCAACGAAGGAAGCATCATCCTGATTGATGAATTCGGAGGCGGTACGGAACCGCAAATAGGCGGTGCCATAGCAGAAGCAGTGCTGAAACGCTTCAATGCAAAGAAAACATTCGGAGTGATAACGACACACTACCAGAACCTGAAACATTTTGCAGAGAACAACGAAGGAGTGATTAACGGAGCCATGCTGTACGACAGGCATGAGATGCGTGCCCTGTTCCAGCTTCAGATAGGCAACCCGGGAAGCTCGTTCGCCGTAGAGATAGCACGCAAGATAGGACTTCCGGAAGACGTTATAGCAGATGCATCCGAAATTGTTGGAAGCGAATACATACAGAGCGACAAATATCTGCAAGACATAGTCCGCGACAAAAGATACTGGGAAACCAAGCGTCAGAATATCCGTAAGCGCGAAAAGCAAATGGAAGAAACCATTGCCAAGTATGAAAAGGAAATGGAGGAACTTGCCAAGAGCAGAAAGGAAATACTGAAAAAAGCCAAGGACGAAGCAGAGAAAATCCTGCAGGAATCGAATGCCCGCATAGAAAACACCATCCGTACCATTAAGGAAGCGCAGGCTGAAAAAGAACGTACACGTTTGGCAAGACAGGAACTTACAGACTTCAGACGCGAAGTGGAAGAACTGGAAAAGGCTGCCATGGAAGAGAAAATAGCCCAAAAGATGGAAAAACTGAGGGAAAAACAGGAACGCCGCAAGGAAAAGAAAGAAAAGAAGGCAAACGAGACAAGCACACCTGTCATTCCTAAGGTGAAACCTATCAATACCGGGGACTATGTACGTATAAAAGGACAGAGCAGCGTAGGACAGGTTTTGGAGATCAACGGCAAGAATGCAGTTGTAATGTTCGGCCTTATGAAAACAAACGTAAAGACGGAGAGACTGGAACATACAGACGCTCCCAAGCCGTCTGCCGCTTCTCCTGCCAAGGCCAGCTTTGTAAGTACTGCCACACAAAGCAGCATGTACGAAAAGAAGCTCAACTTCAAGCATGAAATCGACGTGCGCGGCATGAGAGCAGATGAAGCCATCCAGGCTGTTACTTATTTTATTGACGATGCCATACTGGTAGGAGCCAAAAGCGTAAGGATATTGCACGGCACCGGTTCGGGCATCCTCCGTACACTGATCAGGCAATATCTAGCCACAGTGCCGGGAGTGTCCAGCTTCCACGACGAACACGTGCAATTCGGAGGTGCAGGAATTACAGTAGTAAACATATAATATGCCATCACAGGCAAACAATATAAAACAAATCACGATGAAATCAATTAGAGAACTATACAGAATAGGAACAGGCCCTTCAAGCAGCCACACCATGGGACCAAGAAAAGCTGCAGAAATGTTCCTGAAAAAACATCCTGAAGCTGCATCGTTTCAGGTGATACTTTACGGAAGCCTGGCAGCTACCGGAAAAGGACACATGACAGACATTGCCATACTGGACACCCTGCAACCGCATGCCCCAGTAGAATTGATCTGGAAATCACACGTATTCCTGCCATTTCACCCCAACGGAATGACATTCAAGTCGCTCGACTCAAACAAACGTGTGACAGACGAATGGACAGTATTCAGTGTAGGCGGAGGAGCTCTTGCCGAAGAAGGTAAAGGCATGACTGTATCAGAAGACATCTACGACATGAAGAACATGAGTGAAATTCTGGCATGGTGCAAGCATACAGGAAAAAGCTACTGGGAATATGTAGAACAGTGCGAAGGTCCGGAGATATGGGATTTCCTGGCAGAAGTATGGGAAACCATGAAAGCCGCCATCTACAGAGGCTTGGATGCCGAAGGCGTATTGCCCGGTCCGCTAAACTTGCCAAGAAAAGCCTCATCATACTATATACGCGCCAAGGGATACAAAGATTCTCTTCGCTCAAGAGGACTGGTTTTTGCTTATGCACTGGCAGTAAGCGAGGAAAATGCAGCCGGAGGAAAAATTGTCACGGCTCCTACCTGCGGTTCGTGCGGAGTAGTGCCGGCAGTATTGCTGCACTTGCAGAAAAGCCGTGAATTCAGCGACGCCAGAATATTGAGAGCCCTTGCCACTGCAGGTCTGATTGGAAATATCGTAAAACAAAACGCTTCTATTTCAGGTGCAGAAGCAGGATGTCAGGCAGAAGTCGGAGTGGCATGTTCCATGGCCTCAGCAGCTGCAAGCCAATTATTCGGCGGAAGCCCCGCACAAATCGAGTATGCGGCAGAAATGGGATTGGAACACCATCTAGGCATGACTTGCGACCCTGTATGCGGTCTGGTACAAATACCATGTATCGAAAGAAACGCATACGCCGCAGCGCGTGCTCTCGACGCAAATATCTATTCGGCATTTACCGACGGACACCACCGTGTATCGTTCGATCGTGTGGTAGAAGTAATGAAACAGACAGGCCACGACCTCCCTTCATTATACAAGGAAACAAGCGAAGGAGGATTGGCAAAAAATTACAGACAAATGTAAAAACATCAAGAAATTATAAAAGGGTTAAACAGCATTGACATACTCAACTGTTTAACCCTTTGCTTTATGAATTATTAATTGAAATAATAAAGGAATGTTGCAACTCCTTCAAGTGCTTTCTTCTTCTGGTCTTTAATTTCTATAGAGAATTTAATCTCAGCCTTGGCAACTCCGCGAAGGTTAACCAGCGACTGCAAGTCGGCAACCAGTCTCACGCTCTGACCTGAAAGTACAGCCTGACCGAATTTCATCTTGTCCATACCATAATTAACCATCATCTTCAGGTTGTTTACCTCTATTATCTGATTCCAAAGATACGGAAGAACAGAAAGAGTGAGATAACCGTGTACTATAGTACTTTTATAAGGGCTTTCCACCTTTGCCTTCTCTACATCAACATGTATCCACTGATGATCCAAAGTAGCATCTGCAAACTGATTAATACGTTCCTGAGATATTTCCAACCAGTCTGAAATTCCAATCTGTTTGCCTACCAACTTTTCAAATTCATCATAAGAATTGATTATAACTTTTTCCATAATATATAATTCATTAATATTTAAACATTTAGGTGGCAAAGATACTAAAACTTACCGAAAACGAGTAAAAAAGAAGCATTTATTACACAGAAAAACAGATTTTGTGCAATAAATTCATACATATTTACTACTCAATCTCTTTGGTGAACCATGCCAAGAACATCCCAGGCAATATACTTCAGTCAGATCAAACCCCTCCAGACTCTCTTCAGGATACTTAGGCACGATATTGTGATTTTCATCCACATATACCAGCCGGCGTTCTCCACTGGCATTCTTTACATACATAGATGATATCTTACACTGCGGACAAAGTAGTTTCTTCATAATCAATTCAATGTTATAGTTTTATTACCTTTTTAGTATTATTATAGTCACAGCCGAAATTATAAGTATTATACCTACCGCAATAGTAAAAGTAAACGCTTCACCAAAAATCGCTATACCAACTATTACAGCTGTCACCGGTTCCATGGCTCCCAATACAGATGTCTGTGTAGCCCCAATGTACTTTATAGCCTCTATTAAAGTCAGATTCGACACGATAGTCGGTATTATGGCGAGCAGCAGCAAGTTACCTGCAGTAGCCAAATCAGGTATAGAATGCAAACTTCCGGTTGACGACATTCCTGCAAGCAGTATCACCGTACTGAAAAGAAACACATAAAAAGTAAGCTTAAGTCCTTTCAGGCTCTGGTTCTTGCGCTGACCAACCGTAACAAGATACAATGCATATCCCACTGCCGATATCAGCACAATAATCACTCCCAACATATTAGTTTCGCCTTGCGAATCGGAATACGAAAGTGCATACACCCCTCCTATCGCCATCAGAATAGCCAATGTGCGAAACAGCGAATTCTTTTCGTGGAAGAAGAGCATCATGACAAGAGTCGTTATCACAGGATACATGAAATGTATTGTGGTAGCCACCCCTGACGGCATAAACTTATATCCCCATAACAGGAATACGGAAGAAACCAGATAAAAAAATGAGAGCAGCAAGAGCGTTGGCAAATCCGATTTTTCTATACCGAAAGAAACCTTCCTGATTTTCAGAAGAACAGCCAGTGCTATTGTTGCAAAAAGGAATCTGTATGAAATGACATTCATAAAGTCCATACCATGCTGCATGGCTGGAATGGCAAAAAGCGGAATCAATCCAAACGATGCCGATGATATTATGCCATAAAGCAGTCCGTTTAATTTATTCATTTGTTTAAAGGGAATTTTCAAAACGGCGGCAAAGATAGTAAATAAACCCGATGGGGCAATTACTTATTGTCAAAATGATAATTTAAGTACGTAATAATAATAAAATTCGGGGCGATACCAGGTTTGATTGAAAAATTGCCATTCTCGCCATAGTTCGTAAATACACAATGAAATAATATTATTATATATAAAATCTTTTATACATAGCAACAACACTTCTCAGCTACATTATAACACAAATAAATCAAATACAGTAGCACAATAACACATGAAATATTTTCTATTCTAAAACAAATCTAGAGCGAAAAAAGATAATTTTCAAGCCTTTTTGATAGCCGAAAAAGACCGGGCGCACGTTCAAAGTAAAATGTGCGCCCTGTTTATATTGAATATACGCACGGTTAAAATGAAATGTGCGCACGTTTTTTTTCGTCATTAGCCTTAATAAATAAGGCTATTTTAACTATTCTGCAGTATTTAATTACAAAATTAGCAATCTAAAGCAGGTTTATAATTAACATTTCATTCTGTTTTAATAAAATCGTTCTATTAATAAGGCAGAAAAAGTATCATAAAGCAATCATTTTTATATTAAACAAGCAAATATTCTTTCTTTTTGCATCGTAATTAAAAGTCTAAAATCATATTTTCACTTTGTATTTCACTCGGTTTGCACTATCTTTGGATAAGAAAATCATAAAAACATTATTTCATGAGCGGAGAAGACTTACAGAGACAGACTTCTATAAATATACAGGAAAAAGCAAACCTTATCTGGGCTATTGCCGATAAACTGGTAGGATTATACAAACCTCACGAATACGGAAAGGTAATCCTGCCTATGTGCGTGATAAAGCGTTTTGAAGATACTTTGGCGCCAACAAAGAACGCCGTTATCAAGATGAACGAGGAGCTTGAGGCAAAAGGTATAGCCGTAAAAAAAGGTTTCCTTGAAGCTGCAGCCAAGCAGAAGTTCTACAATACCAGCAAATTTACTTTCGATATATTGCTTGCCGATGCCGATAACATCAAAGACAACTTCGAGAGTTACCTCAACCATTTCTCCGAGAACGTGATTGACATAATCAACCGTATGGACTTCTACAACGAAATAAAAAAAATGGACGACAACAACCGTCTATACCTCGTTATAAAGGAGTTCTGCTCTGCCAAGGCTTATCTTGGTGCGGATGTTGTTTCGGCCGTAGATATGGGTTATATCTTTGAAGAGCTGGTCAGAAAGTTCTCCGAGTCATATAACGACCAGGCAGGAGCACACTTTACCGCACGCGACATCATCTATCTGATGAGCGAACTGCTTGTAGGAGAAGACGAACAGAAGATGGAAGACGAAGGCATCGTAGCATCCATATACGATATGGCAATGGGAACCAGCCAGATGCTTGCCTGTCTTGACGAGAGATTCCGCAAGATAGACTCCGAAGCCGAAATCACATGCTACGGTCAGGAACTCAATCCGCAGACGTATGGTATTGCCAAAGCCGATATGCTTATCAAGGGCGGTAATGCAGACAATATGCGACTTGGCGATACTCTTGGCGATGACCAGTTCAAAGGCTATCAGTTCGACTATATCATATCAAACCCACCTTTCGGCATCGACTGGGAAGCATCCGAGAAACGTGTGAAAGCCGAAAACGAGATGGGCGAAGCAGGACGTTTTGCCCCGGGACTGCCGGCAAAAGGCGACGGACAGATGCTGTTCATGCTCAACGGTGTGGCGAAACTGAAAGAAGAAGGACGTATGGCTATCATCCAGAACGGTTCTCCTCTGTTCAAAGGCGATGCAGGAAGCGGCGAAAGCGAAATCAGAGGTTATCTGCTTGAACACGACTGGCTGGAAGCAATCGTTCAGCTGCCTAATGATTTGTTCTATAATACAGGTATAGCCACATACATATGGGTAGTGAGCAAAAACAAATCGGAAGAACGTGCAGGAAAGGTTCAGCTTATTGACGCAAGCAAATGCTTTGAGAAACTGCGCAAACCTCTAGGCAACAAGCGTGTGGAAATTACCACAGTTTGCCGCGAACTTATTATGCAGGCTTATCACGATTTTACCGATTGGGAATATACCTCTGAGATGAACCCGGAGCTGAAAGTAGAAAGCAAGGTGAAGGACGTAGAGGACTTCAAGTTTACTAAACTCACCATAAACCGTCCTTTGCGCTTAGAGTATAAGGATATTCATTTTGACGATGCCACTGCCGAAAACTATAAGGAAGCCGACAGAGCTTTATTGAAAGAAGTTGCCACATATTGGGAAAATAATATGCCTAACCATGTGGGATTCCCGGACATCACTTTCTTCCTCGAACTGAAGAAAGCCAAGATAAAAGTACCGCAAGGAAAGGTAGCCCTATTGAGAAACTATTTCGGCAAGCGCAACCCCGATATGATGGAGGCATACGTGAAACCTGTTGACCAGGAAAGCGGATTTGCTCCCGACCCTGAACTGAAGGACAGCGAGATTATTCCATGGAAGGAAGACATTACTGAATACCTCGACAAGAACGTACGTCCGTATGCTCCCGACTTCTGGTACAGCGAATCCGAAAGCAAAATCGGTTATGAAATACCTCTCACCCGCGAGTTCTATAAATACACTCCACTAACACCAAGTTCTGTGATATTTGATGAACTGAAAAAGTTGGAAGAAAAAGAATCGGAACTGATGTCCAGAATATTAGGGTAAGCAGATATTATTTGGAAATAGATTAAAAATATATTAAGCCATTATACTTATGATTTCAGACACAAAAAGATATATCAAACAGTTAATCAGCGGTTCTGAGAACTCTGAAATCGAGTTCAAATCTGCAAAAGGAGGATTACCGGAAAGTTTTTGGGAAACTTTTTCTGCTTTTGCCAATACGAATGGAGGTATTATAGTATTAGGCATAAAAGAAAAGAATGGTATATTTTATCCTGACGGATTTGACAAACAACAATTACAAACGTATAAAAAACGATTTTGGGATTGTGCACACAATAAAGAGAAAGTTAGTGCAACGATGCTTACAGAACGTGATGTAATTGATGCTGAAATAGATGGTAATTTCTTTTTGCTATTCAGGATTCCAAGAGCCTCATACGACATACGTCCTGTTTTCCTGACAAGAAATCCTTTTGGAAATACTTTCAAAAGAAATCATGAAGGTGATTATCATTGTACAGATTCCGAAATACGTCAGATGTTTGCTGATGCCCATCATTCTACGTTACCTTTCGATAATCAGATATTGCCAAACTATTCTATTAGCGACATTGATACTGAGACATTAAGAGGTTATCGTCAACGTTTTATACTCCGTAAAAACAATCATCCTTGGAATGAATTGGATGATTTTAATTTCTTGTGTAAAATTGGAGCTTATCGCGTAGATAGAGAGAGCGGTCAAGAAGGATTTACACGTGCTGGAATACTTATGTTCGGTAAAACAGAAAGCATTACAGACCAGGCTTGCTGTCCATGGTATTTTGTCGATTATCAAGAGAAACTTAGCAATAATATGAATGAAAGATGGTCGGATAGAATATATGCCGATAGCTCATGGAATTCCAATTTATATCAGTTCTTTTTCAAAGTATATAATAAGTTGGCACAAACCTTGCCTGTCCCATTCTCATTGAATGGCATAGAAAGAACAGAAGAGACTGCAGCTCATATTGCTATTAGAGAAGCTTTGGTAAACAGTCTTGTACATTCCAGTTATGCAGAACAAGGCAATATTGTTATTATCAGAGAAAAAGATAAAATAATATTCCGTAATCCCGGAAGAATGCTTATCACCATAGATGATTTTTATTCTGGTAGCCAAAGCGTTTGCCGTAATCCCATCATACAGAAATTTTTCATTCAATTGGGATACGGAGAAAAGGCCGGTAGTGGTGCCGACTATATTATAAAAGGATGTAGAGAGAACCAATGGCATATGCCTGAGCTTATTGAGAATGTACAGCCAGATACAGTTTCTTTATATCTGTATATGTCAGATAATGATACAAGCTTAGATAGTAATGATACAAGCTTAGATAGTAATGATACAAGTTTGGATAGTAATGATACAAGTTTGGATAGTAATGATACAAGCTTAGACAAAGTAGGGCAACGATTAAACAGAGATACATTAATAAACAAAGTCCTTGAACTATGTGAAGATTGGATAACAATAGATGAAATATCAGAAAAGGTTGGAAAGAGCCATCAATATATAAGAGGAAAGATTATACCAGAGATGCTTAAACTCGGACTTTTGGAGAAACTTTATCCCGAAGCATCAACAAGTCCTAACCAAAAGTATAGAAAACAAAATATTGATATGAAAGAAGTAAATCTGTAAAGATAAGTCGGTAATGAACGAGCAGCAAAACAACGGAAATATAATCCTCTACCAGACAGAGGATGGCAAATCAAGGATAGAAGTAACTCTATGCAATGATACAGTTTGGCTTACGGCCGACCAGATGGCAGAGCTGTTCCAGAGAAACAAATCTACCATTTCACGACATATAAAGAATGTATTCGAGGACGGAGAGTTGAGTCCGGACTCAACTGTTGCATTTTTTGCAACAGTTCAAAATGAAGGAAACAGAAGTGTCGAACGAAATCTTGCATACTATAACCTTGACATGATAATCAGCGTAGGTTATCGTGTCAAGTCACACCGTGGAGTACAGTTCAGAATATGGGCTACAAGTGTCCTTCGTGAATATCTTGTAAAAGGATTTGCCATGAACGATGATTTGCTGAAAAGAGCCGGAGGAGGAAACTACTTCGACGAACTGTTAAGCCGTATCCGCGACATACGTTCCTCGGAAAAGGTATTCTACCGCAAGATACTTGAAATATATGCCCTGAGTATAGATTACGACCCACGTACAGAAGCTACCATGCAGTTTTTCAAGACTGTACAGAACAAGATGCACTACTCTGTTCATGGACATACAGCAGCCGAAATCATTTACGAACGTGCAGATGCTGAAAAAGATTTCATGGGACTTACTTCATGGACAGGAGCATTACCAAAACGCACCGATGCTGAAATAGCCAAGAACTATCTTTCTTCAGATGAATTGGATACTCTCAACAGAATAGTCAGTCTGTATTTGGATTTTGCAGAACTTCAAGCCAAATCGCATAAGCCAATGTACATGAAAGACTGGATTCAGAAATTGGACGATTTTCTAAAGCTTTCCGGAAAAGAGCTGTTAAGCCATGCCGGAAAGATTTCTGCAGAACTTGCAAAGCAGAAAGCGGATACGGAGTACGACAAGTTCAAAGAAAGGACTGTTTACAGTCTTTCACCCGTAGAGATTCATTTTCTTGAAAACTTTGAAAAGGAGCAGAAGAAGCTGAAAGGCAGATAAACGATTCTAATTATGACCAAGATAAATAAAATATCCATACGTTTCTTTGATGACAGAGAAGTACGTGCCATTTGGGATGACGAGAATTCCAAATGGTGGTTTTCTGTACTAGATATTGTTGGCGTTCTAAATGCCCAAGATGATTATACCAAGAACAGAAACTACTGGAAGTATCTGAAAAACAAGCTGAAGAAAGAAAATAATGAGTTGGTTAGTGTCACTAACCAACTGAAACTAATGGCTTCGGACGGAAAGCATTATATGACAGATGTCCTTGATAACACAGGAGTTCTTTCTCTTGCAGCATGTTTCCCTAATACCAAAGCCGCGCGGTTTGTAGAATGGTTTAGCAACAGTGATGAAACTATAGACGGACGAAGCAAATCGAAAGCTTACGCACTATTCGAAAGCAGTCTGATTGACAGCATTGAGGTAGGAACCATAAAAGGTTTGCAGCAGATTCATGCCTATTTATTTGGCGGACTATACGACTTTGCCGGACAGATACGCACGGTAAACATAGCCAAAGGAGGATTCCAGTTTGCAATAGTTCAATATCTTCAAGCTACATTGGAACAGATAGAACGTATGCCCGAAACAAGTTTCGATGATATAATAGACAAGTATGTGGAGATGAACATAGCTCATCCTTTCCGTGAAGGCAACGGGCGTGCCACCCGTATTTGGCTTGACCTGATGCTGAAGAAAAATCTTAAAGTTTGTGTGGACTGGAGCAATGTAAACAAGAAATCTTACCTTGATGCAATGACTCACAGTGTAGCAAATGCTGATGAACTGAAAGCACTTCTGCGCCCTGCACTTACCGACAAGATTAATGACCGGGAAACCTTTATGAAAGGTATTGATTACTCTTATTATTACGAACAGGAAGATTGAGGATTATGGAAAATAGATACGATAAATATAAAGATAGTGGGATTGCTTGGATTGGGGAGATTCCGGAGCATTGGGAGGTTAAAAGAGTAAAAAATATTTGTTCTCAAACCAATATTAAAGAAAATAGTAAGGGAAATCCTTTACCTTATATAGGATTAGAAAATATAGAATCAGGTTCAGGTAAATATGTTGATACGACATCAGAAGTTGACGGAATCGCAAACAGATTTTGCAAAAACAATGTTCTATTTGGGAAGTTAAGACCATATCTATCAAAAGTATATCTTGCGAAATCAGATGGTATCTGTTCTACAGAGTTTATTGTTTACGATACAAAAGAAAATGATTGCCGTTTTATACATAAACTTCTTCTTTCCCAAGCTTTCATTGAAGTGGTTAATTCTTCTACTTATGGAGCAAAAATGCCAAGAGCTAATAGTGATTTTATTAATAATATATATGTACAAATTCCTCCTCTCTCCGAGCAACAATCCATCGCCAACTACCTTGAACAAAAATGTGGCGAAATAGACGAAATGATAACTTTGCAAGAGGAAATGATAACCAAACTGCAAAGCTACAAGCAATCTGTCATTACCGAAGCTGTAACCAAAGGTTTGGATAAAAATGTACCTCTAAAAGATAGCGGTATTGAATGGATTGGGGAGATTCCGGAGCATTGGGAAGTGAAAAGATTAAAATTCTCTTGTAATGTTTTTGGTCGTATTGGTTTTAGAGGGTATAAATCTGATGATTTAGTTTCAGAAGGAAACGGAGCTATAACTCTAAGTCCATCAAATATGAAAGACATGAAAATGGATTACACAAATAGGACATATTTGTCATGGAAAAAGTATTATGAATCTCCCGAAATAATGATATCAAAAAATGATATACTTATGGTTAAGACAGGTTCTACATATGGAAAATGTTCATTTGTTGATGATATACCTATGGAATGTACAATAAACCCACAGATTGTCGTTTTTAAACAACACAAGGATTATCCAAAGTTTCTGGCATATAGTTTCCAAACTAAAGCTACAAGAGCGTTTGTTGAAACATCTGTTGTTGGAGGTACAATTCCAACTATAGCACAAGAAAAAATTATGAATTATTTCTTTGCATTTCCTCCTCTCTCCGAACAACAATCCATCGCCAACTACCTTGACCAGAAATGCAGCGAGATAGACGAACTAATCTCCATAAAGCAGCAGAAGATAGAAAAACTGAAAGACTACAAAAAATCATTGATTTTCGAATGTGTAACCGGAAAAAGAAAAGTATAAGCCATGACTGAATTCGACAAATATATCCGACAGGGAGAACCCGACCAGAAAGAGAAAGCAGCCGCATGGCAAGTCGCTATAGGCTTGCAGGATGTGGACGGACTGAAACCGTCTGAGTATCTTATTCGGACGGCACAGCAACATATAGAGGGAGACATTTCCATTGAAGAAGTGAAACATCTGATTGATACATACTATCAGTCGAAATCATCACGTGGGGAAATGGAAGATGAACGGACGGAAGAAGCTGACAAGGTATCGGCACGTATAACCGAACTGCTTTCGGAAAAGACTTTCTCGTTTACACCGGACTATCTCCTGTATATTCATAAACGTCTGTTTGAAGGTCTGTACAAGCATGCAGGGCAAATACGAAACTATAATATAACAAAGAAAGAATGGGTACTCGACGGAGATACGGTTATCTACTCGGATTATGAAATGATTCGCCCTACTCTGGAATACGATTTTGCACAGGAAAAAAGTACTGATTATCCCGCAATGAATGCCGAACAGGCTTTACAGAGAATCGGTAAATTCATTTCAGGTATTTGGCAGATACATGCTTTCGGAGAAGGTAATACCAGAACCATAGCTGTATTCCTTATGAAATATCTGAAAACTTTCGGATTTAAGGTGGATAATGATATATTCAAGAAACATTCGTGGTATTTCAGAAATGCGCTTGTACGTGCCAACTACAATAACTATACAAAAGGGGTTTCTGCTAATACAAAGTACCTGGAAATGTTCCTGAGAAATATGTTGTTTGGGGAAGAGAACAACCTCAGCAATAGAGAAATGAACATAAACTTTTCTCAAAGTGCCAAAGAAGAGGAGTCAAAGAGCCAAAATGGCACTTTGGATGGCACTTTGAACTGAAAACATAAGATTAAAGAAATATATAACTATGAATACCACAGACTTAAAAGAAAAGAACTTTGAAGCCGACATAGAACAATACCTTATCACAGAGGGCGGATATATCAAAGGTAATCAGGATACATACGACAAGGACAGGGCTATAGATATGCCTGTGCTTATCTCCTTTATAGAAAAGACACAGCCAAAGCAGTGGAAACGCTATGTAACCAAGTATGGCGACAAGGCTGAGAAACAGCTGTACCGTGTGTTTCAGGATGACGTTTCGCGCTATGGACTGATTTATGTGCTCCGCAAGGGTATAAGCGACGTGGGTATAAACATCAGATTCTGCTATTTTGCTCCGGCTTCGATGCTGAATGATGAGCTTGTGGCAAATTACGATGCGAATATTCTCACAGTGACACGCCAGTTTGCCTATTCCAAGCTGAACAAGAATACCATCGACATGGTACTCTCATTGAACGGTATTCCTGTGGTGGCACTCGAACTTAAAAACCAGATTACGGGTCAGAATGTGGAGAACTCAAAACGTCAGTGGTGCACGGACAGAGACCCGAAAGAACCGCTGTTTCATTTCAACAACCGTATATTGGCATACTTCGGAGTTGACCTGTATGAAGTGGCTCTTGCTACAGAACTGAAAAAGGAAAAGACTTTCTTCATCCCTTTCAATCAGGGCTCAAACGGTGCCGGAGAGGTGGGCGGCGCAGGAAATCCGGAACGTGAGGACGGCGGATATGTAACTGCCTATCTGTGGGAAAAGGTATTGCGCAGGGACATGCTGCTTTCCATTCTTCAGCGTTATATCTCGCGCCAGGAGGAAGAAAAGCTGAAGATTATAATAGACAAGCACGGCAAGGAGAAAGAGGTTACGGAAACCTCTGTGAAGATAATCTTCCCTCGTTATCATCAGTTGGATGTGGTGGAAAAGTTAGTGGCCGACACTTATTTTGCAAACGTTTTGCAAAGCCGTTGCAAAGAAGAAGCAAGATACGATATGGCTGCGGACGAAAAGACAAAATACTATTCACTGAAGAAGCCGCACGGGAACAATTATCTCATACAGCATTCGGCAGGTTCGGGAAAATCGAACTCTATCGCATGGCTCACTTATCGTCTTGCAGGACTACAGAATGCGGAGATGAAGAATATGTTCAACAGTGTGTTTGTAATCACCGACAGACGTGTGCTGAACAAGCAGCTACAGAGTACAATCCTAGGCTTCGACCATATAGACGGACAGATAGAAACCATTACCGATTCTGACAACTCGGAGAAACTGGCAAGAATCATCAACGACGACAATACGAGAATTGTTATCACTACCCTACACCGTTTCCCGGTTATCTACAAGGAACTGACAAGTCGAAGCGGAAAGAGATATGCCATAATTGTAGATGAGGCTCATTCTTCACAGTCGGGCAAGAGTGCGGAAAAACTGAAGGCCGCACTTGCGGATACAGACGAGGCATTGCGCGAATATGCCGAAATAGAAGAGATTGAGGCTGAAGAACTGGAAAAGAAAAAGGATGCCCTGATGGAGGATTTATTAGCGCAGGGACAGCACAACAATCTGTACTTCTATGCATTTACGGCAACTCCAAAGCCAAAGACTCTGCAGACTTTCGGTGAGTTGGCCGAAGAAGGTGAAAATCCGGAAGACAACAAATATGTAGCCTATCATAACTATTCCATGCTACAGGCCATAGAAGAGGGATTCATCAAGGACGTGTTGAAATATTATACCACGTACGACACTACTTACGAGATTGCAAAGCGTATAGAGTCTGATCCTTCGTATGAGGAAACTCCTGCCACACGCGCCATAAAGGCTTTCCATGATAACCATCAGCATGTGATAGCTCAGAAAACGGCTATCATCGTGGAGAAATTCAGAGAAGTGACACTCAATGCCATGCTTGGAAAGGCAAAAGCTATGGTGGTATGTTCTTCGCGTGCTCATGCGGTACGTTATTTTCTGGAAATCAAGAGGTATTGTCAGGAAAACAATATTACTGATGTGAATCCTATGGTGGCTTTCTCCGGTACGGTATCGTATGAGGGAGTGGAATATACAGAAACGAAGTTGAACTCCGCTGACGGACGAAACATTTCGGATGCCAAACTGCCATTGTATTTCGCTTCGGACTTATATAATATGCTGGTTGTTGCAGACAAATATCAGACAGGATTCGACGAGCCTCTGCTACATACAATGTTCGTTGACAAAAAACTGAAGGACGTAAAGGCTGTGCAGACACTCTCGCGTCTGAACAGATGGCAGAAAGACAAGAAGGATACATACGTGCTCGACTTCTGCAACAAGCCGGAGGATATTAAAAAATCGTTCGAACCGTTCTATAAAGGTACAGAGCTGATAAAGCCTGTTGACGTGAACTATGTATATACATTCAGAAAGGACATACAGATGTTCCAACTATGGACAGAGGGTGACGAACAGAAATTCTATGATTTGCTGCAAAACATAAGCAAGCAGAAGAACCGACTTGGAGCTTTGTCTAATGCCTTCAAGAGTACTGTTGACAGATATGGAGAATTGGACGAGGAGAAACAGTTTGAGGTAAGGTCGAAAATCAAGAACTTTATCCGTTTCTATTCTTATATGGCACAGATAGCAAGAACATACGATAAGGAACTGTACAAAGCATACGTATATGCCGACTATTTGTACAGACTGCTGCCAAAGAACGCCAAGGAAAGAATAGACCTGAACAAACAGATTATGCTGGTAAACTCCAAAATATCTGAAGGAGAAACAGTTTCCATTAAATTGGGTGATGGGAAAGCCATCAAAGGCGAAAATCCAAAAGCGGGAAAGCCGAAGAACGATAAAGAGGACTTGCTGAGCCGCATCATTGATAAAGTCAATATTATGTATCATGGACAATTCTCTGAAGCAGACCGTGTTATAGTGGAATCCATCTACGACAAGATGGTCACGACAGCCAAAAAGAAACTGACAAAACAGGCGAACAATACGGATGAAAAGCAATTTGAGGAAAGTATCTTCCCTCAGATATTCGATGAAGTGGCAAGAGGATGTTATGTGGAACAAATGGATTCTTTCGCCAAGTTGTTTGAAAACAGTGATTTCTATCGTAATGTCATGACTCAGATGGCAAGGGTGATGTATGAGAACTACAAGAAAAAGGAAGACGAATAGCCGTATTGAAGAGTCTGAATTTTGCTATAGGCAAATAATAGATAAACTGAAGATTAATTTTGTTATCTCTGCTACACTTTTGCGACGGGAAAAATTTCTGTAGCAAAATTGTAGCAGAGTTTTATTCTATACCCTTTCTACTCTATATAAGAAACAAAAAAGCCCCATAATCAGTCGATTACAGAGCTTATTTGCGGAAGCTGGGGGATTCGAACCCCCGGTACGGTAACCCGTACGTCAGTTTAGCAAACTGGTGGTTTCAGCCACTCACCCAAACTTCCAATACCGTTGTAGCGCCTACGGGACTCGAACCCGTGTTTCAGCCGTGAGAGGGCCGCGTCCTAGACCGCTAGACGAAGGCGCCATAAAAAAGTGACCGCGACAGGATTCAAACCTGTAACCGGCTGATCCGTAGTCAGCTACTCTATTCAGTTGAGCTACGCGGCCATCTTTACATTACTACTGGCGGAAGCTGGGGGATTCGAACCCCCGGTACGGTAACCCGTACGTCAGTTTAGCAAACTGGTGGTTTCAGCCACTCACCCAAACTTCCTTTTTTCAGTAGTGCATTTCCTTAAATGCGGTGCAAAGATATGTGTACTTTCCGACATATCCAAACATTTTCATACATTTTTATCCCTTTTTTTTGTTACTTTTTAATAGTCATTTGATTATAAAGTAGTTAATAAAATACATTATTTGCTTTGTGATTTCATTGAAGAGTTAATCTACATTATAGTTATAAACTTGATTTCAATCAAAATAATTTTGTAATTAATACAAATTAATAATATACCTAATTATAGGTATTGTATAGTATAACAATTATTAGTACCTTTGCAGTGCTTAAAAATCATTTTTAAACATATAAAATATAAATCACTATGGTAATGAATTTCAAAGAAGGTCGTTGGAACCATGAAATCAATGTCACAGATTTTGTAAAGACAAACATCACTCCTTACGAGGGTGACGCTTCATTTCTGGCAGGTCCGACAGAACGCACAAAGGCAGTTTGGAACAAATGTTTGGAAGCTTTGGCCGAAGAACGCGCTAACAACGGAGTACGCTCGCTTGACCCTTCGACAGTTTCTACCATCACATCATTCGCTCCAGGGTATATAGATAAGGATAACGAGGTTATTGCAGGTTTGCAGACAGACGAACTGCTGCGCCGCGCAATCAAGCCTTTCGGAGGTATTAAGGTTGTAGAAAAAGCATGCCGTGAAAACGGTGTAGAAGTAGATCCAAAGGTTAAGGATATTTTCACTCACTATCGCAAGACTCATAACGACGGTGTATTCGATGCTTACACTGAAGAAATACGTTCATTCCGCTCACTGGGATTCCTTACTGGTTTGCCTGACAACTATGCACGCGGACGTATAATCGGTGACTACCGCCGTCTTGCACTTTACGGTATCGACCGTCTTATCGAATCAAAACAGGATGATTTACGCCATCTGACAGGTCCTATGACAGATGCCCGCATCCGCCAGCGTGAGGAAGTGGCAGAACAGATAAAGGCCCTGAAGGAAATCAAAGTTATGGGCGAGCAATATGGTCTTGACCTCAGCCGTCCGGCTACTAACGCTCAGGAAGCTGTTCAGTGGGTATATATGGCATATCTTGCTGCCGTTAAGGAACAGGATGGTGCTGCAATGTCTCTTGGTAACGTTTCATCATTCCTTGATATATATATTGAATATGATATGGCTCACGGTCTGTTGGACGAGATACATGCACAGGAATTGATTGACCAGTTCGTAATCAAATTGCGTATGGTTCGTCACTTGCGTATGCAGGCTTACACAGATATCTTCGCAGGTGACCCTACATGGGTAACTGAAGCTATCGGCGGACGCTTCAACGACGGACGTACAAAGGTTACAAAGACTTCATTCCGTTTCTTGCAGACTCTTTATAACCTCGGCCCATCACCTGAACCAAACTTGACAGTTCTTTGGAGCCCTGAACTTCCGGAAGGATTCAAGAACTTCTGCGCTCAGGTTTCTATCGATACATCATCTATCCAGTACGAAAACGACGAACTGATGCGTGAAGTACGTAACTCTGACGACTACGGTATCGCATGCTGCGTATCTTATCAGGATATAGGCCGCCACATCCAGTTCTTCGGTGCACGTTGTAACCTTGCAAAAGCTCTTCTTCTTGCAATCAACGGTGGTAGATGTGAGAACACAGGTACGCTGATGGTTAAGGACATCCCTGTATTGAGCGGTGACGTTCTTCAGTTCGAAGAGGTTCTTGCCAACTACAAGAAGGTATTGAAGGAAATGGCCCGTGTATATAATGAGGCTATGAACATCATCCACTATATGCACGACAAGTATTATTACGAAAAAGCTCAGATGGCTTTCGTTGATACTGACCACGTGATAAATCTTGCATACGGTGTGGCTGGTATGTCAATCGCTGTTGACTCACTTTCTGCTATCAAATATGCAAAGGTTAAGGCTAAACGTAATGAAATAGGTCTGACTGAAGGTTTCGAAATCGAAGGTGAATTCCCATGCTTCGGAAACGATGACGACCGTGTTGACCACTTGGCTGTTGACCTGATTTATTATTTCGATGAGGAATTGAAGAAACTTCCTGTATATAAGAATGCAAAACCTACCCTTTCTATCCTTACTATCACTTCAAACGTGATGTACGGAAAGAAAACAGGTGCTACTCCTGACGGTCGTGCCAAAGGTGTCGCTTTCGCTCCGGGCGCAAACCCAATGCACGGACGTGACAAGAACGGTGCTGTTGCTTCATTGAGCTCTGTAGCAAAACTTCGTTACCGTGACTCACAGGATGGTATCAGTAACACTTTCTCTATCGTTCCTAAATCACTTGGTGTTGATATGGAAAACCGTATCGAGAACCTTGTTACAATGATGGACGGTTACTTCGTGAAAGGTGCTCACCACTTGAACGTAAACGTTCTGAACCGTGAGATGCTGGAAGACGCAATGGAACATCCTGAGAAATATCCACAGCTTACAATCCGTGTTTCGGGATATGCAGTGAACTTCATTAAGCTGAGCCGTGAGCATCAGTTGGAAGTTATCTCACGCAGCTTCCACGAACGCATGTAATAAACATACTTGTTTCTCGTCATTCAGACAAGAAAGATTGGCGAAGACATGACAAATACAGTAGCAGAGACCGCCAGTCAATAAGGTGGTCTCTGTTTATTTTTTCACCAACACAAATAATAAAAAATCTCATCATGATAAGAGTACATTCATACGAATCACTTGGAACTTACGACGGACCGGGCATCCGTTTGGTTGTTTTTCTTCAAGGTTGCAATTTCCGCTGCCTCTATTGTGCAAATCCAGACACAATAGATGCCAAAGGCGAAAGCAAGGAAACAATCCCAGAAGAGATACTGAAGATGGCAGTGAGCCAAAAGCCTTTCTTCGGCAAAAAAGGAGGTATAACATTCAGTGGAGGTGAACCTACTTTCCAGGCTAAAGCTCTTGTTCCTTTATTCAAAATGCTGAAAGAAGCAGGCATACATATTTGTGTAGATACAAACGGAGGTATCTGGAACGATGACGTAAAAGAGATGCTTTCACTGGCTGATCTGGTTCTGCTTGACGTAAAGGAATTCAATCCTTCAAGACACAAAACTCTGACAGAGCGCAGCAACGAACAGACACTTAAAACAGCGGCATGGCTTGAAGAGAACGGAAAGCCTTTCTGGCTAAGATACGTATTGGTTCAAGGTTATAGCGCATTCAACGACGACATGGAAGCCCTTGGTGAACATTTCAAAGATTACAAACAGATTGAAAGAGTAGAGATACTGCCATACCACACGCTTGGAGTACACAAGTATGAAGCCATGAACATGGAATATAAGCTCAAAGGAGTGGAATACAACACGCCTGAACAGCTGGAAAATGCAAGGAATATCTTTCAAAAATACTTCAAGACAGTTTACGTAAACTGATTTTTCTAAAAAAATCTGCTTTTGGGTGCAGTAATATCGTCTATCAGCCATTTACTTAGTACAACAGCTCCATGGAACGATTAAAGACACAACCCAAAATAAATGAATTAAAAACATGAATAGAAGAACAGTGAACATTTCAAGCAAGAAGATTGAGCGCAAAATTACTACTGTAACCTCAATCCTGGGTTTCATAATAATGAACATCATCTGGATTGTTGGAAATGAAAATATGAATGAACAGCCACACACATCAATAACACAGACAAAAGAGAATGTGGGTAACGACAAGAAAATTGCAAACAACCAGTTGTTTGTGTCCTACCCTCAGGTAAAACTTGACTATTAAATGCGTGCACCCCGCGAATCACTTCGCAGGGTGCGCCCAACTAATAACTAACTTTTTTACTTTTGTGGTTTACGTAATTTCTATATGACTAACACTGCAAAGGTAATCACTCCAGCCATAACAGGCAATACCTAAAAATAGGTATTTTCAGAGTTTCATTTTCACCTCGCTTATATCTACAAGTTTGTTTACTATGGCATAAATTGTAAGTCCGGCAGCCGAATGTACCTGAAGTTTGCGTGTTATATTCCTTCTGTGAGTAATGACTGTATGTACGGATATATATAGCTTTTCCGCTATTTCCTTGTTCGTCATACCTTTCACCACACACCCCAGTATCTCCTTTTCACGCTGGCTCAATGAATCGGTATCACCGTCGTCTTCTTCGACATTCATCATCAAGGATATTTTTGCCGATAGAGTCTCTATATTGTCAAAAAGGTTTATACTTTCATCATAACCTTTAAGTACGTTAGAATCCACAACGGTACATATAAGTGAAATGAACTTCATTTCATGAACGTTATACTGCTGTTTCAGTTCCTCTACATTAAACCATCCGTCGAACATCGGATTTACAATGAGTATGTCCGGCCGGTGAGATTCCATACATAAATGAAGTCCCTCAGTGGAAGATATCTCCAGCGTTTGTATATTCAAGTCGGGCAAATGCCTCAATACAGATATTAGACCGCTCCTGACTATCATAGACGTCTCTGCCACTGCAACATTTATAACATCATGCGATTTCATTTTGCCTCCTTTTCCAATTCTTTTATAGCCGGTACGAACAAGAAGTCTTCCACCCTGTTATGAGATGCCAGATCTTCTTCACAACTGAAAATATCGAATAATGTCGCGTTAAGCAGACGGTTGTTTCCGCCTGCAGGGAAATATTTGATAATAATATTCTTGAGCTCTGTCAGTTTGGTATCTATATGCTCATGATGACTGGCAAACACACTTATATTATATTCCTCCGAATGTTCTCCGCGCAAAAGTTTCTCTACATACGTAAACACGTTTTCGTTTTCATGTTCCATATGTTTCTTTACCTCGTCAACGTACGCATCGAAGAAACGTAATATAAGGAATGTAACATCTTTCTCTTTCGAGTCACCTATTGCCTCTATCAGTTTCTTTCTGATAGAAGGAAGCTGGAAATCAAGAAAATAGCTGTGCGCTTCTCTCAAATAATTCATTAGCGAAGGTATTGAAATGCCTTCCAGGTAGTCGTGCACTCTATTGCCGTCTTCCACAAGGAAATTTACAACAGTGAGAAACGTATTACAATCTACATTGTTGATCTGGCAAACTTCGCGTACATTCTTGTCACCAAACCCTAAAGATATGCCAAAACGGCTAAGGACCTGAAGGAGACTGTAATTCTCGCATATCAAATCGCTCATCTTATCAGTGGGTTTGTATATTTTTGGTCTGTACATATCTAAAACATTATTCATAATTCTAATTCGGTTACAAAATAAGACATAAAAAATGAAGTTGAAAATACCTACTTTTAGGTATATTTCACTCTGACAAACTTAAAGAAAATAGACGAAAAAATCTAATTTCATACATTAATTTTCAAATTCTGATTGAATGTCCTATCTTTGCATATATCAAAAATGAAACAGAATGTCCGACAGCAAATACATTTCAATAAAAGGTGCAAAAGTAAACAACCTTAAAAACATAGACGTTGATATACCACGCAACAAACTGGTGGTAATTACAGGTCTGTCCGGCTCCGGAAAATCATCACTGGCTTTCGATACTCTGTATGCAGAAGGCCAGAGAAGATATGTAGAGAGCCTTTCTTCATACGCAAGGCAGTTCCTTGGAAGAATGGGAAAACCGGAATGCGACTTCATTAAAGGTATTCCGCCTGCTATAGCCATCGAACAGAAGGTCATAAGCCGAAACCCACGCTCCACAGTAGGAACATCTACCGAAATATACGAATACCTGCGACTGCTGTTTGCCAGAATCGGAAAAACATACTCGCCTGTAAGCGGTGAGCTTGTGAAAAAAGACAGCCCTGAAGATATAGTGAACTGTATGCTTTCCTACCCCAAAGGAACGAAATATACAGTACTGACTCTGCTCCTGCCGCGCGACGGACGCACACATCAGGAACAGTTGGACATGGATCTGAAACAAGGCTTTACGCGTCTGGAAGTTGACGGCGAAATAGTAAGGATAGAAGATTACAAATATGACGAAAGCGACAAAGTATATCTTCTGATTGACCGTATGAGCTGTAATGACGACAAGGATTCGATAAGCCGACTGACGGACTCTGCCGAAACAGCCATGTATGAAGGCGACGGCACATGTATGCTACGTTTCTACATGCCAGACGGCGAAAGCAGGCTTCACTGTTTCAGTACAAAATTCGAAGCTGACAGTATAAAGTTCGATGAACCTACGGACCAGATGTTTTCGTTCAACTCCCCTATCGGTGCATGCCCAACGTGTGAAGGTTTCGGAAAAATAATCGGTATAGACGAACATCTTGTCATTCCAAACAGGGCATTAAGTGTTTACGACGGTGCCGTAATGTGCTGGCGAGGTGAAAAAATGGGCGAATGGCTTCAGGAATTCCTAAGAGAAGCACCTAAACACAATTTCCCTATATTTACGCCATACTACGAACTCACCGAAGAACAGAAGGACTATCTGTGGCATGGCCCGCGCGATAAAGTATGTATAGATACATTCTTCAAAATGCTGGAAGAAAATCAGTACAAGATACAATACAGGGTGATGCTGGCACGCTACAGGGGCAAAACAACATGTCCTACTTGCAAAGGCGGAAGACTGAAAAAGGAAGCCACATACGTAAAAGTAGGCGGGAAAAATATATGCCAGCTTGTTGACATGCCGGTATCGGAGCTGAAAGAATTCTTCCGTACACTACAACTTAACGAACATGACACACTGGTTGCACAAAGACTGTTGAATGAAATAAACAGCCGACTTAATTTCCTTATGGATGTGGGACTGGGATACCTCACACTGAACCGCTTGAGCAATACCTTGTCAGGCGGTGAAAGCCAGCGTATAAACCTTGCCACATCATTGGGTAGCAGTCTGGTTGGTTCGCTTTATATCCTTGACGAACCGAGTATCGGTCTGCACAGCCGCGACACAGACAAGCTTATCAAGGTGCTCCGACAACTTCAGCAATTGGGTAACACTGTAGTTGTGGTGGAACATGATGAGGAGATTATACGTGCGGCCGACTATATCATAGACATCGGTCCAAAAGCCGGACGTCTCGGTGGTGAGGTGGTATATCAGGGCGACATGAAAGACTTGCAGAAAGGAAGCAACAGCTATACGGTGAAATATCTGCTGGGCGAAGAAACTATCCCTCTCCCATTGAGCCACCGTTCATGGAACAACTATATAGAAATTAAGGGAGCAAGGGAAAACAATCTGAAAGGAATCGACGTCAAATTCCCGCTCAATATAATGACAGTGGTTACAGGCGTTAGCGGATCCGGAAAAAGTACACTGGTACGCGACGTGTTCTATAAAGCACTGAAAAGAGAATACAGCGAAGCAAGCGAACGTCCGGGTGAATTCGTTTCTCTGGAAGGAGATATAAAGATGATAAACGATATTGAGTTTATCGACCAGAATCCAATCGGAAAATCATCACGCAGCAACCCTGTGACATACGTCAAGGCATACGACGAAATCAGAAAGTTGTTTGCCGAACAGCCATTGTCAAAGCAGATGGGATATACGGCAGGATATTTTTCTTTCAACACTGAAGGCGGAAGATGCGAAGAATGTAAAGGTGAAGGTACTGTGACCGTAGAAATGCAATTTATGGCAGACCTTGTTCTGGAATGTGAGTCATGTCATGGAAAACGCTTCAAGAGCGATGTCCTAGAAGTGAAGTTCGAAGGAAAAAATATTTACGACATTCTGGAAATGACAGTAAACCAGGCCATAGAATTCTTTACTGAGCATAATCAAAAGAAGATTGTAAAGAAACTTCAACCGCTACAGGAAGTAGGGCTTGGATACATCAAACTAGGGCAATCATCATCAACCCTGTCAGGAGGAGAAAACCAGAGAGTAAAACTGGCATATTTTCTAAGTGTGGAGAAATCGCAACCTACGATATTCGTATTTGACGAACCTACCACAGGTCTGCATTTCCACGACATAAAGAAACTGCTCGAAGCCTTCGACTCTCTGATAGCTAGAGGACATACCATAGTAATTATCGAGCACAACATGGATGTGATTAAATGTGCGGACTATGTTATCGACCTCGGACCTGAAGGTGGAGACAAAGGAGGAAATCTGGTAATAGCCGGAACACCGGAAGAAGTAGCCAAATGCGGAGCTTCTTATACGGGACAGTTCCTTGCAGAAAAAATAAACCAATAGGAAGAATACAGGGAAAAAACTCAAAAGGTTGTGTGACCAATAAAAGAACGGTTACACAACCTTTTTTATTGTAAATCAGACTGAATATACATAAGATGAAACATATATATAAGAAAATGTTACATATAGAAAAAACATTATCGGTCAATAAAACTAAATTTACGTCTGTTATTGCATAAGACACGATGCATAACAATTACCATGAAAAAACATAAAAACATTAACCGTTATGAATTTTAAAATCTTATTACGAACAGGCATCTTCTGCGCCTTAGTATCATCATGCGCACAAGAAAACAAATTCCCTTATCAAGACACATCATTATCTCCTAAAGAAAGAGCCGAAGACTTATTGAAGAGACTCACCCTCGAAGAAAAAGCCCTGCTGATGCAAAACGAATCACCGGCTATTGAAAGGCTTGGCATCAAGGCTTACGACTGGTGGAACGAGGCACTTCACGGAGTGGCAAGAGCAGGACTGGCAACCGTCTATCCGCAGGCTATAGGTATGGCGGCATCGTTCGATGATGAACTTCTGTACGATGTGTTCACTTCCGTTTCGGATGAAGCCAGGGCAAAATCAACAGAATTCAGCAAATCGGGAAAGCTGAAGAGATATCAGGGACTTACGATGTGGACTCCTAATGTAAACATATTCAGAGACCCTCGTTGGGGAAGAGGACAGGAAACATATGGCGAGGATCCATATCTTACGTCAAAAATGGGTGTAGCAGTAGTAAAAGGACTGCAAGGACCTGACGACAGCAAGTACGACAAACTGCATGCCTGCGCCAAACATTATGCAGTACATTCAGGTCCGGAATGGAACAGACATAGTTTTAACGCAGAGAATATTTCTCCGAGGGACTTATGGGAAACATATCTTCCTGCCTTCAAGGAACTGGTGCAGGAGGCTGACGTAAAAGAAGTGATGTGCGCCTATAACCGTTACGAAGGCGAACCTTGCTGTGGTAGCAACAGACTTCTTACACAAATTCTGCGCGATGAATGGGGATTTGACGGTATTGTAGTTTCAGACTGCTGGGCTATCAATGACTTCTGGACAAAAGGAAATCATGAAACACATCCGGACAAGAATCATGCCATTGCTGATGCAGTTTCAAACGGAACTGACCTTGAGTGCGGACCTAACTACCCATCTCTTCCTGAAGCAGTAAAAGCAGGACTCATAACAGAAGACCGTATAGACAAGTCACTGAAAAGACTTCTGAAAGCCAGATTCGAATTAGGAGAAATGGACGACAAGACTCCATGGAGTGAGATTCCTTATTCCGTAGTAGATTCAAAAGAGCATAAGGAACTGGCACTTAAAATGGCAAGAGAGACGATGGTACTTTTACAGAACAAGAACAACATCCTCCCACTGAAAGGTAATGAGAAAATAGCGCTTGTTGGTCCTAATGCAAATGACTCCATCATGCAATGGGCAAATTACAACGGCTATCCGTCGCATACGATTACTCTTCTGGAAGCTCTCAAGAATACTATCCCGGCAGGAAATCTGATTTACGAACAGGGATGCGACCGCACGGAAACCACCACACTTGCAAGTACTTTCAGCCAATGCAGCAACGACGGCAAACCTGGTTTCAAGGCTACATACTGGAATAATACCGAAATGAAAGGCGAACCGGCTACTGTTACACACGTAAGTACTCCTTTCCACTTCATCACTACAGGTGGAACGACTTTTGCGTCAGGGGTAAACATACAGGGCTTTTCTGCCAAATATGAAAGTGTGCTGAAACCTGAAAAAGACACAGACATGAACTTCTGTTTCACCGCTCACGCACAGATCAGACTATACATTAATGGAGAAAAAGTGGGAGAAGGAAGATTTATCAAAAACAATGAAAGTCTTTATACCCTCAAGGCAAAGGCAGGACAGGAATACAATATAGCCATTGAATACATTTTCAACAGTAACGACCGTGCGGCATCTCTCGACTTCGATATGGGTTACTATGTACCTGTAGATTTGCAGAAGAGCATAGACAAGGTAAAAGATGCTGACATCGTAATTTTCGCAGGAGGTATTTCCCCTACTCTGGAAGGTGAGGAAATGTCTGTCAAGATTCCAGGATTCAAAGGTGGTGACAGAACTGATATAGAATTACCTGAGATACAAAGAGAATTCATCAAGAAACTGAAGGCGGCAGGAAAGAAAATCGTTTATGTGAACTTCTCCGGTTCCGCAATGGGACTTGTACCGGAATCACAGAATTGTGATGCCATTATTCAGGCATGGTATCCGGGACAGGCAGGAGGACAGGCCGTGGCTGATGTTATCACAGGTAAATATAATCCGGCTGGAAGACTTCCTATAACATTCTACAAGAACGTTGAACAAATTCCTGATTTTGAAGACTACTCAATGAAAGGACGTACATACAGATATATGACTGAAAAGCCTCTGTTCTGCTTCGGACATGGATTGAGCTACACAACTTTCGAATATGGAAATGCCAGCGTAAGCAGCAATACTCTTGATGATGACGATGAGATAAAACTGACCGTTCCTGTGAAGAACTCAGGAAAAATGAATGGAGATGAAGTCGTACAAGTATATCTGAAATACAACGGCGACAAGGAAGGTCCGTCTCACGCACTGAGAGCTTTCAAGAGAGTCAACATCGGAAAGGGAGAAACACAGAATGTAGAATTCACTCTTGATGACGACGATTTCGAATGGTTTGACACTCAGAACAACACAATGAATACCCTAGAAGGCAAATACACCATTTACTATGGTGGTACATCTGATTTGTCGAAACTGAAAAAACTCACTGTAGAAGTGAAATAAGAGATATTTCTTGCATTCAACGAAAAAGAGTTGTACTTTTGAATTCAAAGAATACAACTCCAGACATGAATACAGAAACAATAAGTACATTATACAAACAAGTTACCGGTCAGCAGCACGATAATATCGAGCTGCTGACCGGTTCCGGTTCAAACCGTCAGTATTTCCGTATGACAGGAATACGCAATCTGATAGCCGTGCGTGGTGAGTCAATTGCCGAAAACCGTGCTTTCATATATATGGCACGCCACTTTCACGAAAAAGGAATACCTGTTCCAGAAGTCCTTGCCGTATCAGATGATGAAAGTTGCTACATACAGGAAGACCTCGGCGACACGTTGCTTTTCAATGCCATAGCCAATGGCAGAAACACAGGCATATTCAGCAATCATGAAAAAGAACTTATACGAAAAAGTATAACAGTTCTTCCGTCAATACAGTTCAAAGGAGCCGAAGACATGGATTTCGGGATGTGTTATCCACTGTCGGATTTCAACCGACGCACGGTGATGTGGGATCTGAACTATTTCAAATACTGTTTTCTGAAAGCCACAGGAATAAATTTTAATGAGAGTAATCTGGAAGACGACTTCGAAGAAATGACAGACATTCTGCTCAGTGCCTCGTCCGACACTTTCATGTACCGTGATTTCCAGAGCCGCAATGTAATTATCAAAGATGAAAAGCCTTACTTCATTGATTTTCAGGGAGGGCGCAAAGGTCCTATATATTACGACGTAGCTTCATTCCTATGGCAGGCAAAGGCTAATTTCAACAGCGAAATCAGAGAAGAAATGATTGAAACATACATTTCGGAAGCGAATAAATTCACAGAAATCAACTCTGAGGAATTCAAAAAAACATTACACCATTTCGTGGTTTTCCGCACCATGCAGGTACTTGGTGCATACGGATTTCGCGGACTGTTCGAACGCAAGACACACTTCATAGAAAGCATCCCATATGCCCTGAATAATCTTCAGACACTATTCAAGAACCATTCGAACGAGTATCTTTACCTGAGCAAACTACTCATGCAACTTTCAGAAATGGATATAAACGATATAACAACATTAAAACAATGAATACAGACAAACAGCTTACAGTAAAAGTGATGAGTTTCTCCTACCGTAAAGGCATTCCTGAAGATACATCCGGCAATGGCGGAGGATACGTTTTCGACTGCCGGTATGTACACAATCCTGGAAGATATGACGAATACAAACCTCTGACAGGACTTGACAAACCAGTTATAGATTTCCTGGAAAATGACGGTGAGATAACAGAATTCCTTACTCACGTATATGCACTTACAGACGCACACGTAAAACGCTATATCGAAAGAGGATTTACCAGCCTGATGATATGCTTCGGCTGTACAGGCGGACAGCACCGTTCCGTATATTCGGCACAACATACGGCTGAACATATCCACAACAAGTTCGGCGTGAGAGTAGAGCTTCTTCACCGCGAACAGAACATAGAACAAATATTCGAAGCAAATAATACAGAAGTATGAAAGCAATGATATTCGCGGCCGGTTTGGGAACCAGACTCAAACCTCTGACTGACACCATGCCAAAAGCACTCGTACCTGTAGCGGGAAAACCGATGCTGGAGCATGTCATCATGAAGCTGAAATCATCCGGATTTGACGACATTATCATAAACATACATCATTTCGGAGAACAGATTATAGATTTCCTCAATGCCAACAACAACTTCGGAATAAATATCCGTATAAGCGACGAAAGGGATATGCTACTCGATACAGGCGGAGGAATCAGACATGCCCTTGAACTCTTCCCTACCGACGAGCCTGTGCTGATTCATAATGTTGACATCCTGTCAGATGTAAATCTGAAAGAATTTTACAGTTTCCATCTCCAGTCCGGCAATGATGCCACACTTATGGTAAGCGAAAGAAAAACATCACGCTATCTTATATTCAATAAGGAAGACAGACTCTGCGGATGGATAAACAAAAATAGCGGTGAGACGAAACCGGAAGGCTTCGTTTATGACTCTTCTGAATACTCAGAATATGCTTTCAGCGGAATACACGTGGTTTCGCCATCAATGATGAAATACATGGATGATAAATGGAGCGGAAAATTCCCTATAATGGATTTCTATCTCGGAACATGCCATAAGGCTAAATTCGGAGCATGCATAAGACCAGAAATCAAACTGATAGATATAGGTAAACCGGAAACACTTGAGAAAGCGAATGAATTTATAAATTCATTATAATATTAAAGGCGGTCTTCAAAAAACCGCCTTTAATGTTTATTATCAATCCCAAAGTTTAAGTCTGTTCTTGCGAGCCTCATCCAGAGATACCACATTCACCTTCTTTTCCTGATGGGCTTCAGTCAGAGTTTTATACTCGTCATACAGTTCTTTAACGAATATATCTTTCTGTTCCGGATTTAGCAGTTTTGCCGCTACAGGAGCATTTAGAGACGCATCCTTCAGATGAACTACCGGAGCATGATATGCAGGTACAATCTTTAAGGCCGTATGCAATTTGGAAGTTGTAGCTCCACCCACTATAACAGGTATATCAAGTCCGGCACGCTCCATCTCCGAAACTGTATGTACCATCTCATCAAGCGAAGGAGTAATCAATCCGCTCAATCCTACTATATCAACCTTTTCACGTATAGCAGTCTCTATTATCTTGTCGGCAGGCACCATAACCCCAAGATCTATAATCTCGAAATTATTGCATGCCATTACCACACCTACAATATTCTTACCTATATCATGCACATCACCTTTCACTGTGGCAAGAAGAACTTTTCCGGCACTTGTGGCACCATCTTTCTTTTCCGCCTCAATATATGGCTGAAGTACGGCCACAGCCTTCTTCATTGTACGGGCAGTCTTGACCACCTGCGGAAGGAACATTTTTCCCGAGCCGAACAGCTCACCCACATGGTTCATTCCGTCCATCAACGGACCTTCTATTATACTTACAGCGTTGGGATATTTATCAAGAGCTTCGTTAAGATCCTCTTCAAGGAAGTCGCTCACTCCTTTAACCAAAGCATATTTCAATCTTTCTTCAACAGTAGTTCCTTCACGCCATACAATCTTAGACGAAGAAGCCTGTTCACCGGTCTGCCCTTCCTTTTCTGCCTTCAATCTTTCTGCAGTCTCAATCAGTCTTTCCGCTGCATCCGGACGACGATTAAGCACCACATCCTCTATCCTTTCAAGCACATCTGCCGGAATATCTGTATATAAAACAGATGTCCCCGGATTTACAATGCCCATATCCATTCCCTGCTGGATTGCATGATAAAGGAACACAGCATGCATTGCCTCACGGATATAGTTATTTCCACGGAACGAGAAAGAGAGATTGCTGACACCACCACTGATGTGTGCTCCCGGAAGATTTTTCTTTATCCAGCCTGTAGCACGGATAAAGTCAACGGCATAATTGTTATGCTCCTCAATTCCGGTTGCCACAGCCAACACGTTAGGGTCGAATATTATATCGTGTGGATTGAAACCTACAACCTCTGTAAGAATTCGGTATGCACGTTCGCACACAGAAATCTTACGTTCGTATGTATCTGCCTGCCCCTGCTCGTCGAATGCCATAACTATAACAGCGGCACCGAATGCCTTGACAGTACGTGCATGTTCTATAAACACCTCTTCACCTTCCTTTAGGGAGATAGAGTTTACTACACACTTTCCCTGAACACATTTCAATCCGGCCAGAATAACGTCCCATTTAGACGAGTCGATCATCACAGGCACACGAGCTATTTCCGGTTCCGAGGCCATGAGATTAAGGAAAGTGGTCATCTCTGAAACTGCGTCAAGCAGACCGTCGTCCATATTGACATCTATCACAAGAGCTCCGTCTTCCACCTGCTTTCGTGCGATGGAAAGAGCCTCATCGTATTTCTTTTCGTTTATCAGACGGAGGAATTTCCTTGAACCGGCAACATTACATCTTTCTCCTACATTGACAAATCTCACTTCCGGTGTAAGCTCCAAAAGTTCAAGACCTGAAAGCCACATATACTGAGGTTTTGACACAGGTTCATGTGGAACAGCATCCTTTATCAGCTCCTGATATTTGGCTATATATTCCTCTGTAGTACCACAGCAGCCACCGATTATGTTTACCAGTCCTTCATTGATATACTCTTTCACCTCCTCTGCCATCTGTTCCGGAGTCTGGTCATACTGTCCAAGGCTGTTCGGCAAGCCGGCATTAGGATACGCGCTTATATAATACGGCGCACGAACAGCCAAAGCTTCAAGGAAAGGTTTCAGCTGTTTCGCTCCGAACGAGCAGTTAAGTCCTACAGACAATATGTCTGCATGTTGTACAGAAGCAAGAAAAGCATCAAGAGTCTGTCCGGACAAAGTCCTTCCTGCAATATCGGAAACTGTAACAGAAAGCATCAAAGGTACTTTTCTGCCAGTCTTCTGCATAGATTTCTCAGCAGCCATTATAGCTGCCTTGGCATTCAGAGTATCAAAAATAGTTTCTATGAGAATCGCATCTACTCCACCCTCAATCAATGCCTCCATCTGGATGCAGTATGCAGAACAAAGTTCATCGAATGTAAGTGCACGATATGCAGGATTATTCACATCCGGACTCATTGAACAAGTTTTGTTTGTAGGTCCCACCGAACCTGCCACAAACCTAGGTTTGTCAGGATCCATGGCAGTAAACTCGTCTGCCACCTTTCTTGCCAGACGTGCAGCCGCAAGATTTATCTCACGGCAAAGGTGTTCGGCATGATAGTCCGCCATCGACACCGGAGTAGCATTAAAACTGTTGGTTTCGATTATGTCCGCTCCTGCCTGAAGATATTTTCTGTGTATTTCCTCTATCACATCAGGGCGTGTAAGACAAAGCAAGTCATTATTTCCTTTCTGCTGTCCAGGAAGTTCCTTGAAACGCTCTCCACGGAAATCATCCTCTGCCAGTCCATATCGTTGTATCATCGTACCCATAGCTCCGTCCAGAACCAGAATACGCTCGCTTAATAATTGTTGTATTGATTTTGTAAGCATATATTATGTTTATCTCTTAAACATACGGTCCATCATTCTCTTGTCGTCTTTCTCTTTAAGCGTTTCGCGCTTGTCGTATTGTTTCTTACCTTTTGCAAGTGCTATAACCACCTTTGCAAGTCCGCGTTCATTTATAAACATACGTGTAGGAACAATGGTAAATCCAGTTTCCTGTATTCCACGCTGCAACTTACGAAGTTCTTTCTTGTTGAGCAAAAGTTTACGGTCGCGTCGCGCCAGATGATTGTTATACGAGCCATAGAAATATTCGGCTATGTGCATATTCTTCACCCAAAGTTCACCCTTCGAAAAGAAACAGAAAGTATCTACAAGGCTCGCTTTTCCCTGTCTGATAGATTTTATTTCAGTTCCGGTAAGCACTATTCCGGCTGTATATGTATCTATAAATTCATAGTCGAACGAGGCGCGCTTGTTCTTTATATTTATATTGTTATTGGTAGTATTTTTCATCTTATCACTTATTTTATTCTACAACCACCTGTAAATTACCGTAATGTTGCAGACAATACATTAAACACTATTTCAATAAAAGAAGGACAGAGCAGTATTATTATCGTCGCCACAAGAGTGAAAAGCGTTACTTTATCCTCCCGCAATCGTAAAAAGCCTCGTGTACCTTCGAACACTACAAACAATGTATAAATTTGCAATATTATAAGCAGGAGTTTAAGCGAAAGAAGACTGCTTAGGATATCAAGCACAAATTTCACAGTCATGGAATATGCCACAAACACCGTTACCATATCCCTTGAAACTGTAGTTGAAAACCATTTCTGCAAAATCTTGTCGAGCAGATATACCGACAAGAAAAAACCTCCGAAAAGTGCAACGGCAACCGCACAGCAATGAGTCAGTGCTACCTGAAACACATCTGGAATAAATTCCTTACCGAAAAAAGTCCCTATGAATTCACTCACTCCACACAAGCCTATCATAGGATATACAAAATTCGCAAGAACCGATTTCGATTCTCCTTCTGTAGAAATCTGCTCCCATGCCTTGGCAGGCGAAGAAAGTATAAATAATGTCCTTGATAACAAATCTTTGTAATTCAATGTTCCTAAGTTTTAAGTTTCTAATCCTTTGATATTCTTCACTAATACCTTTTGCCACAAAACGGCTATTTCAAAATCAATTCGAACTACAAATGTATAAAAAACAATGATAAAGTTATTAATAATGACAAAAAAAAATAAAGACGGGCAGTAAACAGTATTTACCACCCGTCAACAATCAGTTATGAGAAAATATAAGGAAAAGTTAATTATTAGTTCCTTCAATCTGAGAATAGTCAATTTCTATTTTTTGTGAAGTTACACTATTCTCATCATACAATCCGCTATTAGAGTTCTGTTCGTACTCAATACAAATTTTCTTAGGACTTGAACCTTTTACTGATTTATATTCAGACAATGCATAAAAAATATTGTATGTAAATACCTGATGATATATAGCTTTTCTCTCGCTATTTAGTTCTTCATCACCCACTGAATGTCTAAGACGCAAAATTAACTCACCTTCATTAGCTTCTGTATCATTTACACTATAATAAACTTCAATATTATGAGAATTCAACTCTTCTTGCTGCTTTGTTTCATCGTCATTATATGCTTTTACATAATAAAAAACGGGAATAAACATAGTTGTCTTGTCCCAAAATAATGTACTATAATAATATCCATCTGTAAGTCCTATAACAGGAGCATTGGCCATAAGTTCCTCCTCATCTGTATAAGGACTCAAGTACTTATTTTTAAAGCCCTCTATTCCAAGACATTCTATATCCTTATCTGCATTTACGGCAAACACACTTGAATCATATTTATAATAAATTAAGGCATAATTTGTATCAAAATCAAGATTTATTACACTCTGATTGTTTGGAGTGAGTTTTGCACCATAAGCAGTCTCAAATTTATAATATCCCAGACCTCCTGTTACCTTTACATAATCAAAACCAGTTACATTCGGATCAGACTCACCCAAACAAGAACTCAATCCCAACACTGCCATAAATGCGGTAAGCAAAACCGCGAACTTTGTTTTCTTCATAAATATCTATTTTCTTTTTAAAATTAATAAACTATACAGTAAATGCACTATAAATGTAAATACTGCATGAAAAACAAAAAAAATTATTCTATTTCTGCAAAATCTTCCAAATGATTGTCCACATACTCTGCAATTGTTGCAGTCACCATCTCTTCCATATCCATGAACTGTTCTTCCAAATCGTCGAAAACCTCATACTGTTCGTACATAGCCATAAACTCTTCGTCAGTACATTCCTTTTGCAAATCAGCCTTGTTTGCATCATAGATGGCTTTTGCATCATAAATCAGTTTGGCAAAATCCTTGGCACCAAACATACGCATAGCTTTTGCAAAAGGATTTTCGAAGATATACGGACCGTAACCATTCTGAATCAGCTGTACGAAACCTCCCTCGAGAACTTCCTCACGAAAGATATGATATCCCAACAAAGAATGCTGGAAACCATTAAGCATAGGCATTGTCTCAGCATTTATCTCGCCTCCTGTAACTTCAATATATTTATCCGTAAATACTTTGAGGAAAGCATCCATTCCTTCCTCTGCACCCTTACGCAATTCTGCATCGGACACTGTTATTTTCTTTATTTCCATAACTTATGTTTATATTTCTACAAAGGAAATATTTTTTCGCCAAACATACAATATTTATGTAATTTAAGTTTAGTCTAGCAGACTTTAACTTAGTTGACCGCCGGTTCAGTTAGCCAGTGAACACAAAATCTATCTTTACCATGTTGAAAAGTTATTTTAATCCTGACGAAATCTATAAATACAATTGTTGTTTTTATAAACCACAGTGTGATTTGTATAAACTACAGTGTGATTTATACAAACAACAGTGTTGTTTATAGTTTTTTTCCTGAAGAAAGCAATTTCTTTTATGCTTGTACTGAAGTTTTTATACAGCACTTTTCCGCCTAGACACTGAAAACTCGTATGAATCGATTAGTCTTCAAATTTTTCGTGAGAAAAGAAGAAGTATAATAATAGTATTTATTTCATTCAAACGATAACAATTGTTATTTTGTAGAAATACATTTTTCCCACAAAAGAATTGTAGCTTTTTAGAGATTTCATCGTGAATCTACAATCCTTTTTATATATTTGTGTTCAAATATTGGCAATCCCCAAAGAAGACAATAGAAAGAAGATGTTCGGTCTGTTGCCATCTTTACCTAATAAGGAAAAGAAAGTAAAGGATTCTGGTCAACGTAAGATATGTGAATGTAGAGAGTATAATCGATTAGGAGTATGGCACTTGCAATAAATATAGACGACCTTCTGAATAAGCAGAGGATAGAATCCAACCGAATAGAATTCAAGAAGGGTTGGAATCCAGCAAGCATATACCATAGTGTATGTGCATTTGCCAATGATTTTGACGATCTTGGTGGTGGTTATATAGTGGTTGGTGTTGATACAGACGAAGCAACAGGAGTAGCTATTCGTCCTGTGAATGGAATCCCTACAGAAATGATTGATGGAATATTACAGGATATGGTGGGTTACAATAACAAGATTTCACCTTACTATATGCCCCGAACTAGTGTGGAGGAAATTGATGGTAAGGTTGTACTTGTTATATGGTGTCCTGCAGGAATCAACCGACCATATTCTGTTCCTGAGAACGTTACAGCTAAAAGTATAACAAAGGAATATTTCTATATCCGTAGTGGTACGAGCAGTATAATTGCTAAGGGTGAAATTCTCGATGAATTACGTGAATTGGCATGTCGTATTCCATTTGACGAACGTGGAAACCCCGATATTAAAGTGGAGGATATTTCAACGCTCCTGTTACGAGAATATTTGGTTAAGGTTGGCAGTAAACTTGCCAATGAATTATACACAAAACCTTTAGAGAATATTCTAGAACAAATGGATTTATATGTTGGTCCCAAAGAAAATCGTATGCTTAGAAATGTAGCTGCAATGATGTTTTGTGAAGACCCAACTAAGTTTTTCAAACGCACACAGGTGGAAATCGTATATTTCCCGGAAGGAAGATTGAATAATCCAAACAATTTATATGAAGGACCTGTTATTAAAGGTTCTATTACGCAGATTATTGACAGAACATTGGAGTATCTGAATCGAATGCTTGTTATGCAAACGATAATAAAGCCAAAGGATAGCAGCCGGAGCCAAAAGTTTTTCTCCTATCCATATCAAGCTTTGGAAGAGAGTGTAACAAACTCATTATATCATAGAGATTATCGTGAATGGGAACCGGTGGTCATCACTATAGAACCGCAAGGAATTACCTTACAGAATGTTGGAGGTCCTGACAGAAGTATATCCGCAGCTGATATTTCAAAATGTGAAGTCTTGGTATCAAAGCGATATCGTAATCGCAGACTCGGAGAGTATCTCAAAGAACTCGATTTGACTGAAGGTCGTAGTACTGGTATTCCCACTATTCAGAATGTTTTGGTGAATAATGGTTCACCACGAGCTAATGTAGTTACAGATGAAGAACGAACCTTTTTTAGAATAACAATTCCATGTCATGAAGCAGCTGGAAATATTATTGCTGACATTGCACATAAAGACGGCTCATTAAAAGTTTCCAAACGTGGTTCATTAAAAACTGCACTACAAAGTGCACCAGAAACTGCACTACAAAGTGCACCAGAAACTGCACTGCAAATCATTAAAGAGATTAGGAATAACCCCAATATTACACTTTCTGAGTTAGCAGAAAAGATTGGAGTATCTCGCCGTTGGATAGCAACTAATATTAAACACCTTCAAGACACTGGAGCTGTGAAAAGAATTGGACCCAATAAAGGCGGTTATTGGGAAATTATAATGTAAATCAATCGCTAAAAAGAAACTTAATATGCTGTTATGGCAAAAGATAAAAGGACTAAGACTTGAGAATGGAATACAACAAAGACAACCAACTTCTTTTCTTCAAACAGTAGATAACTGACTAATCCGTAACCTTTTACTACAGTTAGTTGGTAGCTACTACTAATTCTCAATCACTTAGGCCTTTTTCATAATTTTGATAAACAAAAAAGAATGACTATGAATAAAGACATAACTTGCTTCACCGTTTCCGAAGATGAAAGCATTGCAAGACATATAATGAAAGAATGCAACAGAGTGAAGCAGACTATAGCACTGAAAATCAACGAAATTAACTCTACTCAGGGAATAAGAAATATCTTACGGCAGGCAGACACGGATTTTATACTGATATACACCAAACCATATCCTATAAATCTGGGATATAAAGCCATAGAGCGCATGGCAGACTATCTTATGGCAGACAATGCCGGTATGACTTATGCCGACCATTACATCATGAAGGAAGATACACGTCTGTCTCATCCTGTTATCGACTATCAGAAAGGAAGTGTACGCGATGACTTCGACTTCGGTTCACTGATAATGTTCAGAACTGATGTTTTCAGAAAAGCAGCCGAAAGCCTGATCGCACAGAAGGAATATTTATTCTCGGGACTTTATGCACTGCGACTGGCTGTTTCGAGAATTGCTGACATTATCCATATCAGGGAGTTTTTATATACAGAAGTAGAAGACGATTTGCGAAAATCTGGCGAGAAACAGTTTGACTATGTTGATCCTCGCAACCGTAGCGTACAGATTGAGCGTGAAGAGGCTTTTACATATCATCTGAAACAAATAGGTGCTTATCTCCCGCAAAGAAACAGACTGATAGATACCGAGGAAGGCAATTTTGCATACGAAGCTTCGGTCATTATTCCTGTGAGAAACAGAGTGAAGACTATTGATGATGCAATAAAGTCGGTTCTGGAACAGGAAACGGATTTCAAATTCAACATTATAATAATAGACAATCATTCTACTGACGGCACTACCGAATGCATAGATAAGTATAAAAATAATAAGAATGTGATACACATAGTTCCGGAACGTACCGACCTAGGTATAGGCGGATGCTGGAATCTTGGTATTGACCATCCTGAATGCGGACGTTATGCTGTACAACTAGACAGCGATGACCTCTACAGCAGTCCGCACACACTGCAGACTATAGTGGATAAGTTCCGTACAGAGAAATGCGCCATGGTTATAGGCTCGTACAGGATGACAAACTTCAGTCTGGAGACGTTGCCTCCGGGAGTGATTGACCACAAAGAGTGGACAGACGAGAATGGTCATAACAACGCTTTGCGCATAAACGGGCTCGGCGCTCCACGCGCTTTCTTCACTCCACTGTTGCGTGAAACAAGAGTTCCGAACACAAGCTATGGAGAGGACTATGCACTGGGACTGGCATTTTCAAGAAATTACAAGATTGGAAGAATTTACGATGTGGTATATCTGTGCCGCCGC
Source organism: Bacteroides cellulolyticus (assembly GCF_025567135.1). Taxonomy (NCBI): domain Bacteria; kingdom Pseudomonadati; phylum Bacteroidota; class Bacteroidia; order Bacteroidales; family Bacteroidaceae; genus Bacteroides; species Bacteroides cellulolyticus. Next base: position 632,963 of record NZ_JAOQJJ010000001.1, read on the forward strand.
TGGGAAGGAAACTCTGATGCGGCATTGAGCATTGAGAAGATTAACCAGAACAATGCATATAAAGACAGTCTGCGCACTTTGGAGATAAACAGAAGACTCGGACTGGCAGAAAAAGAAGCTGAAGAATTCATTGCCGCACAGTTCGAAAAATGGGAGCTTTGTCGCAAGAACCATGAAGCGCTGAAAGACATCAAAACCAAAAGTTTCAATATCAACGGAAACAATATCAAGGTGCAGTTCAATCCGGCAAGAGCAGTATCTACACTGGCAAAACTTGACAAATCATCCATCGAAGCACGTCCGTGCTTCCTCTGCATGAAAAACAAGCCTGAAGAACAGTATTCAATAAGCATTGATGCAGGAATGAAATTCAGCGTCAGAATAAACCCATATCCTATTCTGCCGGGACATCTGACGATTTCTTCGGAAGAACACATTCCACAGACACTGGCAGACAAGATGAATATGCAACTGCCGGGAAAGGTTCTTCAAAAAGTAGAGGATTATTTCGGACACGGATATGCCATATTCTATAATGGCGCTAAGTGCGGCGCATCGGCTCCGGATCATTTCCATTTCCAGGCTGCCAGAAAGGAGGATATTCCTTTTATTGCCCAATGGAACGAAATATTCAAATCTGCAGTCAAAGATGAAACTGTAGAAATGCAGAACGGAGATATGTGTACAAGTTTCTCAGTCAATGGCTATATATGCCCGATAAAAGCTTTTATTTCTAACTCTGGCAACATTGATACAGAACTACTCAACAGATATCTAAACTCACTGACTACACATGAAGGTGAAACTGAACCACGATTCAATATGTTTGCATGGAGAGATACAGACGGTAAGTTTATAACTGCATATTTTCCGAGAGAAGCGCACCGTCCATCATGCTATTTTGCAGAAGGTAAAGAACAGATATTTGTCAGTCCTGGAGCACTGGATATGGCTGGTCTTATAGTAACTCCACGCGAAGAGGATTTCTTAAAAATAACAGAATCAGACATAAAAAAGATTTACAAGGAAGTATCATCATGGAAAAACCATATATAAATGTAGGTATAGTAGCGGGGAAAGAAATCTCATTTACTCTGAATGGCGAATACCTGACACAAGAAGGAGAAGTCGTAACGGGACATCTTAAAGCATCTGTAACTGGGAATGGGGAAATCTCATTGGGTACAAAAAAAACTGAGTCCATAGAACTCACTCCGGAAGACAGCAACTGTTCGTTTACACTTCATAACGTAACAATAGGTATCTCCTATCATTGGGAAAGGCAGGAGGAGCAGACTTTCACCGGAAAATTAAAACTGATTACAGATGGAGATAATGTGATAGCCATAAACATATTGCCTGTTGAGGATTATCTGGTGAGTGTGATTTCTTCAGAAATGAGCGCCACGTCATCGCTGGAATTCTTGAAATCGCATGCGGTAATATCGCGTAGCTGGCTTCTTGCACAAATTGAAAACAGAGATAGGAAAAATGTACATAAATCTTTACAACAAAATTTCACAACAGATGAGAACAGTATAATAAGATGGTACGACCGTGAGGATCATAAACTTTTCGATGTATGTGCCGACGACCACTGTCAGAGGTATCAGGGAATCACAAAAGCATCAAACCCGTCTGTAGCAAAAGCTGTGAAAGATACTGAGGGTATGGTACTTATGTATGGTGATGAAATATGCGACGCGAGATTTTCAAAATGTTGTGGAGGTATTTCGGAAACATTCGATACCTGTTGGGAAGACAAGGATTATCCGTATCTGCAGCCTGTCATTGACGATTCTGAAAACAAGGACATACCGGACCTCAGTATTGAAGAGAATGCCGAAAAATGGATTCGCGCCACTCCTACCGCATTCTGCAATACGCACGATGAAAAGGTTATGAAACAGATTCTGAACAACTATGATCAGGAAACTACCGATTTCTACCGTTGGAAAGTGAAATATTCGCAAAAGGAAATATCGGAACTCATTCACAGGAAGACAGGTATTGAGTTTGGAGATATTAAAGATCTCATCCCAATGCAAAGGGGAAAGTCAGGAAGAATTTCAAGACTTAAAATAGTAGGGACTCTGCGCACTGTAACTATCGGCAAGGAACTGGAAATACGCCGTGCTTTGTCGGAAAGCCATCTGTTCAGTTCGGCTTTTGTAATTGACAAAACAGAAGTTGCAGGCAGCGTTCCGTCAGAGTTTACTATAACCGGTGCCGGCTGGGGACACGGAGTAGGTTTATGCCAGATTGGCGCAGCCATGATGGGCGAAAAAAGTTATTCCTACGACAAAATTCTTTTACATTATTACAGGGATGCTGAAATAAAGAAAGTTTATTAGTGTAGAGAAATCAGTTGTTAGTTAGTAGTTGTTAGAATTGGCTTTTGTACTTTAAAATAATATGAATGAAACAATAAAAACACGTTCGCCATGGACATGGGTACCTTCGCTTTATTTTGCCGAAGGTCTTCCTTACGTGGCTGTTATGATTATATCGCTGGTGATGTACAAACGAATGGGAATTTCGAACACGGAAGTGGCTCTATATACCAGTTGGCTGAACCTTCCATGGGTTATCAAACCGCTTTGGAGTCCGTTCATCGACATCATAAAAACCAAACGCTACTGGATTACCTCAATGCAATTGCTGATAGGTGCAGGACTGGCAGGAATAGCTTTTACTATTCCTACAGATTCATTTCTGCAAACCACTCTCGCAATATTCTGGCTTATGGCATTCAGCTCCGCCACTCACGATATAGCAGCCGACGGATTCTATATGATAGGACTTTCGCAACACGAGCAGGCACTGTTTGTAGGAATAAGGAGTACCTTCTACCGTCTTGCAACAATAACCGGACAGGGTGGACTTATCATGCTTGCCGGTTATCTGGAAAGCAGCAGTGGAAATATCAGCCGGGCATGGAGCATTACTTTCTATATTCTGTCGGGACTGTTCATAGGCCTGTGGCTTTACCACAGATATATCCTACCCCGCCCATCTTCAGACATAAAAATAAGTAACAGCAATTCAGAGGGTATTCTGTCGTCATTCATAGGTACATTCCGCTCGTTCTTCAAAAAGAAACAGGCAGTTACGGCTATCCTTTTCATGCTCCTTTACCGTCTGCCGGAAGCTCAGTTGGCCAAAATGGGTATTCCATTCCTGCTTGACCCATTGGAAAAAGGCGGTATGGGAATGACTACGGAACAGATTGGTTTCACTCAAGGTACTGTAGGAGTGATAGGTCTCACAATAGGCGGGATTCTTGGAGGAATTGCAGTTTCTCGTCACGGACTGAAAAAATGGCTCTGGCCTATGGTATGGGCTATATCACTGCCCGACATAGTTTATGTATATTTGAGTTTCTTTCAGAACAGCAGTCTGGAAGTAATAAATTTATGTATTTTCATCGAACAATTCGGTTATGGTTTCGGTTTTACTGCATATATGCTCTACATGATTTATTTCTCGCAGGGAGAAAGCAAAACTGCACACTATGCAATATGTACAGCATTTATGGCTTTGGGAATGATGCTTCCGGGAATGATAGCCGGATGGCTGCAGGAAACCATGGGATACCGTATGTTCTTTATATGGATTATGGTATGCACGGCTGCGACGTTCTGGGTTACATCATTGCTGAAAATTGATAACAATTTCGGAAAGAAATGAGTATAAACAGAAAAATGGGACATAACTTACTTGAATATTACCATAAAATATCTTTTTGATTTTTCATTTAAACATATATCTTTGTGACATAATAACAAAAAAATGAAACATATGAAACGAAATCTATTATCAACTCTAATTGTAATTACTAATATATTATTAACAGCTTTCCTTGCCTCTTGCGGTGAAAGCTATGCTCCGATAACATTGGTCAGTGCTGACGGAAAGACTCATATTACAAATAATGACACTATATATATCGATGCTTTCACAGAAGGACAGGATTTCTACATCAAGGGAGGCAACGGAAAATATATACTGGAAAATCTTAACAAAGATATCGTCAGCTATGAATACAATGGAGAAAAATTATCGCTTACTCCAGTAAAGATAGGAAATGGCATTATGCGTATTACTGATTACGAGAAGAATGAAAGCAGATTTGTTATAACCGTTAAAAATCAGGCACGCATATTCCATGTAAATAATATCTCTACTGAAGTTATAGGAGGAGCATTAACTCAGGATGAAACAAAAATGATTGAAGAAGATATAACAAACAGCGCAATAATGAAGACTGGAGGATCTATAGAATTTACCTATACTGTAGAAGAGCTTAACGGAGGTAATGTTACCATATATCCACAAAAGGGTGCAAGTGCAGTAACAGGAATTTTCAGTCAGAAAGAATCTTACGATCCGGAAAATGGAAACAAGATATTAAGTTTCGACATATCACTGGCAGGAAACAACAAAATAGAATTGGATCTGATTGATAAAACTGAAAACAATTACACATATAAGGTTCTTCGACATGATGTGACTGAAACATATCAGAGTCAGTATCCTAGACTTGAAAAGGCAACAATTGAATATATTCTGGAAGACACAACCGAAAACTGATGACAGACAGACCGGAACACATAGATATACAGTCTTTTGATTTTTTCCAAAGAATAGAAAAAATACATACTCAGCCCGCAGCGTCGCAAGACAACCTGCGGGCTAAGTATATTTTGCTATATAAGGTTCTGCAACAGGCATGTTACGAACTCACCACAGAAGTGACGGCTTCATTTGCAAATATGTTCTCCAGACTGGACTTTATATGCAAGGAGAAGAAGATGACTCCTTCAGACAGATACGCCATACAGACAATGAGGCGTAACTGTAATTCAGCAATGGGTGATAACTTCCAGCCGGACATGAACGAATATCTCTACGACCTCAGGGCAATAGTAAGATTTATATCACTAGGTTTTGAAGAGGACATACCGGCATCCATACTTCCGCAGATACCGCATTCCAACCGTCCGTACAGCGGAACACGCCTGTCACATATTCCTTACGTGAGAGCATCGGTGAACAGCTGGAACGAAAATCTGATTTTCGCATCTACCGACAGCGATGAGGATCCGATGATAGTAATCAACTATGCCAAGGGAGGATTTAACGGCGACATGCTGTATCTGAATGATCTGCTTGAGGAAAACATGCAGATAAACCTGCTTGGTGTTAAAGTAGATGAAGAAAACCACTATATACCGGAACTGATAATACTGCATCCGGACTTTCTGCTCGACATAAGTTCGCTGGCTTCATGCTTCAGGGAGTACGGACATCATCCGTTGAACTTTTTCATGAGCCGAATAAAGCCTAAGGCAAATACTCACCACATACTTATGGGTAACCTCGCCGGACTGTTTCTGGACGATTATATAAACGAAAGGAATACACAACCTGTGACATACGCAGGCAGTCTGAAAAAATTTTTCTCGGCTTCGGCACTTGATTTCTGTACCTGCCCTATACCTGACAATTTCCATACAATGGCACAGGCACAGATGATGAATATTCGTTCCTTCGTAAACGATATTCTACCGCACAGCATTCCTTCTTTCGACAGAAACAAGGTTATGCTTGAAGCATCGTTTATATGCGAAAAACTCGGTTTGCAGGGACGTGTGGACTTGCTTCAGAAGGATTTCAAGGTACTGATAGAACAAAAATCAGGCAAAAAGGATGAGTACAACAAAAGGCATAAGGAAGACCATTTCATACAGATGATGCTGTATCAGGGTGTTCTGATGTATAATTTCGGAAAGGCCACTGAAGATATGCAGACCTTCCTGCTTTATTCCAGATATACAGACGGACTTATCATTGAACACTTTACCGACAAACTATTCCGTGAAAGTATCAAACTGAGAAACATGATAGTGTGCAACGAAATGGCTTTCAGCGAAGGAGCCATTTCTAAAGTGACAGAAGAAATTGATACAGACCTGCTGAACGAACTTCAGGTACACAACAAACTGTGGACCGACTATCAGGAACCTGAACTTTATAAAACAATTCAGACTCTGAAGCACTGCTCATCACTGGAAAAGGCTTATTTCCAGCGTTTCTTTACATTCATATCAAAAGAATCGGTACTGGCTCGCACAGGCGGCAGTGACGACTTATCCAGAGGATTTGCCTCGGTTTGGAACACTCCGTTGGCCGAGAAAATAGAAAACGGTAATATCCTTACCGGTCTGAAAATAAAGGACAAACGCAAGAGTTCACCCAACAAGGGATATGACCTGATAGAACTCAGCATACCTGCTCAAGGAGATGATTTCCTGCCCAACTTCAGAAAAGGAGATATAATAATATTCTATCCATATACAGAAAAACCAGACGTGAGAGACGAAATTCTCATGAAAGGAAACATAACAGAAATAACTCCCGACAATATAACGATAATACTGAGGAACGGACAGCAGAACAAGGACATAATAGGTGGAAATAACGATACTTTTGCCATAGAACATGATTCTTCGGACGTTTCCGCTTCGGCAGGAATAAGAGGGCTTTTCTCTTTCCTTTCTGCACGTACAGACAGAAAGGAACTTCTCCTTGGGGCCAGAGAACCATCGTTTAATGAGGGAGTAAAGTTGAACGGCAGCTATGGACGTTTTGATGAAATCATTCTCAAGGAGAAACAGGCAGAGGACTACTTCTTGCTTGTAGGACCTCCGGGTACGGGAAAGACTTCGTGTGCATTGAGATTTATGGTTGAAGAAGCTCTTTCAGAAAAAAATACGTCCATACTGTTATTATCATATACCAACAGGGCTGTAGATGAGATTTGCAGTATGCTTGTTGATTCCGGAATAGCATCCGATACCCCTTTTATTCGTATAGGGCATGAAATGTCGTGCGACAAAAGATTCGAACCATTCCTACTGAAAAATCAGTTGGAAGACTGTCCGAAACTGACTGATATCAAAAAGAAAATTTCGGATACAAGGATATTCGTAGGAACGACTACCGCCATAAACAACAGACTCAATCTGTTCGACATAAAGCACTTCGATATGGCAATAATAGACGAGGCTTCGCAGATTCTTGAACCCGACCTGATAGGAATACTCTCTGCCAGGAGTGGCAACTATAATGCAATAGATAAATTCGTGCTTATAGGCGATTACAAACAGTTGCCTGCCATTGCACTCCAAAATGCAGAAAGCGCAAAGATTACAGACCCTCTTCTGAATACCATAGGACTGTATGATTGCAGAAACTCGCTGTTCGAAAGACTGTACAGACAGAGCGATGAAAAGGCTAAAAGCGTACTGAGGAAACAGGGACGAATGCATCCGGCTATCGCCGAATTCCCAAACACGACGTTCTATAGCCGTGAGTACCTGGAATGTGTACCTCTACCCCATCAGGAAGAGGAATTGCCGTATGCAAATATTCCGGAAAATCCAGATATGATAGAAAAGCTTCTAACTTCGAGAAGGATGGTTTTCATCACTGCACCTACCCCGGAAAATATATCAGCATCATCGGATAAAGCCAACATAAACGAAGCAAAAATCATAGCCGCATTGTTGAAAAGAATTTACAGCCTGACAGAAAACTATTTTGATACAGACAAAACTGTAGGAATCATTGTGCCATATCGCAATCAGATAGCAATGATAAGAAAGGAAATTTCATCTCTCGGCATTCCGGAACTGATGAATATCTCCATAGACACTGTAGAAAGATATCAGGGAAGCCAAAGGGATATTATAATATATTCCTTCACCGTAAGAAATACCAGCCAGCTGAATTTCCTTACATCGAACACTTTCCGCGAGGAAAATGCAATCATAGACAGGAAACTGAATGTAGCCATCACCCGTGCCAGAAAGCAGATGATAATGACAGGCAATCCGCAGGTGCTTAGTGCGAACATCACGTTCTATAAACTGATGGAATATATCCGCATGAACAACGGGTTTATTGATACCAATACAGATGACTTCTGTAAAGGTAACTTTACTATACCTTCATACGACATGAACTGGGAAACGGATGATAAATCGTATTCCATAAAACCGGAATTTGAACAAGCATTCAAGGATATTATAGAAAAACAATATTCGGAGAAAGTCCATTTATCAGGAATGGATGTCGCACGTGCCAAGGAACTGATTTCATACGGGAGAACAGATTTCAACTCTTTACACGGCTTGAAAACAGATGACTACGCCCTACTGTTCAACTTTCATGAAATGAGAAAACAATATTCGGCTGCCATGGCAATGTACGAGGACTGTGGAAACTGGCTGAGGAATGCCATACGAAATGTTTCGGGAAGAGTGGTATTCTGCGATATATCATATGAATCGGCTGCATCAGGCCTGGCATTCATAGACCTGTGCAGGCAGCTGAGCCATACGGATATATATTACTTGGGAATATACCCTACGGAAGAAATGGGACAAACGAGCGAAAAATTCCTTACATCAGAAAACTACAAACACGTGAAATGGAGTCTGTATCCACGCATCACGGCTGTAAGCGACAGTTTCTGGAAATCACACTCCGTACTTCCTGAACTTGTTATATTCAATATGTCGAACATTATGGGATGCATATCCCCTATCGAAGCAAGACATCTTGCCATGCACATAAACCAGGTGGTACATGCACGCCCAACGAACCACTACATCACCATATACAGGGATGATGCAGGAAACATGGCTAACAGGAATGCATATATGGCATTCTGCAGTCACTTGGGAAGAGAGTTTATCAGCCTAAATGAGCAGATGCCAATGATAGCAAAATATTATTTAGGGAAAAACACTAATATTCCTGAATATAAAGAATTTATTTACGAAATAAAATCAAACAGATAAAGAACAGCAATGACAAACAATACGAAACGTGCAGTAATTATGGGAGCTACTTCAGGATTAGGCTATGAAGTGGCACGACTTCTGCTTGCAGATGGCTGGAAACTGGGAGTGGCAGGCCGAAGAGAAGAGAACCTGAAAAAATTACAGTCGGAATATCCAGGACAGGTATGCGTAAAAGCCATAGACGTAAAGGACTGCAATGCCGACGAGGAACTTCTATCTCTGATTGGCGAACTTGGCGGTATGGATATGTATTTCCACAGTTCTGGTATAGGATATCAGAATGCGAGACTTGATGCCGATATAGAACTGAATACACTTGAAACAAACGGAACCGGATTTACCAGACTGGTAGGTACTTCTTTCAGATATTTCAGGGAAAAAGGCAGAGGACATATTGCAGTGATAAGTTCCATTGCCGGAACGAAAGGTTTGGGTGTAGCACCTGCATATTCTGCCACAAAAAGATTTCAAAATACATATATTGATGCATTAGAGCAACTTGCCACTATGCAGAAGCTGGATATCCGTTTCACGGACATACGCCCCGGATTCGTCGCTACAAGTCTGCTTAACGACGGCAAGAATTATCCTATGCTGATGAAAACGTCATACGCAGCAAAGCTGATAGTAAAAGCCTTAAAGAGAAATAAAAGAATAGCTGTGATAGACTGGAAATACAGCATACTGGTATTCTTCTGGAAACTCATACCGCGATGCATCTGGAAAAGGATGAAAGTGAAAAACTAAATCATGCAGTATGCAGAACTTTCTCTTTTTCCACTATATGACATAATCTGCGATATACATATCTGAATGCCGGAAGAAGAAAGGCCACGGCAAACATCCATGCCACAGGATCACCAAAGCATACCGCCCAGTATCCCCACATTGGAACAGCCACTACGCTGACCAATACACGGGCTATCATCTCTGCCACTCCGGAAAGCATAGACAACTGGGTATAACCGGCTCCCTGAATGGTATATCTGAATATACACACCATACCCAAAAATATGAAGAATGAAGCCGATACATGCAGAAACAATGCCGTGTCGGCCAATACTTCTGTTTCAGAGGCATCGACAAACAGCATGGCTATCTCTTCAGAAAAATTCCACAAGACCAGATTCACCATTGCTACATAGGCTACAGTAAGCAACATTGATGCTTTAACGCCCTGCCATATTCTCTCCGGTTTTCCTGCTCCGTAGTTCTGTCCGCTGTATGTAGCCATTGCCATACCAAGACTTTCGAGCATACAGAGGAAGAACATCTTTATCCTCATAGCTGCAGTAAATGCCGCCACACATGCCGTCCCCAAAGCATTATTGGAACCCTGAAGCATTATACTGCCAATGGCTGTTATGGAAAACTGGAGTCCCATAGGCGCACCTATGTAGAGCAACTGTTTCGCCAATTCAGGTCGGAAACGTCTGTCTGCAGGAGCAGTTTTAAGAATGTCAAATTTGCGATACATATACTTATAGCACATAAGTGCCGATACCCCCTGCGAAACGACAGTTGCTATAGCAGCACCGGCAACCCCCCATCCCAACACCAGGATACATACCAGATCGAGAACAATGTTCAGTACAGTAGATATTAGAAGGAACCAGAATGGTGTCTTGCTGTCGCCCAATGCACGTATTATACTGGAAAGAAGATTATAATAGAAAGTACATGGAATACCGATAAAAGTTACCAAGAGATATAGATAAGCTCCTTCCATGATATTATCAGGTGTCTGCATCCATTTCAAGATATAGGCACAAAGCAGACTCGTAACAATGGCTATAGCAACAGACATCACTCCAGCCAGTTTCAGGCTGACCGATACAAATCTGCGCATAGTGACATAATCGCGTGCACCGAATTTCTGAGCAACAGGAATACCGAAACCACCGCAACATCCATTACAGAAACCAAGGATAAGAAACACGACAGACGTGCTTGCACCTACAGATGCCAGTGCATTTATACCAAGAAACTTACCCACTATCGCAGCATCTACAAACGAATATGTCTGCTGAAGCAGATTTCCCAATAAGAGTGGAACTGTGAAATTCAATATAAGAGGCAGAGGAGCCCCAGATGTCATCTCTTTAGACTTTGCCATATATCCTGTACTTTTTACCGGGATGCAAAGGTAATGTATTTTCTACACTCATAGACTTAGGGTTATCAGGATTTTAACAAAAAATAAACTGCACCGGACGATATTGTTCTCACAATCATCATCCGATGCAGTATGAATATTATTTGAAAATCGTTTGCAAAAGTATTGCAAAGCCTTTGCAAGACATCTTATCAGATACCAAGAGATTTCTTGACAGCTTCAATCTTTTCTTCAGCGTCAGCGCATGCTCCTGCATAGCACTTAGGGCATGCCATTTCACCCTTGATTTCCATATAGAACTTAATCTTAGGCTCTGTACCTGAAGGACGTACAGAAATCTTAGTACCGTCTTCTGTGAAGAACTGAAGTACGTTAGATGGTTCCGGCATATCAATGTCTGTTACATTACCGTTGCCGTCTGTTGCCTTAAGAGTCTTGTAGTCCTTAACAAGAGCAACCTTAGAACCGCCAAGTTCCTTAGGAGGACATGCACGGAAGTTGTCCATCATAGCCTTGATTTCGTCAGCACCACTCTTACCCGGTTTAGTTACGTTAACAGTCACTTCCTTAGAGAAACCGTATTCAACATAGATTTCCATCAATACATCGTACAATGTCTTGCCCTGATCCTTAGCCCAAGCACAGATTTCAGCAAGAAGAGCACAAGCAGAAACTGCATCTTTATCACGAACAAAGTCTTCAGCAAGGAATCCGTAGCTTTCTTCACCACCACCGATATACTGTTTGATACCTTCGTTCAGACGGATCTGACGTGCAATCCATTTAAAACCTGTGTAGCAATCATACATTTCGATATTGTTCTTGTCAGCCACAGCTTTGATAAGTTCAGTAGTAACGATAGTCTTCACAACGAACTCATTACCCTTCATCTTACCCATAGCGATACGGTTCTTGATGATGTAGTACAAGAAGATCAAGCAAGTCTGGTTACCGTTGATAAGTACCCATTCGCCTTCGCTATTCTTGCAAGCCATACCCACGCGGTCAGCGTCTGGGTCGGAAGCCATAACGATATCAGCATCGATACTCTTTGCAAGGTTGATAGCAAGTGTAAGAGCCTCAGCATTTTCAGGGTTTGGAGAGATTACAGTTGGGAAGTCACCACTCTTTACCATCTGTTCAGGTACGCAGTGAACATTTTCGAATCCCCACATCTTAAGAGCCTGAGGGATAAGCATCATACCTGTTCCGTGGATAGGAGTATAAACGATCTTAAGATCTTTTTGACGTTTGATAACTTCAGGATCGATAGAAATTGAGTGAACTTTTTCCAAATAAACATCATCCACATCCTTACCGATAATCTGGATAAGGTCTTTGTTGCCTTCGAATTTGATATCTGCAGCAGAAGCAATCTTGTTAACTTCGTCGATGATACCCTTGTCGTGTGGAGCAAGAACCTGTGCACCATCATCCCAGTATGCCTTGTAGCCGTTGTATTCCTTTGGATTGTGTGAAGCAGTAAGGATGATACCGCTCTGGCAGCCAAGGTGACGGATAGCGAACGACATTTCAGGAGTAGGACGCATATCATCGAAAAGATATACCTTAATACCGTTTGCAGAGAAGATATTAGCAGAAATCTCAGCAAACAGGCGGCTGTTGTTACGGCAGTCGTGACCAACAACTACAGAGATATCTTTCTTGCCTGCAAAACATTTGTTAAGATAGTTGGACAATCCCTGAGTAGCAGCACCTACAGTGTAGATGTTCATACGGTTTGAGCCAACACCCATGATACCACGTAAACCACCTGTACCGAATTCCAGATCTTTATAGAATGCTTCAATCAAGTCTGTCTTGTCCTCGTTTTCTATCATACGTTTTACTTCTGCCTGAGTTTCAGCATCATATGCTGGTGTCAACCATTTCTGTGCCTTTTCAATACAAAGCTTAATTAATTCTTCGTTTCCCATGATTAGTTATTATTAAAATGATTATTGATTATATGATTAATTATGCACAAAAATATAAAATGAAAACAAATTATCCTAATGTTTTTTTATCAAATAAGACGTAAAAACAAAAAGAACGACAACAGCAATCAAAATTGAAATAAAACCCTGTTGCTATTTCATCAGGATTACAGCAAGAAACATCTTTCAAATAATACAATAAACTAATCCAACGAAAGTTTATATCCATTTCCCCTAATATTAATAATCTGGATACGTTTATCCTTCGACAAGCGGTGCCGTATCCTTGTTATCAGTACTTGCAGACTTCTTGTACAGAAAAAATCATCGTTTCCCCATAATTCCAGCAACACATTCTGCATGGGAACAATAGAATCAAAATTCTGACAGAATCTTTTCAAGACCTCTGTCTCTCTATTTGGAAGTTGTTCTGTTTCACCTGTAGGTATATATAAAAGAATACCCTTGTCCGCATCAAACTCATAATCTCCAATATTAAATATATGCTGTTCCGATTCCTCTTTTGAAGAAATACGTCCGGTCAGAGCTTTTATACGTACTATTAGTTCCTTCATGGCAAATGGTTTGCGGATATAGTCGTTGGCACCTGTTTCAAATCCTGCCACTACATCGTCCACCTCTGTTTTTGCCGTCAGAAATATTACGGGTGTAGTCTGGTCTGTTTTTCGTATTCTCTGTACCACATCCAGTCCTGATATTTTCGGCATCATTATATCCGAAATCAGGACATCGGGTTTTGATTCAAAGAAAAGTTTCAGTCCCTCCTCACCATCGTATGCAAGACAGACGTCGAATCCAACACTTTCCAATGTATCTTTAATTATCTTCGCCAAAGTTATTTCATCTTCAATAAGCAATACTTTTATCTTTCCCATATCATTATAATTCAATTGTAAACGTACTTCCCTCCCCCGGAGTACTGGTTAATGAAATCCGTCCTCCATGTCTTTCCACAATCGTTTTTGCAAAATAAAGACCAATGCCATATCCTTTCACTTCGTGTACATCGCCATGAGGAACACGATAGAATTTCTCAAATACATGTCTCTGGTGTTCCGGAGCTATTCCAATCCCGTTGTCTGATACTGAAATAAACAACTTATCTGATTTTCTGATTGCTCTAAGCTGTATCCGTACCGACTCACCTGAATACTTTACCGCATTATCGACTAAAGTGGAAACCACGCTCGACATCAGTTTTGCGTCGAATACAGCAGTCAGATTATCATCGGCCTCTATCTGTATATCACAGGCTTTTGCAGTACGTAATCTGGTCTCCTGTACTATTTTCTCAAACATATCTCTTATATTTGTTTCCGATACATCCAGCCGGAAATTACCTCTTTCCTTCATTGACATCGACAGGATACGCTCCACAAGGGCACTCAGTTTTTCCAGCTGTTCCTTGGTGTCAAGCAGGTATTCCTCCCTTTTTACAGGATTGTCCGCCAAGCCATAATTCAGCAAAGCATCATTTGCCGCGTATGCCACTGCAATAGGAGTCTTCAGTTCGTGAGTGATATTGCTCGTAAAGCTGCTTTTCATCTCGTCCAGTTCCATCTGCTTTTTCAGAGTACTTATGAAAAACCAGAAAGAGAACACCACTATGGCGACAACCATCAACGAAGTGAATATAATGCCGGACATATTCAACAGTATATATCCGGTCATCAGCCCAGTATCAAATGAATAAGGTGTTTTACCAAAAGTTGATTTAACTATGATATATCCATTTCGAACAACAGAATCGGGATTTACATTAGATACAAACTCCTGTGTATCCAGCGGACGGAAGATTTCATCTATACCTGCCTCCTTAAAATTCTGAAAAAGTATGGAATCCATCATTTCATAAAATTCCGGAGAAGTTACTGAAGATGCCACCTGTTTATTAAAGTCGTCACGCCTATATACACTTATTGACCTTATTTTATTATCAAAAGAAGAGTCTCTTTTTATTGATACAATCTTAGACAAATTATCAGGACTCAAAAATGCTATGGAGTCTGTCAGTTGCTCTCGTTTTAACTGAAACGAATAAGCTGCGAGCTCAGACTTGGAAATCAATGAACTGATCTGCATCTCCAACGACTGTCGTTGAGACTTGTAAAGCCCAGAAAGCCAATACCCCTCATAAGCAGCAATCATGACAACTGAAATTACTGCAATAATCAGGAATCTATGTTTATTGTCTATCTTCATAACAAAATAAATCCGTTTAACAGAACAAAAGTAATAGTTTTAAGGCAATATAATCACAAATCCACACTTAACTTCATGAGATATTCACGTGGTCTGAGTCGGGTCATAGAATAAAAACGGGTGATTGAACTTACATTAACCTGCTCATAAACAGAATTGCCGATAATATTGTCTGCCACAAGCGACAGTTCCCACTTCTTTGATTTATACCCTACAGAGATATCACAGAAGCTGTTCACCCCAAAAGATTTTTCATTGCTGTGATATATTTCATTATTCATCGAGAATATCCATCCGCCTGCGGGATTGAAATTTACCCCAAGCGAATGTGACCAGTCAATTACAGCACTTTCATTGTATGGAGCTGTTTTTTCCTGTCTATTGCATATCATCATTTTTGACTCACCCTGTATTGATATACCTTTCACAGGCTTCAATGAATAGTCTAACGACGCATTATACACATTCATCCTGTTTTTAGCCAACACTCCGGAAACTAATATCTGCGATTCGGAGGAGTTTACTCCCCCTCCAATCCCAAGAGTGGTATTTGCCCAAAAGAAATTCTTGGCTATACGTCCGTCAACTATATATGAGTCTGTATTATAACGCCCGGATGTAGCCACCATATTATACACTCCGGAATCCAGTTCTCCGCTATACAGAATGTTACCTTTATTATGAATATACACAGGTCGCAGATAGGCAAACAAACCGTAAAGAGGATTACGATAAGTAAACGAAGCGCTCAGAGAATGTGCAAATTGGGTTTCCGGTTCGCCTATTCCTACAGTACATTGAGCATACGAAGTGAAAAGAGGTTCTGTAACAAGTTTCTTTGCATCATACGGATCGGCCGTCAGACGGTAATCAAGAATAAGTTTCGATGTGGGAGACATTTCCCATCTCCAGTTCAGGTTAGGCTCAATCCAGAGGTCTGAAGAACGAAGCTTATCAGCAGCCCAATTCCCCGAATTATCCAATAACTGATTCACATAGCTGACCTTGGCCTTTGCCGTTAACTCATGTTCTTTATGTTTCAGACTCACAGACGGACTCCAATATAACTGCTGTAGCTTCCAGTCTGTACTGTTTATCTTCTGATAACGACTGTCAAACCCCACCATATTTTCAAAATACAATGCTCCGAACTTCTTTTTATACTGCACATGATTTTTCGAAGAGAATAAATCCATATCAAGCAACTGAATGTTGCCGTTTATCGTGAGCAACTGTCCCGGCAAACGGGTATAACCGGTAGAGGAATTGAACTGAATGACATTGCCCCCTGCCGTAGTATGCGACAACAGTAAATCTTCCGAGACCATACGTTTATAAGGTTTGACCGAAAGAGCGGTAAGCCTGTCATTATAAAGTATATTGCCATGACTTACATTCCAGTCGGAATACACTTTCGAAATGCTTTTCAGATATGTCCTTTCCTTATTCAGCGTATATGTGATTTCTCCCTTTGCCTCCTTTCGTCTGCTTTCCACATTCCAATCCTCCGTGATTACCGGCGAACCATCCAAATCCAGATATGTAGTGGAACTATTTCTCAGCTGCTCCTCACTGTCAAACAGTCCGCTTGCCTGTATCCTCAGGTCTGAATCTTTTCCGGTCCTCCACAGCCAGTTACCGGAAAGAAGATGACTTTTATTGAATGTATATCTTTCGACATCAAAGGCAGGACCGCCCAAATCGAGCAAACTGATAATATTCGCTTCTCCACGATATTCCAACAAGTCGGAAAGGCTTAAAATCTCATCTGCAATATTTGTCCCTGTATTGGTGTTTTTATAAAGCAACAATGTCTGGAAATTCTTCTTGAAATTCATCCCCTTCAGACGGTTCTCGTAAAGGAAGCCATCACTCTTTTCCGCCCATCCCAATCCTATATCAGCCAAACCCGTCCAAACAGACTTGGCATCATCTTTAAGAACTATGTTCAATGCTGCTTTATCACTGAACTCAATATCACGCAAGGACTTTACAGCCTGATGATTTTCCAAGACCTGAACACTCTCCACCTTGTCTGCCGATATGTTATTGCTGGCCTGGGCATATTGACTTCCCATCAGATCAAGACCTTCAATGTAAAAATGATTTATCGATTTTCCCTGATAAGATATACTGCCGTTAGGCTTTACTTCCAGACCTGGCATTTTCCTTATCACATCGGCTATACTGCGGTCCTGTATCTGCTTGAAACCTGCTACGGAATATGTCAGAGTATCACCCCTTTCACTTATACGTTCGGCTTTTACAGAAACCTCACGAAGCTGAAAGCTTGTTTCTTTCATTCTGACAACAACCTTATTTACCGCAGGATTATACTTCACAGTCTGTGTTTCATACCCCAGAAAGCTGAACCTGATATATGCAATTCCACCTACAGACTTAAGAGTAAAGTTACCTTCAGCATCTGAAATGGCATAACACAGCTGCCTGCCGGATTCATTATAAACCACAATATTCACTCCATACATTCCATTTTCGGATGTATCAACCACCTTACCAGAGAAAACGGCAGAAGATTGCGCAGGCAGACACAAAGAAACAGCAAGAGAGAAACACAACAGAATGATTCTTACCATAACCATACGAATGATGTATTTTCAAATGGTATTATTCCAAATCAAGATAATTACTTGTAGGCTGGACTGTATTGGTTATATCTTTACCGTTGATATCAACAGCCTTTACCAGGTTGATACCCAATTCTTTTACCGCTTCTCCATAAGTTTTTCCTTCATCGGCTTTTCTCAGTTTCAGAAATTTCGAACGTGAACACTTCAGAGCCTTGTCCTTTTCGAACAACTCTATTCTGGCGTCAGAAACATTCAGTTCCAGACCTACAGCAACAAAATGAAAAAGATTGTCAGCATCGCATGCTTCAAGAATCACACCGGGCAAACCTTTCAGAACATAAGGACCTGCCGAAACAGGGATATCTGGTGTGTACCATACAGTCCATGTTCTGCCATAAACTGTTGCTACGGCCTTCTTGCACTGATAATCACAAATCGTTTTGGTACTGTCTGATAATGCCCAGTCTATTTGCGGAAGTTTCTCTGTGTATATAAACTTATTTGTCTTGATATACCTCATATAGGTATATTTATCAGACGATGGCGCACCCGTCAGAACTTCCAGAGAGTTCTTGTTTCCATACTTTTTATTTACATTCTGTGCCCTCACCAGGGCTGTTGCAATATCCGCTTCCTTGGAAATATTATCATACTCCGACGTCCATGCCCTATTATTAGGATTGTAGAAAACAGATTGGGTTTTGCCTACATCCAGAAACCATCTGTAGGTCTTGCGTGTTTTACTGTACAAAGCATCACAATCGTATGTGACGCGAAACAAGGCTGTTTCCTGCGCATTCAGCACAACAGCCGAAAGAAATAGAATAAAGGTAATAATCTTTCTCATAAATACATTCATTTAATGTTTATATGACAAAGATCGTATGTTGGAACCAGATTTGCGGTTAACTCATAGCTAACACTCGGTTAACTAGAGTTAACTGAATCCTCTACTCTACCTTCCACTCCTCTATAGTCCCCGTCTCTGACGAGAACACAGCACCTATCTTATATACTCTACGGCTGTCAGACTCATATTCACGGACATACCCCTTTTCATCTATCTGACGCATAGCCTCATCGGCAGTTCCGTCAAGCTTGAATTCAAAAATATATACATAGTCCGGAGTTTCTACGATACAGTCCACACGACCGTGGCTCTGCACCTTCTCTGTATAGACTGTATAGACACTGATAAGGCGCATTATAAGATAGAATGTATAGTGGAAATATCTTTCCTTTTCGCGCTCGTTCTCTTTGCGTCGCATCGTATAGGGAATACTTGCAAGGAAAGCGGTCATACCGGTACGGAAATCGTCTATCTCACCTTTTTTCAATTGTGAGACAGTTTTCCTTATCCATGATGCAGTCTCCATTTTATCGCCAAAATAAGATGAAGCCACCATCGTAAGAAACCCGCGTTTTACTTCATTGTTTGGGAAATCAAGCAGAAATGTCATTTCTTCCAAATCGAATTTCTTTATAGTAAGGTAGCCACTCTGATATATCATAGGCAATGGCTGCTCAACATTGGCTTTGTAGTCTATAAATTCTTCAGGAGAATAATACTTCCCTGTTATCTCGTTCATATTCTCATCAGAATGCGACAACAGGCGGATAAGATATGTCGGAGTACCACTCTTGAACCAATAATCATTCATTTCACCTGAATCGAATGCATTAAGCAGACTGAAAGGATTATACACATCTGTCATTCTTTTACTGAAATGATAACCGTCATACTGCAATTTCAGCTTTTTCATCATTTCATCATACGTACAACTGTATTCATCAGCCATCTGTTCTATAGGCTCTCTGAAAAAACTCTCCAGTTCCTCCTGAGATATACCGCAAAGTGTCTCATACTTTGCATGCATACTTATATCCTTAGGCTGATTGAATCCGCTGAAAACACTCACCTGCGAGAACTTGGTTACACCTGTCAGGAATACGAACTGCAGGTATTCATCGGCTCCCTTGAAAGTGGAATAAAAACCTTTCAGGACGTTGCGATGCTCTTCCTCCAAATCTTTGTCATAATCCAGGACATCAAGGATAGGCTTGTCATACTCATCAATAAGTACCACAGCACGGAGACTGTTTTTTTTATAAGCTGCCTCGAGTATTCTCTTGAACCTGAAACCCAGATTAAGTTCTTCTTCGCCTTTTTCTATTTCGTACAGTTTCTCCCAATCTGTAATATAGCTTAGAATAGCACTTCTCAATGCGCCTTTAATTGTATATTCCCCACCGTTGAAATCAATATGAAATACCGGATATACCTTCCAGTCCTTTTCCAATGCATCAATTTTCAATCCCCTGAAAAGTTCCTTTCTGCCAAGAAAATAGTTCTTCAGTGTCGATACAAGAAGACTCTTGCCGAAACGGCGCGGACGGCTTAGGAAGTATATTGAGCCTTCCTGCACTAAGCTATATACCATATCAGTCTTATCGACATAAACATAATCGTCCTCTATTATACGGTCAAAGCTCTGTATTCCTATAGGATATTTCATATTGGAGAATTAATAATTAAAAGTGAATAAAGACTATTTTGTAAACATTCTTGCCTTTTACAAAGATAATGAAAGTTGAGAGCAGAGACAAATGAAAAACAAAGTTTTTCATATTTAGACTATGCCGAAACGCATCCTAGCTTATCAAAAGATAGCGCAAACATTGTGTAGTACAAAGCGAAAACAAAGTTATCATACTTTTAATTCCGAATTGAAGCCTATCTTACGCAAATATAAAAAATGACGAGCCACCCTCTTAAAGAGAAAGACTCGTCATATATACTAAATTATTTCTTTTTAGTTCTTGAAGCTATGTATAGGAGCAGGAATACGTCCTCCTCTGTTTACGAAAGCATCGCAGCTGAAACGGTTGATAGGCATAACCGGAGCATAACCCAAAAGACCTCCGAACTCTACAGTTTCGCCCACAGTCTTTCCTACAACAGGAATTACACGGACAGCTGTTGTCTTCTGGTTTATCATTCCTATGGCTGCCTCATCGGCTATCATACCTGCAATAGATGTAGCCGGTGTATCACCAGGAATTGCTATCATGTCAAGTCCCACAGAGCATACACATGTCATGGCTTCCAGTTTTTCTATTGTAAGGGCTCCTGCCACTACAGCATCAATCATTCCCTGGTCTTCGCTTACAGGGATAAACGCGCCGCTAAGACCTCCTACGTATGATGATGCCATCACACCACCTTTCTTAACCTGATCGTTAAGCAAAGCCAAGGCAGCTGTAGTTCCCGGTGCACCCGGATACTCAAGTCCTATCTCCTGAAGAATTTCAGCCACACTGTCGCCCACAGCAGGTGTTGGTGCCAGCGAAAGGTCGATAATACCGAAAGGAATACCAAGACGATGAGACGCCTCCTGTGCCACAAGCTGACCTACACGCGTAATCTTAAATGCTGTACGCTTTATTGTCTCGCAAAGAACTTCGAAACTTGCTCCACGTATCTGCTCGAGTGCATATTTCACTACTCCCGGACCACTTACTCCCACGTTTATAACAGCATCGTCTTCAGATACTCCGTGGAATGCACCTGCCATGAACGGATTATCATCAGGAGCATTGCAGAGAACTACCAGCTTAGCGCAACCCAGAGAGTCACGGTCTTTAGTCATCTCTGCAGTTTCCTTGATGATATCACCCATAAGACGCACAGCATCCATATTAAGACCAGTCTTTGTAGAACCTACATTGACAGAACTGCATATTCTATCTGTACATGCCAGTGCCTTAGGAATGGAACGGATGAACAGTTCGTCGCTATGGCTCATACCCTTCGATACGATAGCTGAGTAACCTCCAATAAAGTTCACTCCCAATTCGGCTGCCACACGGTCAAGTGTCTGTGCAATCTTTACATAATCATCGGAAGTCTTACACGCAGAACCGCCTACCAGAGCTATTGGAGTGATAGAAATACGTTTGTTTACGATAGGAATACCAAATTCCTTTGATATTTCTTCGCCAGTACTTACCAGCTTTCCGGCAAGACGGGTTATCTTGTTGTATATATTCTGACAAAGGACATCAAGATTACCATCTGCACAATCAAGAAGGTTGATACCCATAGTGATGGTGCGGACATCAAGATTTTCCTTTTCTATCATTTTATTGGTTTCAATAACCTCGGATATATTTATCATGAGTTTTTGAGTTTGTAAGTTTTTGAGTTTGTGAGTTAGATACGATGCATCTTGTCGAAGATTTCTTCTCTCTGACACTTAATCTGTACACCCATTGTTTCTCCCAAAGCAGACATTTCAGTAACAATCTGCTCAAAAGGTTTTTCTATGGCTGACATATCAACAATCATCATCATGTTGAAATATTCCTGAACGATAGTTTGCGAGATGTCAAGTATGTTTACTTTGTTATCTGCAAGATATGTACACACTTTGGCAATGATACCTATAGTATCCTTTCCTACTACGGTGATAATTGATTTATTCATCTTTAATTGATTTTTAATAACTAATTTGTCGGCAAAGATAGTTAATTGATTTCAAAATGAAAGAGTTTCAATTCGAAATATCGCAAAAATCTACAGTCCTTTACTTTTTGCCTCATTCCATAACTCGTCCATCTCGCTGAGAGTCATATCATTCAGGTTTCTTCCAGCCTTGATGGTGTGTTCCTCCAGATAGTTGAAACGGCGGATAAATTTCTGGTTCGTGCGTTCCAGAGCATTGTCAGGATTTATCTTATACAGCCTTGCCGCATTGATAAGACTGAACATCACATCACCAAACTCGGCCTCTGCCTTCTCCTTATCCATATTGCCGACTTCTGACTCAAACTCGGTTATTTCTTCTTTTACCTTTTTCCATACATCTTCCCTGTCCTCCCAGTCGAAGCCTACATTACGCGCTTTGTCCTGGATACGGTATGCCTTGATCAGTGAAGGAAGTGCGGCAGGCACTCCACTCAAAACGGATTTGTTTCCGTCTTTTTCCTTAAGCTTTATCTGTTCCCAGTTTTCCGAAACTTTCTCAGCCGTATCTGCTTTCACTTCGCCAAATACGTGCGGATGACGGAATATAAGTTTGTCGCATAGTTTGTCGCATACATCCTTAATATCGAAATCTCCGGTCTCACTGCCTATCTTTGCATAGAACACTACGTGAAGAAGTACATCGCCCAGCTCCTTGCATATGTTCTTCTTGTCATTCTGAACCAAGGCATCGCAAAGTTCGTAAACTTCTTCTATTGTGTTGGGACGCAGACTTTCGTTAGTCTGCTTTCTGTCCCACGGACATTTTTCACGCAGTTCGTCCAGCACATCAAGCAGACGGCCGAACGATTTCATCTGTTCTTCTCTTGTACTCATTATTATATATTGTATTGTTATTTGTTTTCTTTACCAAGACTGCTACGTACGAAACGCATGAACAACTGTGCAGCCTCAATCTCCTGACCTTGTGCCGACACAAAGCAGAAATGACGTGTAAACTGAAGCCCAGAAACATCAATCACCCGGAACATTCCTTCGCCCAACTCCTTCACCAAAGCGGCAATTGAGATTATTCCCATGCAATCGCTGCATGCCAGAAATGACTTGATACTCTCGGTACTTCCCAAATGCATTCTCACATTGAGTGACGAAAGTTTCAGACCTTCCTCTGCAAGGACTGTTTCTATAGCATCGAGTGTTCCAGAACCTCTTTCCCTAAGAACAAGTGGGATCTTGCAGAACTCTTCAAGAGTTATTTCCTCTACATCGGCTGGAAATGCCGACGAACGTACAACCGGAACGAGTTCATCACAAAGAAACGCCTCGTATTTCAAGTTCGGAGTACGAAACACTCCTTCCACCATACCAAGGTCTATAGTATGTTCCGACACGGCGTTCTCCACATTACGGGAGTTGGTATCGATGAGCGACACCTTTATCTGTGGATATTTCTCCGTAAACTTTGCCAGTATCGGAGGAAGGATGTACTGGGCTATTGTTGTACTTGCTCCAAGACGTAGTTCTCCCGCATATTCGTTATTAAGCAAATGCATGTCGTATTCCATCTTGCGATACTCCGTAAGGATACGCTCGCAATGTTCCATCATCACCTTTCCTGCTTCGGTCAGGGTTATCTTGTTGTTCATACGGTCGAACAGACGCACGTGGTACATGCTTTCCAGCTCGTGTACATGTTTTGTCACTGCCGGCTGACTGACAAATAGTTCCTGCGAAGCTTTTGTGAAACTAAGGTTCTTCGCCACACTATAAAATACCTTTAGACGGAAATCGGACATGTAGTTAAGAATTTAAAATTAATAGTTCTTAGTTGTTAGTTTCTGGTTGTCAGGTATAGAACTAAAAACTAATAACTAAAAAACTTAAAACTAACATTACAACTCTTCTGCTTTAATCCCCAATGACTGAAGCACTGAAAAGCCTAACATCTCAAAAGAATATGAAGCCTCATCCTTAGGAGGATTCATACCAAACAGTGTTACACTTTCTTTTCCCTTTATTTTATTGAGTGTGGAATGAGTTTTCTGCTGATATGCGTCTTCATCGGCAACAGCTACAACACGTTTCACATCCTTGGATTCGCCTGCCAGCATAAGAGCCTCATTGAACAATTCCTCGCACGTTGCCATATCTGACGGCTGGAAAGAGTATATGGAAAATTCGCCAAGCTGACTCTTGAAGGCTACATTATTGAGTTCCTTATCCAAATCAGACGGGGTACAGAACGACATTCTTGGCTCTGCCGAATCATATATAAAAATTACCTGAACGGCATTATCCCCTAATACAACTCCCGCATCAAGCGCCAGACATTCAAGCAATGCAGCCAGATCTGCCTTCGGTAATTCTCTATTTAATATAGGTGAAAAATGTTCGGCCATATCGCAGCCTACTCTATCAAGATATGATGCATCTATAAGCATCACGTTTGGTGCAAATTCTATTTTCTTTTCCATAAAAATTCAATTACCGTGTAAAGATACTAAAAACTTTACAGACAAACTGTCCTAAAAAAGGACAAAATTGCAGTCTTAGGCTCTAAGTATCTGACATTTAGACATATAATCATTTAAAAACTGTTTTGGCAAGAAGTTTGGAGTATTATAAGCGTGATTAAAAACGAAAGGTAAAAACAAGGATAACAACAAGGTATTGGAACAATAGGTAAAAAGATTCTTGGATAACAATAAAGTATAAAATAAGAAAGGAGAATATATATGAATTTCAACAACTTTACAATCAAATCGCAAGAGGCTGTTCAGGAGGCTGTGAACTTGACACAAAGCCGAGGACAGCAGGCCATAGAGCCGGAACATATACTTGCGGGCGTATTGAAGGTGGGCGAAAACGTAACCAACTTCATATTCCAGAAGCTTGGAATAAACGGCCAGCAGGTAGCTACAGTTCTTGACCGTCAGATTGCATCTCTGCCTAAAGTTTCCGGTGGCGAGGCTTATCTGAGCCGCGATACCAACAATGTATTGCAAAAGGCAGTTGAGTACTCAAAAGAACTTGGCGACGAGTTCGTTTCACTTGAAGCTATACTTTTGGCTTTGCTCAATGTGAAGAGTACTGTGGCAACAATTCTGAAGGATGCCGGAATGACCGACAAGGAATTGCGTGCCGCAATCAACGAACTTAGACAGGGACAGAAAGTCACTTCACAGTCAAGCGAGGACACTTATCAGTCACTTTCAAAGTATGCGATAAACCTGATTGAGGCTGCACGTACAGGAAAGCTGGACCCGGTGATAGGCCGTGACGAGGAAATCAGACGTGTACTTCAGATCTTGAGCCGTCGTACAAAGAACAACCCTATCCTGATAGGTGAACCGGGTACAGGTAAGACAGCTATCGTGGAAGGTCTGGCACAGCGTATCCTTCGTGGTGATGTGCCTGAAAACCTGAAGAACAAACAGCTGTTCTCACTCGATATGGGTGCGCTGGTTGCAGGTGCCAAATACAAAGGTGAGTTTGAAGAAAGACTTAAATCTGTAATCAACGAGGTAACAAAATCAGACGGTAACATAATATTGTTCATCGATGAGATACATACCCTGGTGGGTGCAGGTAAAGGCGAAGGCGCGATGGATGCCGCAAACATCCTTAAACCGGCATTGGCTCGTGGCGAACTTAGAAGTATCGGTGCTACCACACTTGACGAATATCAGAAGTATTTCGAAAAGGATAAAGCCCTTGAACGTCGTTTCCAGACTGTAATGGTGGACGAGCCTGACACTCAGAGTTCTATTTCAATCCTTCGTGGTCTGAAGGAAAGATACGAGAACCATCATCAGGTACGTATCAAAGACGAAGCTATCATAGCTGCAGTTGAATTGAGTAACAGGTATATCACAGAACGTTTCTTGCCGGATAAGGCTATCGACCTTATGGACGAGGCTGCAGCAAAACTGCGTATGGAACGTGACTCTTTGCCTGAGGAGCTTGACGAAATTGAACGCCGATTAAAACAGCTTGAAATCGAGCGTGAGGCTATCAAACGTGAAAAGGATGAAGCCAAACTTGCACAGCTTAACAAGGAAATTGCCGAACTGAAAGAACAGGAGACTTCCTACAAGGCTAAATGGCAAAGCGAGAAGGAACTTGTAAATAAAATTCAGCAGAACAAAAAGGAAATAGAACAACTCAAGTTCGAAGCCGACAAGGCTGAACGTGAGGGTGACTATGGACGTGTAGCTGAAATACGTTACGGCAAGTTACAGGCACTGGAAGCTGAAATCAAGAATATTCAGGAAGACCTGAAACACAAGCAGGGCGACAGCGCCATGATCAAGGAAGAGGTTACTGCAGAAGACATTGCTGATGTGGTATCACGCTGGACCGGAATACCGGTAAGCAAGATGCTGCAAAGCGAACGCGAAAAACTTCTTCATCTGGAAGACGAGTTGCACAAGCGTGTCATAGGTCAGGACGAGGCTATCCAGGCTGTATCCGATGCTGTAAGACGTAGCCGTGCTGGATTGCAGGATCCTAAACGTCCGATAGGCTCATTCATCTTCCTAGGTACAACCGGTGTAGGTAAGACTGAGTTGGCCAAGGCACTGGCAGAATATCTGTTCGATGACGAATCACTGATGACGCGTATAGATATGAGTGAGTATCAGGAGAAACATTCTGTGTCAAGACTTATCGGAGCACCTCCGGGATACGTTGGTTACGATGAAGGCGGACAGTTGACAGAGGCAGTAAGACGTAAACCTTACTCTGTAGTATTGTTCGACGAAATCGAGAAAGCTCATCCTGACGTGTTCAACATCCTGCTTCAGGTATTGGACGATGGTCGTCTGACAGATAACAAGGGACGTACGGTAAACTTCAAGAATACTATCATCATCATGACTTCAAACTTGGGAAGTTCATACATACAAAGCCAGTTTGAAAAAATCACTCCGATGAATCATGATACGATAGTAGAGGAAACCAAGAACGAAGTGATGAATATGCTGAAAAAGACTATCCGTCCTGAGTTCCTGAACCGTATAGACGAAACTATCATGTTCTTACCATTGAACAAGAATGAGATAGAACAGATTGTACGTCTGCAGATAAACGGCATTAGAAAGATGCTTGAAGAGAACGGTGTACAGCTCCAGATGACTGACCAGGCTGTCGATTTCATAGCTACAGCAGGTTACGACCCTGAGTTCGGTGCCCGTCCGGTGAAACGTGCGATACAGCGTTATCTGCTCAACGACTTGTCAAAGAAACTTCTTTCACAGGAAGTTGACCGCACAAAACCAATCATAGTGGAACGTGGTGGAGACGGATTGAGTTTCCGCAACTGACAATAACAGAAAAAGAGGCCCTCGGGCCTCTTTTTTTATTTCAATTCAACTGATTTATATCTGTCGCCTGTAGCCTTAACTACTTCCTTCAAGAATTCTTCAGGATATCCAGGACGTTCCAATGGAGCGCAGTTTCCAGTTTCAGGAGCAACCATCTTTCCGTTCTTTACCAGTTTTCTCGCACCGTCGTTATAACGTACGATAAGGAACTCTGCAAGTTTCTTCCAGCGGTCAACTGTTGTACGGGCAGTCATGTCAGTATAGTTTGTAAGGAAATCCTTTGCCTTTTCAGGACTTTCCTGATACAACTTCAGTGCCGAAGATTCTATTCCTGACTGAGCAGATTCGAAAGTATCTTCAAGCTCATTCTGTACGGCACGCATATCATCTATCATCAGGCTGTAACGAGGACGGATCATGTCTGCCACCCAGTTGTAAATCCAGAAAGCAGAATCCCATGAGAATGTGATGCAGTCGCCGTTTCCTTCAGCGTATGGAACAGGAATTCTGTCTGTACAGCAGTAAACCGGAGTAAATACAGTCATGTTTGCATCATCAAGTCCGAACCACAATACACCACCTACAGGGTCTGGCAAGTTTGCACGCATCTGTGCCACGAAAGAGAATGCACTCTGCTGTGTTGAGATAGGACGTTCGTTGAAGTATTCCACTCCGTCAACCTTGAATGTAAGAGGAGAAAGACGGTAAGGAGTTTCAAAAGGACCTGCACCCAAATCCTTAGTGATGTCAAGCGGTGTACCTTCGTAATGGTCGCGCATAGCTCTCTGAACATCGCGTACAGAAAGTTTTGAATCGGCCTTTATATAAAGTGGCATTGGCTCTTTGCTCTCGCCAAGAATGTATGGAAGATAAGCATCGCCTGTTGTCTTGCTGAACATATTGTAGAAACTCCATACACGCGCCTCGCAGAAACGGAGACCGCTGAAATCAAGCGGACAATATGCATCGGCAAAACTGAAATCAGAGTTCTTGCCAGTGAAATAGCCTTTTTCACGAGCGAACGAAATTACGTCCGGAGAATAAAGGCAGTTATCCTTGTCATTAAGATTGAATTTGTGGATACGACTCTGGTTGGCATGAGCAGCGATACAGTCATCAGGAATACGGACTGCCACCCAAACAGCACCTTTTATACCGGGACCCTTACCAATCATTTCCATTATCCATGCCTCATTAGGATCGGCAATAGAGAATGATTCACCGCTACTGTAATAGCCGTATTCCTTAACAAGATCTGTCATAACCTTGATGGCTTCCTTGGCTGTACGCGAACGCTGGAGAGCTACATAAATCAGGCTTCCGTAGTCCATGATACCTGTTGTATCGACCAGTTCAGGACGACCTCCGAATGTGGTTTCGCCGATAGTAACCTGATATTCGTTCATATTACCCACTACATTGTATGTCTGCTTTGCCTCCTTGATCTGTCCGAGATACTTTCCGGTATCCCAGTCGTGAATATCACGCATGGCACCATCAGGATGTGTAGCGGCAGGATAGTGATACAACCATCCGAACATACCGTAAGAGTCGGCAGAATAAGACACTATTACTGAACCGTCGGCAGACGCTTTCTTACCGACAATAAAGTTGGTACAAGCCCAACCGTTTACTACAAAGGCTGTAAGCATTACCACAGCCATTAACACTCTGTTTGTCATAAGCGTTTGTGATTGAATATTTATTTAGAAATTTAATTGTTTACGTGTTTCGTTTCCGCAATTGTCGGTCACCACGACTTCGAGCTTGTGAGGAACTCCCCTCTTTACTTTTTCCTTATCCTGAATGACAAGAATATCTTTCTTCATACCGAAGAGAACGAACTTTCCATCGATATATACTTTATAGGAAGCTATCCCTGTAGCCTTGTCGGACACCTTGAAACGGATATTCGAAGTGGAACGCCATTTTGCCTTATCAAGCGGAACGACAGAAGGAGGAACAGTGTCAACAGCCACAGAATATTTTCCGAAGTTACGTACCTTTGCCCTCATCCAGCCATTGTCGTATTTACCTCCAACGTAGTATGTCCTCCTGCCGTCAATCTGCCTGATATAGTATTTATCGGGAGATACAGTATTCAGTTTTCTTACTCCTATAGCCAAAGGACAATAACCGTGAAGCGGAGTGTTTCCTGCATCAATGTCATATTCAAGCGAAACGGCTGTTGTGTCTTCGGCTGTAATGCCAACACTTACCTCCGTATCATCGTAAAGCATTCCTTTCGGTATAATGAATTCCATACCAGGACGCTGGATAATGGCCGTATGAGAAGACTGCAACAGTTCCTCTCCTTTCATACGGTATTCCGGAATATCCTGCCTTTTCCCTCTCACCGTAAAACGGTATTTATTCTTATTCCCGAAATTATCCTCAAGGACATAGACAAACTTATAATCCCTTTCGCAGTCTATATTCACAATACCCCTGCCCTCGCCTACATGATGCAGACGCAGCTTGTTTCCAGGCGACTTGTACGAACGCATCATCAATCTGCGTGAACGCACAAGTTCATCATAATCTGTAAAGGTATTTATCATTCTGTTTTCATCGGGAAGAACCCTGTCCGTCTTACTGTTGAACACCTCAACAGAATCGACATAAAGAGTTACGGAATGTACTCCATAGAAATTGGATGTGCCGTCCATATAATCCTTGGCACTGATGGCAGCATATATCTGCCCCCATACAGTAACCGGCGACTTGATTGATGCCACAGGATAAATCTTTTTATTGGTCGAGCCTTCCACTACTCCTTTACCTCTTACAGGATAAAGTCCGATAAAGTTTGCCTTAGGTGCCTTGGTATCCTTTATCTTGCTGCTGAAATAAGGCATAGGGTCAAGATATTCATCTGTACCGGTTTTTCTTATTTCAAGATGAAGATGAGGGCCGGCAGATGAACCTTCATTACCGCTCAATGCTATGATGTCGCCCTTCTTGAACTTGAAACGTCCAGGTTCGGGATATAGATAACAGACAAAAGTCTCGTTGGCATACTGATATTCCCTTACGTATTTCTCAACTTCGGGAGCAAACGAAATGACATGACCATAGACGGATGTATGTCCGTCTGGGTGAGTGATATATATAGCCTGTCCGTATCCTCCATGCTGGACAGCCACACGCGACACATATCCGTCGGCAATACATCTTACAGGATGCCCTACAGTTCCTTTTGTCTTGAAATCAAGGCCGTTATGAAAATGGTTTGGTCTCAGTTCGCCGAAATTGGCGCTGAGTAATAGCGGAAAATCCAATGGCGCACAATACTTTATAGTATCACCGGCATATGAAACCGAGGCAACACAACAAAGCATAGCAAAAAAAATTTTTCTTAAATCAATCATCGACATTCTTATCAACATTTCTAACTATAAGAATACTTGCTTCGTATAATACAAATATAGGTACTGAAACAAGCAACAATGTAAATATATCAGATGTAGGAGTAATCACAGCCGCCACTATAAGTGCCACAACATATGCATGCTTTCTGTATTTCTGCATGAATGAAGAATGCAAAACCCCTATTTTGGCAAGGAACCAGCAAACTACAGGTATCTCGAAAACTATTCCCATTAACAGGCTCAGAAGCATCAGCGTGTCGATATACGATGAAAGCATTATTGTGTTCTGAACATCAAGGCTCACCTGATATGATGCCAAGAAACGGAATGTAAGCGGGAATATGATAAAATAGTTTACCAATACACCGATAATAAACAGCAGGTATCCGCTCGTTACTACACGAACAGAGTATTTGCGTTCATTCTCATATAACGCAGGCGATATAAAATGAAACAATTTATAAATAATGTATGGTGAAGCTACTATCAGGCCTGCATATATGGACACCATGGCGTGCATCATAAACTGACCAGCCAACTGGGTATTGATGAGCGTGGAGGTGAATTCGCCTGGACATAACCCCGGCATACCAAGCAACTCGGACAAACGGCAAAGAAACCTATAAAAAATGAAATCGGATTCCTTAGGTGCCAGTACAACAGCAAAAAGCTGATCCTTGAGACAAAATCCAAGAATTGTAAATAGCGCTACAACAACGACTATACGAAACAGGACACTTCGCAATTCGTCCAAGTGATCCCAAAATGTCATTACTTTCTCGTCCTGTTCCACCTTTACTGCTCTTTCTTATCCTTGTTTTCCTTATCGGACATCTCGATATCGTCCTCTATACCTTTCACTCCATCCTTGAAACTCTTTACTCCTTTACCCAATCCTTTCATCAGTTCAGGTATCTTCTTTCCACCAAACAAAAGCAAAAAAATAAGTCCGATAAGCAGGACTTCCTGCATCCCTATCCCCAATAGTAATAATGTTGTCATATGTTTTTATGAATTTAAATTTTTGAAATCGATTTTAAAAGCCAATATCCTCCGAAAATCTGAAGAAGCATTCCCGGAACACCTATTCTGAAGTCCTGAAGAGCTGCGTCAAGACTGCCACTTATAGCCCATTCTGCCATCCCGCCTACTATCTGATAAAACAGTACGACACCCATAAGTGAGAATATAGAAAGCTTTCCGGTACGGCTAGCCAAAAATCCTGCAGCTACAGCAAGCAATACAGACTTACATATTATAGCCGGAAGCAAAGCCGGTACTGGCATTCCGAAGAAAAACGAATTTACCAAAGGAGAAAGGATTGCAACAAGCAAACCAAGCTTCATTCCATATTTATATGCCCCAACCAGAGTGAAAAAATAAATAGGCAACATAGTAGGACCACCTAGATGAACCAGATGACACAACTGAGGCAGAAGAATATTTCCAAGTACGAAGAGCACAGAAAACAGATATGTCCTGCTCTGCCTGTAGGATAAAGAAACAAAGTTAAATGCTGTATTCATATCAAATATAAATGTTTTCATTATTAATAGTTGCAAAGTTATTACTTTCATACAATTATCAATCATATAATGAATGAAATAATTTCCGCTGAAAAGGAAAAACTTATAAATATTTGGAAAATATGCAATTTCATCATACCTTTGCATCGCAAAACAAAATAAACAGACTACCAATGAACAAACTTCTGACATACATACAGCCTCACACTCCGCTCCGAATTTATCTTACGTTCGGACATCGCAGTGCGTCCGTTCATTGGTTCAGCGGATTCGAATAAGCATAACTTCTACATATCGTTTTTCTTTATTAAGAGGTACATTATATATGTATCCCAAGGCAATCATATTCTCTCATTTTTAATATAGTACGGTTATGTTTACAATCATAGGAACAATGTTCACAGGAATTATTTTGGGTTATATTTTCAGAAACCTGGATTTTCTGAAAAAAACAGAAAAGACCATTTCTTATACTATCATATTGCTTTTGTTCATAATGGGGCTGTCAGTAGGATCGAACGACAGGATAATAGAAAACCTGGGAAGCTTCGGATGGCAGGCGGCAATAATAGCGTTCTCGGCTACTTGCGGAAGCATCATCGCGGCATGGCTGGTACTGACACTGTTTTTCAAGAAAGGAGAAAGCCATGAAGGGTAGCATGATTGTTCTTCTGTTTTTTATGGCAGGTTGCATATTGGGAGTACTGGACATCATACCTCTCGACTTGCAGAAGAGCAATCTGTCAATGTATATACTGTATGCACTTATGCTGCAGGTGGGACTAAGCATAGGTTCGAGCAAGGATCTGAAGTCTATAGTAAAGGATATACGTCCTAAATATCTGCTCATACCTCTTGCCACTATTATCGGCACACTACTGTTTTCGGCATTTGCCAGTCTGCTTCTTTCGCAATGGAGCATTTTCGACTGTCTGGCTGTGGGTAGCGGATTTGCCTATTACTCACTGTCATCAATACTGATCACACAGTTCAAGGAAGCATCACTCGGCATTCAGCTTGCCACAGAGTTGGGAACCATTGCCCTTCTTTCGAATATCTTCCGCGAGATGATGGCTCTTCTGGGAACACCGCTGCTAGTGAAATATTTCGGCAAACTGGCACCTATATCAGCTGCCGGAGTAAACTCTATGGATGTAGTACTACCTATTATAACAAGGTATTCAGGAAAAGACATGATTCCCGTAGCAATTTTCCACGGAATATTGATAGACCTTACGGTACCGTTTTTCGTATCATTTTTTTGCCGGCTTTAGTCATAAGCCGGCATTTTTTATACCTGTTTGTACATAACAATCAAAAGGATTCATTAAATTTGCAGAAAAATATACAAAACTAAAGGATATTGAATTTGACTGAATGATAGAAAAACATATTGTACTTGAAGATATCGATCCGGTTATCTTCTATGGCGTGAACAACGTCAACATGCAAATGATTAAAGCTCTGTTTCCCAAACTTAGGATAGTGGCTAGAGGAAATGTCATAAAGATAATGGGAGACGAGGAGGAAATGTGTGCCTTCGAAGAAGCTGTGACAGCACTGGAAAAACACTGCTCGATATATAACTCGCTCGACGAGGAAGTTATTCTGGACATAGTAAAAGGCAAAAACACAAAAATAGAAAAGAACAGCGAGGCTATCGTGTTCAGCGTCACCGGAAAACCTATCATTCCGAGAAGTCCCAATCAGCTGAAACTGGTAAAGGATTTCGAAAAAAACGATATGATATTCGCCATAGGACCGGCCGGTTCGGGCAAAACTTATACCGCAATAGCTCTTGCTGTGAGAGCTCTCAAAAACAAGGAAATCAAAAAAATCATATTAAGCCGTCCGGCTGTAGAGGCAGGAGAGAAACTGGGATTCCTGCCGGGAGACATGAAGGACAAGATAGACCCATATCTGCAACCGCTGTACGATGCTCTGCAAGACATGATTCCTGCTGCCAAACTGAAGGAATACATGGAACTGAACATCATACAGATAGCTCCACTGGCTTTCATGCGCGGACGTACGCTAAACGATGCGGTAGTAATCCTCGATGAAGCGCAGAACACTACTACACAGCAGATAAAGATGTTCCTTACACGTATGGGTATGAACACCAAGATGATTATCACAGGCGATATGACGCAGATTGACCTTCCTTCGTCGCAGACATCAGGCTTGGTGCAGGCAATGAAAATCCTGAAAGGAGTGAAAGGCATCAGTTTCATAGAGCTTAACAAAAAGGATATCGTAAGACACAAACTGGTAACAAGAATTGTGGAGGCTTACGAGAAATTTGAAGAGAAAGTAAAATCCGAAAAAGCGGAGAAAGCGAAAGCAGAAAAAGAAGAAAAGGACAAGGCTGAAAAAACTGAAAAGAAAGCTGCGTCAAAACAATAATGGAAACAACATATTTACTTCCTAAAATATATAGAAAAGATGAGTAAAGCATTAACAAAAACAGACTTCAACTTTCCTGGTCAGAAGAGTGTTTACCACGGAAAAGTTCGCGATGTTTATAACATCAACGGTGAAAAATTAGTCATGGTTGCAACAGACCGTATCTCGGCATTCGACGTTGTTTTGCCTGAAGGTATTCCTTACAAAGGCCAGATGTTGAACCAGATTGCAGCCAAATTCCTTGATGCTACAACTGACATCTGTCCAAACTGGAAACTCGCTACTCCGGACCCAATGGTCACTGTAGGTGTAATGTGCGAAGGTTTCCCTGTAGAAATGATTGTTCGCGGTTACTTGTGCGGTAGCGCATGGCGTGCTTACAAGAGCGGTGTTCGCGAAATCTGCGGTGTGAAACTTCCAGAAGGTATGCGCGAGAACCAGAAATTCCCTACACCAATCATCACTCCTACCACTAAGGCTGAAATGGGTATGCACGATGAGGATATCTCTAAAGAAGAAATCCTCGCTAAAGGTCTTGCTACTCCTGAAGAATATGCTACACTGGAGAAATATACTCTGGCTTTGTTCGAACGCGGTACACAGATGGCTGCTGAACGCGGTCTTATCCTCGTTGACACTAAATACGAATTCGGTAAGCACAACGGTCAGATTTATCTGATGGACGAAATCCATACTCCTGACTCAAGCCGCTACTTCTATTCAGAAGGTTACGAAGAACGCTTCGAAAAAGGCGAACCTCAGAAACAGCTTTCTAAGGAATTCGTACGCGAATGGCTGATGGCTAACGGTTTCCAGGGTAAGGAAGGACAGACTGTTCCTGAAATGACTCCGGAAATAGTAAACTCAATCAGCGAACGTTATATCGAACTTTACGAACACATCACTGGTGAAACATTCGTAAAGGCTGATACAGCTGAACTTGCATCACGCATCGAAAAGAACGTTACTGAATACTTGAAATAATTATGACAGGGCGGGATTCTTCCCGCCCATCATATATTCTATCCACAAATCCTACACTAACTCACAACATGTCAAACTATCCTCAAGAAAACATCAAACCTTATAATCAAGACGAAAGCAAAGCCGCACAGGTAGAAAAAATGTTCGACAACATCGCTCCTACTTACGATAATCTGAACCACGTACTTTCGCTTGGCATTGACAAGAGCTGGCGACGCAAAGCCATCAACATGCTCAAGCCATACCGACCGATGCACATGATGGACGTGGCTACAGGAACTGGCGATTTTGCTATACAGGCATGCCGTGTACTTCAGCCTGAAGAACTTATAGGTACAGATATCTCGGAGGGTATGATGAATGTAGGACGTGAAAAAGTAAGACAGTCGGGGCTGGACAGACAGATATCCTTCGCCAAGGAAGACTGTACTTCTCTCACATTTCCCGACAACAGATTCGATGCCATAACAGTGGCATTCGGAGTACGTAACTTCGAGAACCTGGACAAAGGGCTGGCAGAGATGCACCGCGTATTGACCACAGGCGGACATCTGGTCATTCTGGAACTGTCCGAACCGGAAACATTCCCAATGAAACAGCTTTATGCCATCTACTCGAAAGTCGTAATTCCAACAATCGGAAAGTTACTATCGAAAGACAACAGTGCATACACATACCTGCCGCAATCCATCAAGGCTTTCCCGCAAGGAGAAGTTATGCAACAAATTCTTTACAAGGCAGGATTCAGCAAAGTGACATTCAAAAGACTTACATTTGGTATTTGCACTCTTTACTTTGCAACAAAATAACTTAAAATTTTTACTACAATGAAGAAATTTGGTTTAATCGGCTACCCTTTGGGACATTCATTCTCTAAAAATTTTTTCAACGAAAAATTTCATTCAGAAAATATTGATGCCGAGTACGTTAATTTTGAAATACCATCCATAGAGGAATTCAATAAAGTTATAAAATCCAACCCTACCCTCTGCGGACTGAATGTGACTATACCATACAAGGAACAGGTTATCGGATACCTGGATGAACTGGATGCCGACGCTGCTGCAATAGGAGCAGTAAACGTAATAAAAATAGAAAAGAACAAAGGCAAACTGAAACTTATAGGCTATAACTCTGACGTAATGGGATTCACCCAGTCCATTGAATCTCTATTGGAGCCTCACCACAAGAAAGCCCTTATTCTGGGAACAGGAGGAGCATCAAAAGCCATCAACTACGGATTGCACAAACTGGGACTGGAAACAAAATTCGTTTCAAGAGCCAAAAGAAATGAAAATACTATTACTTACGACGACATAACTCCGGAGATTATGAACGAATACAAGGTAATAGTAAATTGTACACCTACAGGTATGTACCCAAAAGCAGACGAATGCCCTAAAATACCATACGAATATCTCACTCCTGAACATTTACTCTATGATTTGCTGTACAATCCTGATACAACACTATTTATGAAAAACGGTGGAGAGAAAGGTGCAGTAGTAAAAAACGGTCTTGAGATGCTTCTGCTTCAGGCTTTTGGAGCTTGGGAAATTTGGAACAAATAAGACAGACATGAAACATAAGAAATTAATTATCAGCCTCACAGTTATTGTAGTAATAATAGTTGGCGGACTGATAGGTGGAAGTCTTTACATGATAGACTACTCACTTCGTCCTGAAAACAGAGGTAAGGATCTGGCCGGATCTGAAGCGTACATGCGCGAGACCTATCCTCAAATAAATGGATGGTTGGACAGCCTTCAGGGAAACCAACTGCTAAAAGATACATTTATAACTGCCAAGGATGGAATCAAACTGCATGCTTATTATGCATATGCATCACACCCGACCAAAAAGACAGCGGTAATTGTACATGGCTATACCGATAGCGCCATAAGAATGTTCCACATCGGATATATGTACAATCAGTCTTTGGATTACAACATTATAGTTCCTGACCTGAGATATACCGGACTGAGCGGAGGCGATGCCATACAGATGGGATGGCTGGACCGTCTTGACGTAAAGGAATGGATAAACCTGACTCCGGGTATTTTCGGCGACTCTATACAGGCTGTTGTGCACGGAATATCAATGGGGGCAGCAACCACTATGATGACTTCGGGTGAAGTCTTGCCTGAATATATAAGATGTTTTGTAGAGGACTGCGGTTATACCAGCGTTTGGGAACAGTTCAAAAAGGAGCTTAAAGAACAGTTCAATCTGCCGGCATTCCCACTGCTATACACTGCCAGCTGGATTTGCGAAATTCAGAACGGATGGAATTTCCATGAAGCTTCAGCTATAGAACAAGTAAAGAAATGCGACAAACCGATGTTTTTCATACATGGCGACAAGGATGATTTCGTTCCTACATACATGGTGAACGAAGTATATGCCGCGAAATCAGAGCCGAAAGAAATATGGATTGTGCCTGAGACTGACCATGCCACATCGTATAAAAACTATCCTGAAGAATATACAAAGAGGGTAAAAGCGTTTACTGACAAGTATATCGACTAATAGAATCACTAAAACCCTTATATAAAAAGCGTCACACGAACGTGTAACGACCGGAACACGTTCGTGTGACGATAGTGACACGTACGTGTAACGCGTGTAACACGAACGTGTCACGATGATTTCATCATTGTATTCTATCAAATCAGCCTACAAGTTCCTCACATTCCTTGAGCCACATTGCCGCACTGGCATCACTAGGCATACGCCAATCTCCTCTAGGACTGAGTGATACGGAACCTACCTTAGGCCCGTCAGGAAGACATGAGCGCTTGAACTGCTGATTAAAGAAACGGCGGCAGAAATTAGTAAGCCATTTCTTTATAGTAGTACTGTCGTATGTTCCTCTGAAAGCAATCTCTGCAAGATAGAAAATCTTTGCAGGACGCATACCGAATCTGAGGAAATAATACAGGAAGAAGTCATGGAGCTCATACGGACCAACCAAGTCTTCAGTCTTCTGCTTGATATTTCCGTTTTCGTCGGCAGGAATAAGTTCCGGACTGATAGGAGTATCTATAATGTCAAGCAGAGTGTTACGGGAAATTACATCTACACCGGTCTGAGCCACCCAGTTTACAAGATAACGTACCAGCGTCTTAGGGATGCTGGCATTCACACCGTACATAGACATGTGGTCGCCATTATAAGTAGCCCAACCGAGAGCAAGTTCAGACAAGTCTCCCGTACCAATCACCAGACCGCCAATCTTGTTGGCATAATCCATAAGGATTTGTGTACGTTCGCGTGCCTGGCCGTTTTCATATGTAACATCATGTATAGACATGTCATGCTCAATATCCTTGAAATGCTGTATGCAGGCATCCTTGATGCTGATTTCCTTGGTAGTGACCTGAAGAGAACTCATCAGTGTAAGGGCATTGTTGTATGTACGGTCTGTTGTTCCGAATCCCGGCATTGTGATACCTACTATACCCTTACGTGGCAATCCCAGCTTGTCGAAAGTCTTTACACACACAAGAAGAGCGAGCGTAGAATCCAGTCCACCGGATATTCCCACTACCACGGTCTTGCAGTTTGTGTGTACAAGTCGTTTTGCGAGCCCTGCCACCTGAATAGAAAATATCTCTTCACATCTTTCGTCAAGAAGCTTTCCGCCTGCAGGTATGAACGGATGAGGATCTATATATCTTGTAAGCGACAAATCACGGCTGTTTACAAGCTCAGACTGAATATGCTGTACCTCTCCTGAAGCGTATGCCCTGACACTGGCAGCAAATGTGGTATTTACAAGACGTTCTCCACGCAGACGTTCCACATCTATTTCACTGACAACCAATTGCTCGTTGAATGAAAAACGTTCAGCCTCCGCAAGCAGGGTTCCATTCTCATAAATAAGTGCATTGCCGGCAAACACCACGTCTGTTGTAGATTCTCCAAAACCGCTTGATGCGAAAACATATCCAGCCAGACAGCGTGCTGACTGCTGTGCCAGCAACGAACGCAGATATTGATGTTTTGCGATGTTCTCAGTATCAGCAGACATATTGAATATTATCTCTGCTCCCTTTAGTACCAGTTCGGAACTTGGAGGAACCGGAGCCCATACATCCTCGCATATTTCTATTCCAAAACATGTATCCGACGTATCGAAAAGCAGATTCTTGCCAAACGGCACAACCTGTCCGCATAATCTTATTGAAGAAACTCCGGTATATGTAAGTGATGATGCGAACCATCTCTGCTCATAGAATTCCTTATAATTGGGAAGATAAGTTTTAGGCACTACTCCAAGAATCTTTCCTTTCTGAAAGACTACAGCACAATTTGCCAAAGTTGAGTTAACCACTACCGGCATGCCTACTATAGATATAATATCCAGTTGGCGTGTATTATTCATAACCTGCATCAAAGCCATTTCAGCCTGTTCTATCAGCAGTTTATGCGAAAAGAGATCGCCACATGAATATCCCGTTAAATTCAATTCAGGGAAAATCACTATCTGCACACCTTTACCGTCAGCCACCATAATCTGTGCTTCTGTCTGTTGCGCATTGAATTTACAGTCGGCCACCTTTACCGCCGGTATAGCAGCCGCCACTTTTACAAAACCAAATTTCATATAATTTGTTATATATAATGTATAGTCTGTGCAAAAATACAAATTATTCCTTTGCACAGCGGTTAAGTTAAAAGTAAAAAAAACAAAAAAGTAAGTTTGGAACTTGTAGTTTAGAAAAAAGTTTGTATCTTTGCCATTGAAATAAAATTGTAATAATTACATAATTGAAAGAGAGTATGAACGTTTACGAATATTTGCTTAATTACAACATCAAGCCATCCGTACAACGCATCGCAATTATGGACTATCTCCTAAAGAATCATACTCATCCGTGTATTGATGAGATTTATATGGCTTTGCATGATGATATTCCTACCCTTTCAAAAACAACAGTATATAACACTTTGAAGTTGTTTGTTGAACATGGAGCCGCAAAGATGCTTACGATAGACGAACGTAATGCTTGTTTCGATGGCGATACATCTGCCCATGCACACTTCCAGTGCAAATGCTGCGGTAGGATTTTCGATATGCCAATGCATATAAACGAAAACAAAATGAACGAAATGACAGAAAAAGGTTTTAGCGTGGAAGAAGTTCACAGCTATTACAAAGGTGTCTGTCCTGAATGTAGAAATAACAACTCCGACAAAAACTAAAGTCGGACTGAAAATATTAATTTAACAACTAACTAACTTATTACTATTATGAAGAAATTTATCTGTACAGTATGTGGTTATATCCACGAAGGTGATTCAGCTCCTGAAAAGTGTCCATTGTGTAAAGCTCCTGCTTCTAAATTCAAAGAAATGGAAGAAACAGAAGGTGGTCTTCAGTTTGCAGACGAACACGTTATCGGTGTAGCTAAAGGTTGCGACGAAGAAATGATTAAAGACCTTAACAACCACTTCATGGGCGAATGTACAGAAGTAGGTATGTACTTGGCTATGAGCCGTCAGGCTGACCGCGAAGGCTATCCAGAAGTAGCTGAAGCTTTCAAACGTTACGCTTGGGAAGAAGCTGAACACGCTGCTAAGTTTGCTGAACTTCTTGGTGACTGCGTATGGGATACTAAGACTAACCTTGAAAAGCGTATGAACGCTGAAAGCGGTGCTTGCGCTGACAAGAAACGTATCGCTACTCGCGCTAAAGCTCTTAACCTTGACGCTATCCACGATACAGTTCACGAAATGGCTAAGGACGAAGCTCGTCACGGAAAAGGTTTCGAAGGTTTGTACAACAGATACTTCAAGAAATAATTTACTATTACAGAATAGGTTTATGCCAGGCATACCGGAAGGTATGTCTGGTATTTTTTTATTATCACATCAAAAAAAAGGAATAAATCAGAATTATGCCATCAGGACTTTCCAGTTCTGA
Organism: Bacteroides cellulolyticus; assembly: GCF_025567135.1. Taxonomy (NCBI): domain Bacteria; kingdom Pseudomonadati; phylum Bacteroidota; class Bacteroidia; order Bacteroidales; family Bacteroidaceae; genus Bacteroides; species Bacteroides cellulolyticus. Next base: position 674,729 of record NZ_JAOQJJ010000001.1, read on the forward strand.
TCTTCATCTTCTATCAGAACTGATTTATTCTCAATCCAGTCACCGGAATTAAGATAGCGGATATTTCCAAGATGAGTATCTTCCGGGTGATGGATATGTCCGCAAATAATACCGTCGTAATTATTTTTTACGGCAAAGTCTGTTATCTGTTTCTCAAAATTAGTAAAGTTTGAGACAAGTTTTTTTGTCCATCGCTTAATTACCTGAGCGAAAGAGAACGGCTGTTTATGGCGAAAAGCCCTGTATTTGTTATAGAATTCATTCAAGAAAAGAAGAAACTCGTAGCATGAAGCTCCAACTTTTGAGAGCCATGTGGCTTTACGGTTTACGGTATCGAAACAATCACCATGCGTAACAAGGAACTTCTTGCCTCCACTTGAGAGAGTAAAGTCTCTGAATACTTTTATACCTACTATCACCTTACCTACATACCTCTGCATGAAGTCATCGTGATTGCCGTATGTATAAATAACATCAGACGTGCTATTCTTCATCATCTCCGATATGGTACGGAACAGACGCATAAGGTCACTTCTCCAAGCGCACTTTGGATGCTTGTGTATGTACCACCCATCAATAATATCACCATTCAGAATCAACCGTTCGCACGATACCGAACGAAGAAACTGAATAAGTTCATTTACCTTGGCATGAGGCATTCCCAAATGAAGGTCTGATAATATTATTGTCTTATAATGCTTTTTCAAGTGTATGATTGTTTATTAATGCTGATACAAACTTACAAAAAATCTCTGGAATATCCGCCGAATCGCAGCAGATTAACGCAACAGGATTTGATAATTAGGGAGTTAAAAGAAAAACGCAGAAGTTGGGCAGACAGTTGAAAACCGTCTTAAAGCAGATTAAAGCAAAAGAACGGTTTCCTAATCATTACCCGATGAAAGTGCAGATTTAACAGTCCATGTTTCATTTTGCGGCGTTCTGCGCAGCTTTGCTTATCAACAGGTAACTCGTTGATTTATAGTTTTGCAACCAAAAAGAAACGAGTATGGCAAGAAGCACATTCAAGGTGCTGTTCTATGTGAACGGCAGTAAGGAAAAGAACGGAATTGTCCCCATCATGGGACGGGTTACAATCAACGGAACGGTAGCACAGTTCAGCTGCAAGCGGACTATCCCGAAAGAGCTTTGGGATGCCAAAGGGAACAAGGCAAAGGGCAAGAGTATGGAAGCGAGGGAAACCAATCTTGCACTTGACAACATCAAGGCTCAAATCATCAAGCATTACCAGCGTATATCCGACCGTGAAGCCTATGTAACGGCAGAAATGGTACGCAATGCCTATCAGGGATTGGGCGGTGAGTATGAAACGTTGCTCGGTGCTTTTGATAAGGAAAATGAAGTGTTCAAGAAGCGTGTCGGAAAAGACAGGGTCAGGGCTACCTATATGGCAAGGGTACGGGCAAGAAACCATGTGGCGGCATTCATCAGGTCACATTACAAGCGGAACGACATCTCCATGCCTGAACTTACGCCCGACTTCATCAAGGAGTTCGCCGTGTTCCTTTCCAACGAAGCCGGACTGCACAACGGTTCGATATGGGAAAACTGCATGTGGCTGAAAGGGGTGGTGATGCGGGCACATTTCAACGGACATATACCGAGAAATCCATTTGCCCAGTTCCATATAAGCCCGAACACGAAAGAGCGTGAATATCTGACGGAGAATGAGCTGAAAACATTGATGGAATTTCAGTTCAAAGACCCCAAGAACTCCTATCTCCGTGATATTTTTGTTTTCGCCAGTTTTACCGCCCTCTCATTCGTGGATATAAAGGAATTAAGCAACGACCAGATTGTGGAAGTGAACGGTGAGAAATGGATTATTTCCAAACGACACAAGACGGGTGTACCGTTTCAGGTGAAGCTGCTGGATATTCCCTTGCAGATAATCGAGCGTTACATGGCTTTTCAGGAAAACAATCTTGTATTTCCCAATCTCAACTATTGGTCAATATGCAAGCGTATGGGAAAGATGATAAAGGAATGCGGCATCACCAAGAAAATCAGCTTTCATGCAGCAAGGCACGGGTTTGCGACCCTGGCTCTCAGCAAAGGGATGCCAATCGAGAGCGTCAGCCGTATTTTGGGACATACGAACATTGAGACAACGCAAATCTATGCGAAGATAACCGTGCAGAAATTGGATAATGACCTCACGATGCTGGGCGACAAACTGAGCAAATCATTCGGAAACGTGAAAATGGCAGGGATATGAAACGTGAAATAATCACAACGGTCAGCTATGGTAGAATTACCATACCATCCGATACAGGTAATATATGGATGAATGAAATGGAGCTAGTAGAGCTGTTCGGGGTAATCGCCCCGACGCTCCATGCCGCCATTCGTGCCATGTACAAGTGTGGAGTTTTGAATCCTCTTGAAGTTGAAAAACGTATCAAGCTGCCCAACGGCTATTATGCGGACATGTATGCCCTGCCGATGGTGGTGGCACTCGCTTTCCGCATTGACACGTCAGGTGCCGCAACGGTTCGCAATGCACTGCTGGAAAGATTGTGACGACGAAAAGAAAAACAAGTCCTGCTGGTGTCAGTGAATAGCAGAATGCCTAATGAATGTTAGAATGAACTTTTTATGTTCAGCCATTTGATGATTAACAGTTTAATCTGACGTAGTGACGACATGAAGTCATTAAATCCGTAAATCAGTGCGTCAGTCAATCTGTAATTATCTGCAACAACCAGTCCCCGAAGACGTGCATATTCCACGACTTCGGGCTTTTTTATCTCCTTTTACCTGAAAGAGCCACCCGTTTATACTGCATTTTCTTTTGGCATGACCTATTTTGCGCCGTTCCGCATAGATTTGCGTATCAAGATTTTACCGACACTTCCGTAGATTTGCAACCATGTATAACCCGTTGCCGACAGAATGTAGGCAGCACTAAAACCTGCATCAAGAACATGAAGAAAAAAAGAAATCATTTGCGTAGGTACAACTCTCTACAGGATTGTAAATCGGGATTGTCATTATTCACCTATAAGGGGAATAGGACGTCACTACACGGTAAACAAAACACAGCTGGAAAAATTCTGATATTTTGATGAGATGATGAAAGTATATATAAAAATAAAGAGAAACAGCAACTTACGTCTTCATCAACCTTTCAACAAGAGAATCGGGCTGATGAAAAGAGAAAGGACATACCGCACTCTACATCACTTTTCTTTTGGCGAGCGGTTTGATGAAATAATGATAAATGTATATCACTTTGGTTATCAGTATATTATCCAATCAACTCATCAATTCATCGGATTTTCATCTGCCAACAAGTCTGCCGGACAAACGGACGGAAGGAAATGCCACTATCTGCAGACAGGTCGGTCGGACATCCGACCTGCCTGCTGTCCGACCGACCGACAAGGAAAAGCGTATCATATCGACGACAAGAAAAGGTCTGCTTATACCGCTGGTACTCTCACAGGCTTTTGGAAACAGAAAAGCCATAGCTCATTAGGGCATTTTCTTTACGCTGTGCAGGCACAGCTAAAAATGCCCCAATGAGCCAACGGGGTTACACCCCTCTGGACACCCCCGTTTGCCATGCGGCATGACCGCAGCAGACGGAAACCAACAAACCAAATTGTCAAACCAGAAATCGAAAAACAAGCATGGGATATATAAGCATTCAAATCAACAAGGCGAAAGGCTCGGCTGATACGGGCGCATCCGACCACATAGAACGTAAGACCATACCCAAGAACGCCGCCCCGACACGTACACATCTCAACCGTGAACTAGTGGAGTTTCCTGATGGAGTGTCCGACCGTACCGAAGCGATAAGCCATCGCATCCGTACGGCAGGTATCAAACGTAAGATAACCCCCGACCAAGTGCGGGCAATTAGAATCGTGCTTTCGGGTACGCACGAGGATATGACGAGAATACAGGACGGGGGCAGACTTGACGAATGGTGTGATGACAACCTGCAATGGCTACACCGTACATTCGGCAAGGAAAATACAGTTTCAGCAGTCCTGCACATGGATGAGCACACACCGCATATTCATGCCACGGTCGTACCAATAGTAACAGGAGAACGAAGGAAAGCCAAGAAAAAGCAGACGGATGGTAAACGCTCGTACCGCAAGAAAGCCAATACCGTGCGTCTGTGTGCTGACGATGTATTGACACGTGAGAAGCTGGTAACATATCACGACAGTTATGCAAAAGCAATGGAGAAATATGGCTTGCAACGTGGTGTGCGTGGCTCGGAAGCACGCCATACGACAACCGCCCAATACTACCGTGATTTGAAACGGCAAACAGGTGAACTTGAAGCCAACATGCGGCAGTTACAGACCGAGCAGCAACAGGCAGAGCAACAGCTTGACGAGGTAAGGAAGGAGATCAAATCGGAGAAACTGGAAGCAGCCAAGACGGAAGCGAAAGCCGCATTCGTAGCTAAGGTTGGTTCTCTTTTCGGTGGTGGTAAGTTGAAAGAGTTTGAACACAAGAATGAAGATTTGCAAAAGCGCATACAGGAACTTGAAGAAGAAGCCGTACAACGAGAGGAACAACATACCAAGCAGATACAGGAAATGAAGAATGTTTACGAACAACAATACCGCAAGCTGTCGGAATTTACGGATTTTGTCAAACGCTACTTCACTTATGTGGAAAAGCTGATGCCGACCATTAAGTTTTTGCGTGATACTCTGAATTTTGGCGATGGGTTAATCAAAAAGCTGTGCATGTTTAAGGAAATCACCATTAAAGGCGAACTCTATTCTACTGAGTTCCGACAGCACTTTAAGACTGATGGCTCAGTTTGTTCACTTAAAGAAACCTCAGATGGGAAATTTGACCTCAAAATAGATGGCGTTTCACATGTAAACTGGTTCAGACGCAAGAAATACGAGTTTATGGAAGCATTGGGATTACCAACAAAAAGACAAAACAGAGGTATTAAGTTGTAAATCAAAATAAAGTCCGTGATAGTAGAATTCTACTTAACGGATTTTTTATACTTTTGCACATTAGTGTATCCTTTCAAATATTATAAATACCATTCTGTTATGAATATAGATAAAAATGTCATATCAAATTTACTATCGGAAAAAGGAATTCTGAAATTTAAGCCATTTAATCTGAATGACAATACTGAGATATATGCATATTACACAGAAGAACAAGGTAAGAGTATTTTTCACTTCTGTGATAATAAATTACACGAACTAACACGAAATGATATAGGTTTAAAAGATGGTATTCTTTTTATATTAGGGACAAAGGATTCATATTCTTTAATGTCAGAATATACTCATGTAAAAGGACATAATGGGCAAGTAATAGAGAGAGACTCTGATGATGGATGGCTCATTGGTGAGGATAATGTCATATTACAATTTTATATTAATGGATACTTTAAAATATCAGAATATCGTTATGTTTTAGAATCATCTATTATAGAAATAGCTAAAGAAAGCATATTGAATATATGGTCTCCCAATATACATAAATATTACACGGTATACGACGCTAAACGTGATACATTAAAAGAAGACGGAAAAGATGTGTGTTCATATTATGGAAGTATTAAATCGTATCACATATTAAGAGATGCAGATAACGGTTTTTTTGTTACTAATGACAATGGGGATATTATCCATTCTCATATAGATAGCATATGGATTGCAGATAATACTATCAAACTGATTAGTATTGAATATGGAGAAAATTCATTTTTTGTTCTTAAAGATTTAGAGAGTGATAACATAATAAAAATTAGAGTTCCTATCATTTTGCACAATTCATATGGAACACACTTTAAATTCTATGCTGATAATGAAACTTTATGTTGTATATACCGTCAATATGGTAATTATTTCGATGACTATAATAAGGAATTATATAGTCATATTTTTACCATAAACCATCGTACAATACTCTACAATGGTGAATTCTCAAATGATGATGAGATATTGAATATGAAAAATGGAATTCTGACCGTAAAAACAACAAATTATGTAGGAGATTCATGGTGTCCAAGAAGTCTTTGGCGAGCAGTACATAAAATACACTTTTTTGATTATCAACTTGTAAAATTAGGAGAAGCTAATTCTATAAAGGAACAATTTGTTGTCGTAAATAGAGTATATTATAAAGCGGGGAATGACACCTTGGTAAAAGATCTATTGTATGGTGTTCTTGATACTAATGAAATGAAGTTAGTAATCCCAATCAGATATGACAATATCAAAATGCTTTGTAGCGATAATTATTTATGTGTTATACTTGGTATGATAAAATGTGACGGACTAAGTTTAGAGTATGGATTGTTTTGTAATAACAATCTTGTATTACCTATAAATAATGACGAAATCATATTATTAGATAAATCCCAATGCAATATGATAATTAGATGGAAACGGGATAGCAAGTATGGACTAATATGTAATGGCAAGATTTGTCTTAGTAATATTTTTCAATCAATTGAAATAAAAAATGGAAATATAATAATTGGGAATAAGGATAAAATAGGTTTTTACATTCCAGCAAAGGAATACCTTTCACCTATACAATTTGACACAATTTCTTGCATTAGAAATAATATTGTTATTGCTGATAATAATATATTTCAGATTATTGGTAATGAGACAAAGCAATTAACAGCATTTGATGATGATTATGTTTATGAGGATAGTACAGATGAACATTATATGTTTAAGAAGCATGAATTGTCAAGAAAAACGTCAGTCGATGACTATATATGTTATAGAGTAATCAATAATACAATTGAAGAAGTTGCAGTTGAAGATTTGAATCCGTATGATATAGATGAATTAAAAGGGTACAACATTCGTAATGAAAAATTCTATATTATAAATGGGTATTTATATTACAATGTAAAAAATGACTGCTTCGTAGGGTTAGAAGATATGATTGAAGAAGATTTTGGCTCAGTTTATGAAGATGATTATGATTACGAACGTGACACATTTTATGCATTAGGTGGAGAAGATTATGACGAATGGAAAAATAATGGTGGCAATCTTGATGATATGATGGACGGAATGGGATTCTAATTTATAAATTCTTGAAGTGTTAATTCTCCTCTCCTTTTTATTTATTCGTTGTATGCATTCAGATAAAAAGATTATCTTTGTTGTCTCAAAGAGTTACTTGTAAGGCAATATAAAGCAGACCGCAGCAATTAAGACGGTTGCCAAATCATTACCTAAAAATAAGGTAATTCTTCTAACTCTCTTGATTTCAAAAAGGTATATTCCTTATGCAGACTTACGGAAAAATACTTATAAAGAAGAGGTCTATAAAGAAAAAACGAACCCACAACGGTATAAAATCATCCGTCATGGGTTCGTTTCACTATTTAGTAAGTATATTAGTCAAGTTTCAATACAGCTAGGAATGCTTTCTGCGGTACCTCCACAGTACCAATCTGCTTCATACGTTTCTTACCCTTCTTCTGTTTTTCAAGAAGTTTACGCTTACGGCTCACGTCACCACCATAACACTTGGCAGTTACGTCCTTACGCACTGCCTTGATAGTTTCGCGGGCAATGATCTTCGCACCGATTGCAGCCTGAATTGCGATTTCAAACTGCTGGCGTGGGATAAGTTCTTTCAGTTTCTCACACATGCGTCTTCCAAGGTCGTATGCATTGTCGAAATGGGTAAGAGTAGAAAGCGCATCCACAGACTCACCGTTCAAAAGAATATCAAGTTTGACTAGTTTTGAAGGACGGAAGCCAGACTGGTGATAATCAAATGAAGCATATCCCTTGGAGATACTCTTCAGCTTATCATAGAAGTCAATCACGATTTCACCAAGCGGCATCTTGTAATGCAATTCCACACGGTTACCAGATATATAATCCTGACGAACCAACTCACCACGCTTGCCAAGACACAAGGTCATGATTGGACCGATATAATCGGTAGTAGTAATTATGGAAGCATCGATAAACGGCTCCTCAATATGGTCAATCAATGTTGGGTCAGGCATACCGCCAGGGTTGTGCACTTCCTGTACTCCACCCTGTTTGTCGTAAATCATATACGATACGTTAGGCACAGTAGTAATGACGTTCATATCGAACTCGCGGTCCAGACGCTCCTGAACGATTTCCATGTGAAGCAATCCTAGGAATCCGCAACGGAAACCGAATCCCAAAGCCAATGATGATTCAGGCTGGAATGTCAACGAAGCGTCGTTAAGCTGCAGCTTTTCCAATGATGCTCTAAGGTTCTCATAATCTTCGGCCTCGATAGGATAAACACCGGCGAAGACCATAGGCTTGACTTCCTCAAAACCATCGATAGCCTTGTCGCAAGGTTTTGCTATATGAGTAATGGTATCACCAACCTTTACTTCTCTGGATGTCTTGATACCGGAAATGATATATCCAACGTCGCCTGTACGAAGTTCCTTGCGAGGTACCATATCCATCTTCAGTACACCAATCTCATCGGCATCATATTCCTTTCCTGTATTAAAGAATTTTACCTTATCACCTGTACGCAATACTCCATTCTCAATCTTGAAATAAGCAATAATTCCACGGAAAGAATTGAACACAGAGTCGAAGATAAGAGCCTGCAGAGGAGCCTCTTCGTCACCTTCAGGATGAGGGATACGCTCAACAACAGCCTTGAGGATTTCTTCAACGCCCAAACCGGTCTTACCGGATGCACGGATAATATCTTCGCGCTTACATCCCAAAAGGTCGATAATTTCATCTTCCACCTCTTCCGGCATGGCGCTCGCCATATCACACTTGTTCATAACAGGAATAATCTCCAGGTCATGTTCAAGCGCCATATAAAGATTAGAGATTGTCTGAGCCTGCACACCCTGCGAAGCATCTACCACAAGCAACGCACCCTCGCATGCAGCAATGGAGCGTGACACTTCGTACGAGAAGTCCACGTGCCCCGGAGTGTCAATAAGATTAAGGATATACTTTTCACCATTGTAGTTATACTCCATCTGAATGGCGTGACTCTTGATAGTTATACCACGCTCACGTTCCAGATCCATGTCGTCGAGCATCTGTCCTTCAGTGACCTTGATGGTCTGTGTGTATTCCAGCAGTCGGTCAGCCAAAGTTGACTTTCCATGGTCTATATGTGCGATTATGCAGAAATTTCTGATATTCTTCATTCGTTTTCTAATGCGTAAATTTAATTTGAGTGCAAAGATAATGAAAAATCGCCTATTTTCAATGTATGAGAAAAGACATTTAAACACTAAACAACTGATATTTCTCTAATTTATCAGTAAATATTTATGTCATCATAGGAATGAAAAATCAGAATGAAGAATAACAATTCTATCAGAGTAATGAATATTTTTTAGTTAATTTGCAGAACGAACAATAATGTAGTTAATTATGGAACCATCAACTCAGCTTAACGCACACAACAAGCAGGAATTTCCTCCAATGCACACATGCGAACACATAATCAACCGGACAATGATAAATCTCTTCGGATGCGGGAGAGCTGTTTCGGCACATATCGAAAGGAAGAAAAGCAAACTGGATTATGCCATTCCGCAACCTTTAAGTGATGAAGACATTACGAAAATAGAAGAAACTGTGAACAGTGTTATAGCTCAACACCTTGATGTTACCACAGAATTCATAACACAAAAGGAAGCCGCAGACAGATTCGACATGAAACGCCTGCCTGAAAATGCCTCGGACACTGTGAGAATAGTAAAGGTTGGCGATTACGACGAATGCCTCTGCATAGGACTTCACGTACAGAACACATCAGAAATAGGAACATTCAAGATAATAAGCCACGACTATAACGATGGTATTCTGAGGATAAGATTCAAACTTGTTTAAGTGATATGGCAAAAAAGAAAAAAGCGAAAAGCGGTATCAAGTGGAAACCGTTGCTGCTAATCATACTTATAGGATTATGCGCAGGGGGATACTATGTCTATTCGGTGAATAACGACATAGATTTACCGAAACTCCCGGACAATAAAGAGATACAAAAAACATTAAAGAAAACTGTTCAGGAAGCCGATAAGATTAAGGATGAAATAGTAGCACAGGCAGAAAACCTGAAACCTGTAATTGAAAAGATAAGATCAGGAAACAAGGAAGAGACAACCGCATCTACAGAAGCTCCTAAACTTAATCTGGGAATACCTGTTTATACATATCCTGGAAGATACGAAAAGGAAATCATCATCAACAGAACAGGATATACACTATCGTACAACCAGTATTATAAAAACCCTAATTGGGTGGCATGGGAACTGACAAGGGAAGAGACTAAAGGAGAAACAGAAAGATATGACAAGTTCATGCCCGACCCGGACCTGCCTGAACCGAGAGTAGTACACAAAGACTATACGAAAAGCGGATACGACAGAGGGCACATGGCTCCGGCAGCGGATATGAAATGGAGCAAACAGGCTATGATAGAATCATTCTATATGAGCAATATCTGTCCTCAAGTTGGTAACCTGAACCGTGGGGACTGGAACGACCTGGAAGAACTTTGCAGAAACTGGGCAGACAAATACGGAAGGATATACATTGCCTGCGGACCTATTTTTGATTCCAAATCACCTAAGAGGATTGGTGGGCATAAGGTTGCCGTACCAGACAGATTCTTCAAGGTTATACTTATATATAATAGAAAGAATCCTATAGCCATGGGATTTATATTCAAAAACATCGCCCGTTCACAAGATATTGAAAAATACATGGTGACGGTGGATAGCGTGGAGAATGTCACAGGGATGGACTTCTTCTCGAAACTACCTGATGAAGTGGAAAACAGAATAGAAAGTATTATTCCACAATTGCCTGGTAAGAAATAAGGCTAAAAAAATGGGACACGTATCAAATGTGAAATCGTGTCCCATTAATATTATATAGCAATTGTATTAAATTAATTAGTGCCGGCTTCTCCTATATAATTTACATTTATCGTAGGAGTAGCACCAGAAGCTGTTATTTCCCAAATTTCTGCAGCTTTCCACACGGTACCATCTGTAACTGTAAGATCACTGGCATTTTCAAGTTCTGTATAATTATTTCCACCTACTTCTACGCAATGGTCTATCCCACTCGTTGCAATATTATTGCCTACCAAGTTAATATCTGATACATTTTCAGGCAAAACTGCATAACATGAAGTTACATGTCCGTTATTATATCCCGCAATAGCACCTATATTATTACCAGCATTACCAAGCAATGATACATGTGTTGAATAGCATCCATAAACATAAGCAGACGAGCTGTAATTGTAACCAACGATTCCACCCATAGCCTCCGAGTTTAAATCTTGTGCACCAACTGTAGTATATGCAGAATAACTTGCAACGACTTCTCCACGAGCATTGTAACCTACTACACCACCAAGTCGAGTACTGTTTTGACCTGATTCATGAATAATTACACTTCTATAAACTACACACTGTGCAACTGTTCCAAAAGCATTTTCTCCTGCTATTCCTCCAGCCCAAACACCAGAAATATTAGCTTTTTCAACTGCACATTTCAGCAAACGTCCACTTGTCGATACATTATTTTCTTCTGAATTTGAAGCTACTATTCCTCCGGCACGAGAACTTGAACCTGTCGCTTTTATTTGGGTATTATCACCAGACACTGTACAATATTCTATTTTACCATAATTATAAGCAGAAATACCACCAGCCAAATAGTTGCCATTTATTGTAACATCCTGTACATTACAGTTATTAACCTGCACACTGTTATTACCTGTTATGGCACCGGCATTATTTCCTGAAACTTTAGAATTACTTACGTTACAATTATCAATTATACCCAAGTTGGCACCTGCTACCACACCTGCATACGAAGAGCCATCGCCCGTTATTGTTGCATCTGAAAATTTAAGATCATGAACCTTGCCACCTTCCGCAAGTCCACCAAAGAAACCTACATTACCACTTACATTATTTATATTTAGGTTATGTATAGTTTTTCCATTACCATCAAAATTACCGGAATATCCTTCACCGGCAGTCATACTACTTCCTACAGGAGTCCATGTTTTACCATCCATATAAATATCTGCATCCAAAACTACATCTGTAGTTAACTTGTTTGAACTTCCAGACCAATTAACCAAATCATCAGCAGTACTAATATGAACAATTTCCTTAAACTCATCAGGTGTAATAGTTCCCAAATCCAATATATGTCCTGCTGTCAATTTTACCGGATTACCGCCCCTACGTTTCCACTCTTTTCCATTACTGTCATAAAGAACAAGTGTAATTCCCTTTTTTAATTCTAAAGGAGCAACTACGAAATAATAGTCAGTACCTGTAACAAAACCTTCATTGCTTGTCAAAGTTACTCCGGTTCCTTCACCCGTTTCAACCGTGGTTACAGGAGCATTGCCACTAACATTAATATTCAACGTACCGGCCAATGACTCTCCATCATTTCCACGGAACATTGCTTTCACAACATTTGTAACGCCAGTTCCAAGTGTAAACTTCACTACAGCACAAGCATTTTTAAAATTCAATGACTTATCAGTACCGGACTTTGCCACTGACGGATTAAGCATCTTGGCAAAACTACCTTCAAGTGCAGTTTGTTCGGCAGACAGCGTAGTAGTTATCTCACTACCTGAAATCGTTGCTTTTTCATTATAAGGATATAATGCATAATATGTCCCTAAATTGTCTTGCACTGTCCCAGTAAATGTAACAGATGGTCCACTTGTCGAGGTTGTAAATTTATTATTGCTATCTGAATCAAATAAAGATATAGCATCATCAGCTTCCCATTCAACTTTATTATTTTCAGTTAAAACAGTACGCGACATAGCATCAATACCAGCCTTAAACTCCATTTTAACTTTTTCAACACTTGAAGAAGAATCTGTATCCGAAGTAACTTCTTCTTTAGCGCAAGAATACAATAATGTAGTTCCTAAAACAAGAAACGGTATAAAATATTTTTTCATACTTAAAATCTTAATTTACCACACATATTCATCTTCTGTAAATCCATCGTGCGTTACCTGAACACTACTATTAAGGATGGCACATTCACTATCCAAGTTTATCACTTGACATTCCGGAGCTTCATAAGCCTCCACTTCCATTATAACATTGTTTGCTTTCATTTTTTCCACTTGTTTAATATCAATTATGTAAAGATATATATAATTTTTGTAATTGTATCTATTTATTCCTGTTAATTTACAAATATCTTATTACTTATATATCAAAAAAACTTTATTCAGAGATAAATAATATAAAAGTATATATTGCAATAAATTATGTTGTAAAGCAAACTTTTTGATATAAAAGTTAGGAATTAAATATTATTTAGTTACTTTTGCAAAAACGAATCAGGTAGGCAGAAATAAGACAAATATATGAATGTAGCAATCATAAAATACAATGCAGGAAACATTTTCTCAGTAGATTATGCTTTAAAGCGTATTGGAGTGACACCTGTCATAACATCCGACAAGGAGACACTTCTTAAAGCTGACAAAGTGATATTTCCAGGTGTAGGTGAGGCTGAAACCACAATGAAATATCTGAAAGAACAGAATTTGGATATATTGATAAAGGACTTAAAGCAGCCGGTTTTAGGAATATGCTTGGGTATGCAGCTTATGTGTAAATATTCCGAAGAAGGAAATACAGAATGCCTCGGAATTTTTGATACAGATGTAAAGAGATTCTGTCCGCAAAGACACATTGACAAGGTGCCACACATGGGATGGAACACTATCGAGAATACCGTAAGCCCTCTGTTTAAAGGATTCGACAAGGATGAGTATGTTTATTTCGTCCACAGCTATTATGTTCCGCTGAACGATTTCACAGCCGCACGTACCAACTACATTCTTCCTTACAGTTCTGCGCTGCACAAAGACAACTTCTATGCCACACAGTTCCACCCTGAAAAGAGTGGAAAAACGGGAGAAAGAATCTTGAGAAATTTCTTAGAACTATAAACACATAATAATATTATGATAGAAATAATTCCTGCCATAGACATAATCGACGGAAAATGCGTCCGCCTCTCAAAAGGAGACTATGACTCTAAAAAGATATACAATGAAAATCCTGTTGAAGTAGCAAAAGAATTTGAGGCATACGGTATAAGACGATTACACGTAGTTGACCTGGACGGAGCCAAATCAAAACATATTGTCAACTACAGGATCTTGGAGCAACTGGCCGGAAGAACCTCTCTTATTATCGATTTCGGAGGAGGAATAAAATCAGATGAAGATCTTATTATAGCTTTCGATAACGGTGCACAGATGGTTACCGTGGGAAGTATAGCAGTAAAAAATCCTCAACTGTTCGAAAAATGGCTGAACAAATACGGTCACGAACAGATAATTCTGGGAGCCGACGTAAAAGACAACAAAATAGCTATTAACGGCTGGAAAGAAGAAAGCGACATTATGCTTGAAGATTTTCTGAACAATTATACAGCCAAAGGAGTATCTAAAGTTCTTTGTACAGACATAAGCAAGGACGGAATGCTGGAAGGCCCGTCAATAGAACTTTACAAAAACATAATGGCAAACCATCCGGATATGCATCTGATAGCCAGTGGAGGAGTAAGCTGCCTGGATGATATATACAGACTGGATGAAGCAGGTATTCCTGCAGTGGTATTCGGGAAAGCCATATATGAAGGTAAAATCAAACTAAAGGACTTGTCCGATTTATCAAACTCTGACAAACAAGACTGATTATGCTTGCAAAAAGAATTATACCATGCCTTGACATAAAAGACGGACAGACCGTAAAAGGTACAAACTTCGTAAATCTGCGTCAGGCAGGCGACCCGGTGGAATTGGGAAAAGCTTATAGTGAACAAGGCGCAGACGAGCTTGTTTATCTTGACATCACAGCCAGCCACGAAGGAAGAAAAACATTTACAGATCTTGTGAAGCGAATAGCTGCACAGATTAACATTCCCTTCACCGTAGGCGGCGGAATAAACGAGCTTAAAGATGTTGACAGATTGCTCAATGCCGGAGCTGATAAGGTATCTATAAACTCCGCAGCAATAAGAAATCCGATGCTTGTGGATGAAATAGCAAAACACTTCGGATCACAAGTTTGCGTTGTAGCCATTGATGCCAGACAGACAGCCAATGGCTGGAAATGTTATCTTAACGGCGGAAGAGTGGAAACCGAAAGATACCTTTACGAATGGGCAAAGGAAGTCAATGACCGTGGAGCAGGAGAAATCCTGTTCACAAGTATGGATCATGACGGAGTGAAAACCGGATATGCCAACGAAGCATTGGCGCACCTGAGCGAGACACTGGACATTCCTGTTATCGCCTCAGGCGGTGCCGGAAAAATGGAGCATTTCAGAGACGCATTTACTTTGGGTAAAGCAGACGCCGCACTCGCTGCAAGCGTGTTCCACTTTGGAGAAATACCTATAATGAAACTGAAAGAGTATCTTCATAAAGAAGGTATTTCCGTAAGACTTTAAATACACATACATATTAACCGAAAAAAGATTATAGAATTATGGAATTGAATTTTGACAAAATGAACGGACTGGTTCCTGCCATCATACAAGACAACTACACTCAGAAAGTACTTATGCTGGGCTTCATGAACGAAGAAGCATACCAGAAAACAGTAGAAACAGGCAAGGTAACTTTCTTCAGCCGCACAAAGAACAGACTTTGGACCAAAGGTGAGGAAAGCGGAAACTTCCTGAACGTGGTATCTATAAAAGCCGACTGTGATAACGATACTCTCCTCATAATGGTGAACCCTGTAGGACCTGTCTGCCACCTTGGCACAGATACTTGCTGGGGAGACAAAAACGAGCAGGACATAATGTTCCTTAAAGAGCTTCAGGACTTCATCTGCAAACGACATGAAGAAATGCCTGAAAAATCATATACAACAAGTCTCTTCCAGTCGGGAGTGAACAAAATGGCGCAGAAAGTGGGTGAAGAAGCCGTTGAAACTGTAATCGAAGCATGCAACGGTACCGACGAAAGACTTATTTATGAAGGAGCAGACCTCCTCTATCACCTTATAGTATTGCTTACTTCGAAAGGTTACCGTATAGAAGATCTGGCAAGAGAACTGAAAGAACGCCACAGTGAAACCTGGAAAAAACATTAATCGATGAGCGAAGCACCACTTATATCATACAGCAATGTAAGTATCTGGCAACAGGAACAGGAGATTCTGGAAAATATCAATTTCAGCATCAATCCAGGAGAGTTTGTCTATCTTATAGGTAAGGTAGGAAGCGGAAAATCCACTTTCCTGAAATCCATATATGGCGAACTTGACATAAAGGATGGTAATGCTACAGTGCTGGGTTATGACATGAAAAGTATAAAAAGAAAACATATCCCTGCACTAAGAAGAAGAATAGGTATCGTTTTTCAGGACTTCCAGCTACTTACAGACCGTACGGTAAAAGAAAATTTGGAATTTGTACTGAAAGCAACCGGATGGAAAAACAATAACGACATCCAGGCCAGAATAACAGAAGTTCTTACGCAGGTAGGGATGGAAACCAAAGGATACAAGATGCCTAACGAACTGTCCGGAGGCGAACAGCAGCGAATTGTAATAGCCAGGGCAATCCTGAACAAGCCTGAACTTATTCTGGCAGACGAACCGACAGGTAATCTTGATGTGGAAACCGGTCATCGTATTGTTGAGCTCCTCAGGGAAATATGTTCTCAAGGCTCGGCGATAATAATGACCACTCACAATATAAACTTGCTTTCGGAATACCCCGGCAAAGTATATAAATGTGAGTCGCACAAGCTGGAAGAGCAGCAGAATTCATAAAAAAATCAAACATGAACGTAAAATCGGCATAAAAACAAAAAGAAATTGATTATTATTGCTAATTTTGCATTCTGATATTTAATTATTAACAATCCATTAAAATTCGAAACGTAAAATGAAGGTTTTAAAGTTTGGAGGAACATCGGTAGGCTCTGCACAGAGAATGAAAGATGTTGCCAAATTGATTTCTGACGGCGAGCAGAAAATAGTAGTACTCTCCGCAATGTCGGGTACAACTAACACATTAGTTGAAATTTCGGATTATCTGTACAAGAAAAATCCTGAAGGTGCGAATGAAATCATCAATAAGCTGGAAGCAAAATATAAACAGCATATAGATGAACTTTATTCTACCGAAGAATATAAACAGAAGACATTGGAATTCGTAAAGTCAGTATTTGACTATATCCGTTCATATACAAAAGACATTTTCACTTTGTTCGAAGAAAAGGTTATCCTGGCTCAGGGAGAAATCATTTCTACAAACATGGTGACAAACTACCTTTGCGAACAAGGTATCAATGCTGTTCTTCTGCCAGCATTGGAATTCATGCGTACTGACAAGAACAGCGAACCTGACCTGACTTATATCCGTGAGAAATTAGCCCTTCAACTTGAAGCAAATCCAGGATATGAAATCTATATCACTCAGGGTTATATCTGCCGAAACGCTTACGGCGAAATAGACAACTTGCAGAGAGGTGGCAGCGACTACACTGCATCTCTGATCGGTGCGGCTGTCAACGCTTCTGAAATCCAGATATGGACTGATATCGACGGTATGCACGACAATGACCCTCGTATCGTTGAGAAGACTTCTCCAGTACGTCAGTTACACTTTGAAGAAGCTGCAGAACTGGCTTACTTCGGTGCAAAAATTCTTCACCCTACATGTGTGCAGCCTGCTAAATACGCAAATATCCCAGTAAGACTGCTTAACACTATGGAGCCAAGCGCACCTGGTACACTTATCTCTAACGAAACAGAGAAAGGCAAGATTAAAGCTGTAGCAGCAAAAGACAATATCACTGCTATCAAGATCAAGTCAAGCCGTATGCTGCTTACTCACGGATTCCTCCGCAAGGTATTCGAAATATTCGAAAGCTACCAGACTGCCATCGATATGGTTTGTACTTCAGAAGTTGGAGTATCGATGTCTATCGACAATACAAAGCACCTCAACGAAATTGTTGACGACCTGAAGAAATACGGTACAGTTACTGTTGATCAGGACATGTGTATCGTATGTGTGGTAGGTGACCTGGAATGGGAAAACGTAGGTTTCGAATCTAAAGCTCTTCAGGCTATGAAAGAAGTTCCTGTTCGTATGATTTCATACGGAGGAAGCAACTACAACATCTCTTTCCTTATCCGTGAAGAAGACAAGAAACGTGCACTGCAGTCTCTGAGCGATGTTTTATTCAACAATAAATAAACATCTATAATATAAAGGCGAATGGCTGTGGATTGATATATCCAGACCATTCGCTTTTTTTGTAAAAACAGCTACAAACGAAAATAAAAAAACAGAACACTTTATGAAAGGTACATTCCCTATCGGAAAATTCCGCGAAATGGAAACTCCATTCTATTATTATGATGCAAATCTGCTTCGCGAAACTCTTCAGACTATAAAGGATGAAAGTGGCAAATACAATAAATTCTGCGTTCATTATGCCGTTAAGGCAAATGCCAATCCTAAGGTTCTCAGTATTATCCGCGAAAGCGGACTTGGTGCCGACTGTGTAAGCGGCGGAGAAATCAAAGCGGCTATCAAAGCTGGATTTCCTCCAAGCAAGATAGTATATGCAGGAGTAGGTAAAACTGACTGGGAAATCAATCTCGGACTGGACTACGATATTTTCTGCTTCAATGTAGAATCTGTTCCTGAACTTGAAGTTATCAACGAACTTGCAGCAGCCAAAGGCAAAATTGCAAGAGTGGCTTTCCGTATCAATCCTGATGTAGGTGCACATACTCACGCCAACATCACAACAGGTCTTGCAGAAAACAAGTTCGGTATCAGCATGAACGATATGGACTATGTCATCGACCGTGCACTGGAGATGAATAATGTGAAATTTGTAGGACTTCATTTCCACATCGGTTCACAGATTCTTGATATGGGTGACTTTGTTGCTCTCTGCAACAGAGTCAACGAACTGCAGGAAAAACTGTTTGCACGTCAGATTATCGTTGAACACATCAACGTAGGTGGCGGACTCGGTATAGACTATGCTCATCCTAACCGTCAGCCGATACCTGATTTTGCAGAATACTTCAAGACATACCACAAACATCTGCGCCTTCGTCCGCAACAGACACTGCATTTCGAACTGGGACGTGCAGTAGTTGGGCAGTGCGGTAGCCTCATCACAAAGGTTACTTACGTAAAACAGGGAACAAACAAACAGTTTGCAATCGTTGACGCAGGTATGACAGACCTTATACGTCCGGCTCTGTATCAGGCATATCACAAGATAGAAAACATAACTTCAGACGAGGCTATGGAAACATACGATGTAGTGGGTCCTATCTGCGAATCATCAGATGTTTTCGGAAAAGCTATCGACCTTAACAAAACTAAGAGAGGCGACTTGATAGCCCTTCGTTCGGCAGGAGCATACGGTGAAATAATGGCATCGGCATACAACTGCAGAACACTTCCGCAAGGATATACATCCGACGAACTTATTTAAGAAACAAAACACACAAGCTAAGGCTCCTTCATGGCTAAATAAAAACCATTGAAGGAGCCTTTTTTCTGAAATTTTGAACTACTTTTGCATGACTTTTCAGAAAACAAAATAAGATATGATACACATAGACTATAATTCGGCTATTCTATTTTTTCAGATATTCTGCGGACTGACATTTTTAATACAGTTATACTATTTTCTTGTTCCGTACAGCAGATTATTCAAAAGCAACAAAATACAGAACAAACTTCAAGAAAACACAAACTGTCCTCCCCTATCTGTCATTATAGTTACAAAAGACTCTGCCAGCATGCTTAAAGACAACCTGCCGGCAATCCTCGAACAGGATTATCCTGAGTTCGAAGTAATCGTAGTAAACGATGAATCGGCAGGTGAAGATGAGGATATACTTAAGATTCTTGGCAGCAGATACCGTCATCTATACCGCACATTCATTCCTAAATCTGCACGATACGTCAGCAGAAAGAAACTTGGAGTGGCAATGGGTATCAAAGCCAGCAAATACGACTGGATTGTTGTGACAGAGCCTTATTGTAAACCTGAAAGCAAAGACTGGTTAAAAAGTTTGTCAAGAAACTTTGTACCGGGAACAGACATTGTACTGGGCTACTGCAATTACAGCTATGGCAAAGGAATATTCGCTAAAAGAATAATAACGGACATGCTGATGGTTTCAATGCGCTTCCTAGGAAAGGCTATCGGCGGAAATCCGTATATGGGAATAGGAAGAAATATGGCATACCGCAAGGATATATACTTGCAGCACAAAGGTTTCTACAATCAGCTTACACTGTCAAGAGGTGACGATGATTTGTTTATCAACGAAATCGCAGACAGCAGAAACACAAAAGTATGTGTAAATTCAAACAGCATAATGCGTATGCCTTTACCTAAATACAGGAAGACATGGAGAGACGACAAAATAGGATATGAAGTAACCGGAAACCATTATAAAGGAACAGCCAGAATATCAAACAGCCTGGAAACATGGTCTGCCTGGCTGTTTAATCTATCGGTAATAGTAGCTTTGTGTATTGGAATATTGAATAAAGAATTGATCTTCACCTCATGTATCTTCGCTGCATGGCTGATAAGAACAATAACAGCTATGACAGTTTTCTTCAAGACAGCAAAAGCCATGGGAGAAAAAGTTTCTGCATATCTTTTTATATATGATATTATGCGCCCACTATACAGTCTGAGCCTGAAAATAGGATATATCACCCGCCATAAGAGTGACTACATGAGAAAATAGTCACACACTTATACATTATTTATTGAACAATTCGAACGTAAACTTACAACCTACAGAGGTAAATTTTCCACGTTCATTCCCAATAAATACACCGGCATCAAATATGTGTGTACCTATACCATAGCCTATTTCGAAATAAGGATTAAGGTGAGGCATAAACAATATTCCGGCATATATTCTTTCCTTCTGAATGAAGGAAAGAAGCTTGCTGACAGGATAAAGCAATATGAACGGTGATTCATAAGTCATATTTCCACGTACATAATGGCTTGAAGCATTATACCATCTTCCATCGAGCATCTGAAAAGTACCTCCAATATCATCATTCCATCCTTGAGGAAGATTTCTGTTTGCAAAATTTACATAGTCCACAAAATACACATCCTCCTGATTCAGAAAGAATCCGCATCCTACATGATATGCAATGTTGTGAATATCCCTGACCTTGATAATTTGTTCTGCAGACAACTCCAGACGCTCATACTCACCTGAGCTTTTAAAGACCTTGATACCACGCTCATAATCAGCTATGAAAGTTGGATAATACGAACCCACATTAACCTTTCTGTTTCCATTCATATAATAATACATTCCAGGAGTCCATTCTATCCTCACACGTGGAGCGAAACTGTTATATTTTGAACGAACCCTTGCATCCAACTCCGGAGTGCTTTTCGTATATCTCCAATGCATTGAAAGACCCGTCCAAAGATTCAATCCGTTTATTATCTCTATATTATGTGAAAGACTTACGTATATATCCTTGAAATAATCCAAATTCAATCCGTCAAAAGAAAATGTACTGTCAGGCATAGCAGCAAGCTGATCAAGCACAACACTACTATAAATTCTGTTACCGTTTCCAACATGCAATTCCAAAGCGCCGTGTTTCCTTGGATTATAAACATACTCTACGTCAGCCTTAGCGTACAGCTCCTTCTTGGTAAAATTGAAACCTATCTGTGGGGCTATCCTCAACAAACGCCCGTCATAAAACAATTTGTTATATTTATAAACCTGCCTGTATGATATACCATTGCGATGACTGTAACTAAGCAACAGAGGATTAATTATAGGCGAACAGTTAATACTTCCCACTTTGGGCAAGTCAATATCATACGAGTTTATCAAAGCATCACCCACCTGTCCCAGGAAGACCTGACTTTTAGGCTTCTTCAGGTTCTCTATAGAATCTTTCACCCATTTTTGCCTGTCAATCATCTTCCGGTCTATTTTATCCTTATAGAGCATCTCTTCTTCATATGTAAGCGGAAAAGGCCTTATTTTTGAAAACGAATCAATATCGGTCACCAGACGTGTGGTATCACAAGTCAATGTATATGAATTCGACAGATTATATTTACTTCTGTCTTTTTTCAGATATATAATCTCTCCCAGTTCAGTGAATTTTACCTCGGTATAATCCAGCCATCCATAATACCTCATCTGTAAATGATTTTTCAGAAACTTGAAATTCATATCAATATCCATATAGCACGGGAGAAATTTCGTCTGCGGAGTATTACCCATATTGGCCTTTATCCTGAAATCTATCAAATCATACTCTCCTTCAAAATCAAAACTGTGTACTGACCAATCATCGGCATAAAGCCACATATAACCGTCAACAAGTTTCGTACTCTTATACTTAGGCTGAACACGTATCTTACAGCAAGGCTTATTGTCTATTATCGACACACTGTCCAGCATATATTTATAATGAACTTTAGACTGGCTGTTTAATGGCGACAACACCTTATCGCCCATTAATGACGACGAATAAACATTGAACTTCATATAGTCCATGATATCGAATATCTGCCCTCTCTGGCTCCTGAAAGTAGATACCATAGCCTTTATCTTTCTGTCATAAATGGAAGGAGCAGTATATTGAAGTTCACTTATTGATTCGTGCATATAGTTACGGATACTATCCTCAAGCTTGAACATTGACGGAATATACTTTATAATCCTGTTCCGGTTATGCACTGTTATAGTACCTTTCAGATACATATTTGCCTTGTAGCTCTTTACTTCATTGGAATAAATGGATGCCGACGAATACATCTTACCCAAAATAGAATCAGGAACAACACGGTCTTTGGGAAATAGCGAAACGATATTCTCCGATTTCCCAAACCACGGCATCATTATACAAAAGCATATTAAAAACAGACGCACTAAATTCAACCTTGTATATTTTAGCATATACGACATAACAGAAACAAAAATAATCAAAACCCGTTGAAACTGTTATTTTTAATCGTAAAAAAACAGTTTTTTAATTTTTTATTCTTACCTTTGTGCTATATAACACGTTTTTATAACATCTATGGTAAAAAAAGAATTATCTGAGACTGAGATTGCCGAAAGTATTCCCGATTTATGGCAACCATTAACAGACGCTCAAAGAGATTATCTAGCGCAGAACTTTACAATTCAAAAGTATAAGAAAAACGAAACAATCTATTGTGAAGGGGAAACTCCTAAGCACTTAATGTGCCTGCTTAAAGGAAAAGTAAAAATCTATAAAGACGGGGTCGGCGGAAGAAGCCAGATAATAAGAGTTATCAAAGACAAAGAATACTTCGCCTACAGGGCATATTTTGCCAATGAAAATTTTGTTACTGCAGCAGCTGCATTCGAGCCTTGCACAATATGTCTTATACCAATGACATGTATAGTCAAGCTTCTGGAGGAAAATGCACAGCTTGGACTTTTCTTCATCAGACAACTTTCTATAGATTTGGGTATTTCGGATGAAAGGACAGTAAGCCTTACACAGAAACATATACGCGGAAGACTTGCAGAATCTCTGCTGTTCCTGAAAGATACATACGGAGTGGAAGAAGACCAATGTACACTTAGTATATACCTCTCACGCGAAGACTTGGCAAACTTGTCGAATATGACAACATCGAACGCAATACGTACGCTTTCAAACTTTGCCTCAGAAAAACTAATAATAATTGACGGAAGAAAGATAAAACTTATCGACGAAGAAAAGCTGAAAAAAATCAGCAAGATAGGTTAATCCCACCAAAAGATGATATATAAAACGAAATGTCCGATACAAGGTAAAATAGCCATTGTATCGGACATTTCGTTTTATATCACTTTTTTTATTCATATCTGATGGAACGCGCAGGATGAATTCTGCTTATAAGATAAGATGGGCCCACGAGCATCAATACAGATACAATCAATGTAAATAGATTAAGCAAAATATAAATCAGAACATTCAGCTCAATAGGCACTGAGCTTACATAATATACAGAAGGATCAAGCTTCATCGGTTCGAAGAAATACTGTATCAGACAAAGTGAGAGCCCAATCACATTTCCCCACAACATTCCCCTGCCTATCAGGAACACTGAGAACGAAAGGAATATTTTCCTTATGGAATTATTGTCCGCCCCCATAGCCTTCAGCACACCAATCATGTTGGTACGTTCAAGTATTATTATCAGCAAACCTGAAATCATGGTAAAACCTGCCACTCCGGTCATAAGTATCAATATCACCCAGACATTAAGATCAAGCAAATCGAGCCATGCAAATATCTGTGGATTTGCCTCAACTATGGTACGCGAGAAATAGTTCTGTCCGTATTTGTCAGAGGATTCAAATAATCCGGTACGAATATCATCATTCACAGCATCAATACGCGAATAATCATCCACATTTATTTCTATACCGCTCACCTGATCAGCTTCCCATTTATTGAGACGGTTCACTGTATAAATGTCTGTCAGCAGGAAATAATCATCGAAAGCCGAAAAGTTAGTCTGATAAATTGCCGAAACAGTCAACCTTCGTGCACGCACATTATCATCTACATAATATGTATAAATCCTGTCACCGGTCTTAATATTCAGCTTGTCGGCTATAGATTTTGAGATTATCACGCTATTGGTGGCAACAGTATCAGTAAAAACCGGTATCTCTCCTTCAACGATATGCTCGCGGATGTAGCTCAGGTCATACTCCTGCCCCACTCCTTTCACTACCATACCCTGGAAATTGTCTGATGTCATTATCATCCCAGGTTTGACCGAATACCGCTGTACATGAGTTATATCAGGCTTTTGGGACAACGCCTCCATCAGACTGTCGCTTGCCTGTATAGGAGCCGTCATATAAAGCTGCGCATCGTCAAGGCTGGTCACTATAACCTCAGAAGCAAGTTCCACCACCTTGTCGCGTACCTGATTCTTGAAGCCGATAACCACTGCCACCGAGACAATCATCACGGCTAGACCAATAGAAATGCCGGCCATGGCAATGCGCACAGCCGGCTTTGATACCTCTTTGTTTCCGTCGTTATTCTTGTAGATACGACGGGCAATGAACAATTTCCAATTCATATTTTATTCGTCAACTCTTCCCGGATATGCCTCCAGTGCCTTTCTCAGAACGAAAAGCGAACGAACCAAATCTTCTTTCTTCAACACATAAGCCAGTCGGACTTCATTCTTTCCGGCTTCCGGTGTAGTATAGAAACCGCTTGCAGGGGCAAGCATAACTGTTTCACCCTCGTATTCGAATTCAGACAGACACCATGCGCAGAACTTCTCACTATCGTCAACAGGAAGTTTAGCTACAGTATAGAAAGCACCCATAGGTATAGGTGAATATACACCTGGGATTCTGTTCAGTCCGTCTATCAGACATTTTCTGCGTTCCACATACTCGTCATAAGTCTCACGTGAGTATTCTTCGGGCTCGTCAAGTGAAGCCTCAGCAGCAATCTGACCAATCAATGGAGGACTAAGCCTTGCCTGACAGAATTTCATCACAGCCTTACGTACCTCCGGATTCTTGGTAATCAGGGCTCCGATACGGATTCCGCATTCAGAATACCTCTTCGATACAGAATCTATCAAGACCACATTCTGTTCTATACCCTGAAGATGGCATGCAGATATATAAGGTGAACCTGTATAAATAAACTCCCTATATACTTCGTCCGAGAACAGGAACAAATCATACTTCTTCACCAAATCGCGTATCTGGTTCATCTCCCTGCGTGTATAAAGATATCCGGTCGGATTATTAGGATTACATATAAGGATACCCTTGGTACGTTCGTTTATGAGTTCCTCGAACTTTTCTACCTTAGGCAATGAAAATCCTTCCTCAA
This sequence comes from Bacteroides cellulolyticus, assembly GCF_025567135.1. Taxonomy (NCBI): domain Bacteria; kingdom Pseudomonadati; phylum Bacteroidota; class Bacteroidia; order Bacteroidales; family Bacteroidaceae; genus Bacteroides; species Bacteroides cellulolyticus. Next base: position 700,687 of record NZ_JAOQJJ010000001.1, read on the forward strand.
TGGTAGTTGTTACGGTTCTGATAATAGCACCGGCTGAAATTGCAAAAGCCATATAATTGGCATATGCAGGTTCAGGTACTATAATTTCGTCACCCGGATTAAGGCAACTCATGAAAGCAAACAACACGGCTTCCGATCCACCTGTGGTGATGATAATGTCGTCAGCAGTAAGATTTATGTCGTATTTTTTATAATAACCTACCAGTTTTTCACGATAGCTCCTATATCCCTGGCTCGGACTGTATTCCAGAACAGTACGGTCTATGTTACGAATTGCCTCAAGGGCCGCTCGTGGAGTAGGCAGGTCAGGCTGACCTATATTCAAGTGATACACATGAATACCTCTTTCTTTCGCAGCTTCGGCCAATGGTGCCAATTTTCTGATTGGCGATTCTGGCATTTCGTTTCCTCTAATGGATATTTGTGGCATAATTTATTATGTTATATAAAATTTTGACTGCAAATATAAACTGATTAGCTAAATAAAACAACTAACCGACAAGAAAGTTTTGTCCGTTTTCGTACACCGTTAACAAATAAATACTATCTTTGTCAAACTAAATTATACGTACTATTTAATTTAAAAAAGTAAAAAGACATGATGCATAATTGGTTTGAATGCAAAATCAGATACGAAAAAGTAGCGGAAAACGGTATGAACAAAAAGGTGACAGAGCCTTATCTGGTAGATGCCTTGAGTTTTACTGAAGCTGAATCAAGAATAATAGAAGAGATAACACCATTCATAAGCGGTGAATTCACTGTCTCAGACATAAAGAGAGCCAACTACAGCGAACTCTTTTTCTGTGAAGACGATGAAGCCGACAAATGGTTCAAATGTAAATTATATTTCATCACTCTTGACGAAAAGAGTGGAGCAGAAAAGAAAACGGCAACAAACGTACTTGTACAGGCTGCCGATCTGAAGGATTCAATCAAGAAACTTGACGAAGGCATGAAAGGAACAATGGCAGACTATGTCATAGCATCCGTAGCCGAAACAGCTATCATGGACGTGTATCCATATTCAGCAGAGCCTGACGTGAAACCTGAGTTTCCGGATGCAGCAAACAGATAAGGAGAAAACCAATCATGGATATAAAAGCAATATTGAGTGAGATAAAGGCAGAGTTGCCACAAACCACACAACTCGTAGCAGTATCGAAATTCCATCCGGCAGAAGCCATAAAAGAAGCTTATGATGCAGGACAGAGAATTTTCGGAGAAAGCAAGGTACAGGAGTTGGAGGAAAAACACACCATACTTCCGAAAGACATTGAATGGCATTTCATAGGTCACTTGCAGACAAACAAAGTGAAATACATTGCACCATATATATCTATGATTCATGCCGTAGATTCGTACAAGCTGCTGGCAGAAATAAACAAGCAGGCGGCAAAATCAGACAGGATTATACCTTGCCTGCTTGAAATACACATTGCGCAGGAGGAAACAAAATTCGGATTCACTCCCGAAGAATGCACAGAAATGCTCAAAGATGGCAGCTGGAAAGAGCTGAAGAATGTATGTATAAGCGGAATAATGGGTATGGCAACAAATACCGATGATGACGCAATGATAGAAAGCGAATTCACCAAGCTTGCCGCATATTTCAACGAGCTGAAGTCAACAGTTTTCAAGGACTGCGACTCATTCAGAGAACTGTCAATGGGAATGTCGGACGACTATCATCTGGCAATAAAGCATGGCAGCACACTTGTAAGAATCGGAAGTAAAATTTTTGGAATAAGAAACTATTAAAATCATATTTATTATGACACAATTATCAACAACTTTTGCAGGATTAAAACTTAAAAATCCTGTTATCGTAAGCAGTTCAGGTTTAACTAACAGCGTAGAGAAAATCAAAAAACTGGAAGCTGCAGGTGCAGGTGCCGTTGTTCTGAAATCAGTATTCGAAGAACAGATAAACATACATGCAGGACAGATGAGCGGATACGGAGCTCCTGAAGCCGACGATTATCTTAATGCATATGTACGTTCGAATGCGTTAAACGAACACATCGAACTCATTAAAGAAGCCAAGAAATCTTGCAGCATACCTGTAATAGCAAGCATCAACTGCTACTCGACAAGCGAATGGACAGACTTTGCAAAGCATATGGAAGAAGCAGGTGCAGACGCACTTGAAATCAATATCCTTTCATTGCAGTCAGAAAAAGACTATACATACGGAAGCTTCGAACAGCTGCACATCGATGTATTGAAAAACATCAAGAAAGCTGTAAACATTCCTGTGATAATGAAACTGGGCAGCAACCTTACTAATCCTGTAGCACTCATCAATCAGCTTTATGCCAACGGAGCCGCAGCAGTAGTATTGTTCAACCGTTTCTACCAGCCTGACATCAACATCGACACAATGACTTTCACAAGCACTAACGTGATGAGTGAATCAAATGAACTTGCTGAAAAAATCAGATGGACAGCTATAGCTTCTGCATCAGTTCCACAGATAGATTACGCTATCTCAGGTGGTGTTCACTGCGGTAAAGGTGTAATCAAATCAATTCTTGCCGGAGCAAGCGCCGTAGAAGTATGCAGCGCAATCTACAAGTACGGCGAAAAGGAAATAGCTGAAATGCTTAAAGAGCTTACTTCATGGATGGAATCAAAAGGCTACGAAAACATTGAAAGCATGAAAGGCATCATGAACGCTAAAGCTGCAGGAAGCGTGAACCCATTCGAAAGAACACAGTTCATGAAATACTACAGCAACCACGAATAATGTAAATATACAAGCTTGATATACACAGAAAGGTGTTCCCGATAATAGTTAAAAAACATTATAAAAACTATTATTCGAGAACACCTTTCATTTTATTACGTTTTATTGACAAATAATTGGAATAGTAATAACTAAATTGTATATTTGCACTACACACTGAATCTTGTGCACAATCAAATAATCAATTATGGAAAAAAGTTTTATAGCTTTCATCGAAGAAAGTATCAAGAAAAATTGGGATCTTGATGCTCTGACAGACTATAAAGGCGCCACACTCCAATATAAGGACGTAGCCAGAAAAATCGAAAAACTTCATATTCTTTTAGAAGAAAGCGGTGTCAAACCGGGTGACAAAGTAGCCCTGTGTGGCAGAAACAGCTCGCACTGGGGAGTAGCATTTCTGGCTATTCTTACGTATGGTGCCGTCGCAGTACCTATTCTTCACGAATTCAAGCCGGACAATGTACACAATATAGTAAATCACTCTGACGCACGTATCTTGTTTGTAGGTGATATGGCATGGGAAAACCTCAATGAAGCAGAAATGCCGTCACTCGAAGGTATCATACTTATGACAGACTTCACTCTGCTGGTATGCAGAAGCGAAAAGCTCCTTTATGCCAGAGAACATCTTAATGAAATGTTCGGTAAGAAATTCCCTAAGAACTTCCGACGCGAACATGTGTCATACCGTCGCGACAATCCGGAAGAACTTGCAATCATAAACTACACTTCAGGTACAACAAGTTTCTCTAAGGGAGTAATGCTTCCATACAGATCATTGTGGTCTAACACACAGTTTGCATTCGAAGTGCTGTCACTCAAACCAGGCGACAGAGTAATATCAATACTTCCTATGGCGCACATGTACGGTCTGGCATTCGAATTCATATACGAAATGTGTACCGGATGCCACGTATATTTCCTTACACGTATGCCAAGTCCGAAAATCATATTCCAGGCATTTGCAGATGTCAAACCAAACATTGTAATATCAGTACCTCTGATTATTGAAAAAATAATCAAGAAAAATGTACTTCCTAAACTGGAAACCCTCAAGATGAAAATACTGCTCAAAGTACCTATCATCAACGACAAGATAAAAGCTACTGTCAGAGAGCACATGGTACAGGCCTTCGGAGGAAATTTCTACGAAGTAATCATCGGAGGTGCAGCATTCAATCAGGATGTGGAAAAACTGCTCAAGAGTATAGAGTTCCCTTACACGGTAGGCTACGGAATGACTGAATGCGGTCCTATAATCTGTTACGAAGACTGGCAGCGCTTCAAACCGGGATCATGCGGTAAGGCCGCTCCGCGTATGGAGGTAAAGATAGACAGTCCTGATCCTGAAAACATTGTAGGCGAAATCATTACCAGAGGTGATAACGTGATGCTTGGCTATTACAAGAATCCGGAAGCCACAGCCCAAGCAATAGATAAAGACGGTTGGCTTCACACCGGCGACCTTGGAATTATGGACAAGGATGGCAATATCACAATAAAGGGAAGAAGCAAAAACATGCTTCTGGGACCTTCAGGCCAGAACATATATCCTGAAGAAATAGAGGATAAACTTAACAATATGCCATTCGTTTGTGAAAGCATTATCATACAACAGGAAGACCATAAGCTGGCTGCTCTGATATACCCTGATTTCGATGAAGCCTATTCACACGGAATGAGCAATGCAGATATAGAAAAGGCTATGGAAGAAAACAGAAACACACTCAACTCCGAACTTCCGGCTTATTCACAGATTGCACGAGTTAAGATTTACCCTGAAGAATTCGAGAAGACCCCTAAGAAGAGTATAAAACGATTCTTGTATCAAGACGTTAAATAATAAATGAAAAAACACTCTACAAATATCAGAATGTTCCTGTCAGCTATAATCCTGACAGGAACAATGTTATCCCCGATATATGCTCAAGAATACGGCTTAAAGAAGGGAAGGAATATTTCCTTGAGCATAAACAGCCACAAACCCGATACACGCAAGACATATTTCAATCTTGGCTTGTTCAGTAATTACCAGAATCTTAACGGAGCCAGCATCAATATTATCTCCGATGTAGTACACCAAAGATCATCAGGACTCCAGTTGTCAGGATTTGTAAACATCGTAGGCAACAGAAGTTCCGGAATGCAGGTGGCTGGTTTGGCCAATATATCCGGAATAAAATCTCACGGACTAAGAATTGGAGGACTATTCAACATCAGCGGACGATCAACATTCGGTGCCCAGATTTCCGGTATAGGTAACCTAGCAGGCAACAATCAGAAAGGTCTCATGATTACCGGACTCATGAATATGGGCTCAGTAGATATGAAAGGTCTTATGATATCAGGCCTTGCCAATATAGCAGGAAACGAGCATAAGGGAATTGGTATAGGCGGTCTTACAAATGTAAGTGGTGGAGACATGCGGGGAGCACAGATTTCATCATTGATGAACATAGCCGGAAACAGTAATAAAGGTTTACAGTTTGCGGCACTGAGCAACGTGAGTGTAATTAATCAGGGAGTACAGATCGGTGTTATTGCCAACTACTCCGGCGATAACAAAGGATTGCAATTGAGTATAGCCAATGTAAGTAATAAATGCAGCAAAGGTGTACAGATAGGAATATTGAATATAAACGGCGACAGTTGCGCACGTCAGGTAGGTATAATCAATATAAAACCACAGACACGTACACAACTCATAATATCCGGCGGCAATCTGAATAAAGCCAATGTTGCCGTAAAATTCAAAAACAAAATGATTTACACACAGCTGGAAGCCGGAATGATACTTGGTGAACTTACCGACAAAGCTTCTGTGGCAGGTACATACAGAACAGGTCTTGCATTTCCGCTAATAAAAAACAGACTTCACCTGAATACCGACATAGGATATAGCCATATTGAAACACTTGGCAATACCAATGTACCAAACAGGTTATATTCAATTCAGCCGAGAATAGGACTGGAATATAATCCTCTGAAGAGATTGGGCGTTTTCATTGCCGGTGGTTATTCATGGACAAGAACATATAAGAATAATCAGGCATACTCAAAAAATCCAACTGTTGAAGCAGGTCTGGTAATCTTCTAACAAATAATTTTATAAAAAATCAAAACGGCATTCAAGCCTTTTTCATAGCCGAAAAAAACGTGCGCACGTTCAAAGTAAAATGTGCGCACGTTTTGTATTGAATGTGCGCACGTTTAAAGTGAAATGTGCGCACGTTTTATTTTTATCTATAAATATAAAGTAAAGAAGCATTTTCAACTATGAAGTTGAAGTTGCAAAGCTTCAATAATCAGTATCAATCAATGACTGTGAAATCAGCCGACAAGCCTTCAGCACTGTTTGTTCCAACCCACAGTTTGAAGTCTCCCGGTTCTACACCGTAAGTCATATCATAACGCCAGAAAGCAAGATCCGATACAGGAAGAGTGAATGTAACAGTCTTGCTCTCCCCTGCTTTAAGTTCCACTCTCTGGAAAGCCTTAAGCTCTTTAACCGGACGAGTGACAGAGCCAACCTTATCCTGTACGTACAATTGTACAACTTCAGTACCGTCATACTTGCCGGCATTCTTAAGGTTTACACTCACATTAACCTCTCCGTCAACTGTAAGCTTATCAGAAGCCAGTTTCAGGTCACTGTACTCAAAGTTTGTATATGACAGACCGTATCCGAACGGGAACAAAGGAGAATTTCCCGCATCAAGATAGAACGAACGGCATCCCACAGAAGTCTGTCCGGCCTCAACAGGGATTTCATCAATAAGCATCTCTGTAGGATTTGCAGGACGTCCTGTATTGTTATGAGCATAATAGATTGGAGCCTGACCTGTCATACGAGGGAATGTAACAGGAGTCTTACCGCTAGGATTTACCTTTCCGAAAAGAATGTCTGCAATGGCAGGGCCACCCATTGTTCCCGGATGGAACGAATAAAGAACAGCATCCGAAACCTCAACCTCATCAGAAATAGTAAGCTGACGTCCCGCCATAACTACAATAACCACAGGTTTGCCAGTTGCGGCCAGCGATTTGATCAGCTGACTCTGTGCTCCCTGCAAATCAAGATTTGCCAAAGAATGAGCCTCACCCGAAAGGATTGATTCTTCACCTACAAAACATACCACAACGTCTGCACGGCGTGCCGCATTTACAGCCTTTGCAATGCCTGAAACATTCTTGTCGCGGCTGTATGCCAATCCTTGTTCGAAGATTACGTTCACCTTGTCGCCATACATTTCCCTGATAGCTTTCAGAGGTGTCTGTGTATGTTCCTTTTCACCATCGAATACCCATGTACCCATTTGCTCGTATGGAGCATCAGCCATAGGGCCAACCACTGCAACAGTCTTAACCTTGTCAGTAAACGGCAATGTCTGTGCATCATTCTTCAGAAGGATAACCGACTGCTCTGCTGCTGTCTTTGCAACCTGCAAATGTGCATCGGCATATTTCACAGTCTGAGGAGTGACAACATAAGGATTTTCAAACAATCCCAAACGGAATTTCAGACGAAGGATGTTTCTCACCGCATTGTCTATAGTCTCCATTGAAACCTTCTTCTCTGCAACAGACTGTTTCAGATTTTTAATAAAAGTTTCGCTCACCATTTCCATATCCACTCCGGCATTTACAGACTTCTCTGCTGCATCCTTACCGTCAACACAGAAACCATGATTAATCATTTCTGCAGCCGAAGCCCAGTCTGTAACCACCATACCGTCGTATTTCCATTCGTCACGAAGAACATCTTTCAGGACAAACTTGTTGGCTGTAGAAGGCACACCGTCATTATCATTGAACGAAGTCATGAAAGTGGCACATCCGGCTTCAACAGCAGCCTTGAAAGGAGGAAGATATACATTGCGTAGTACACGTTCAGGAATGAAAGTCGAGTTGTAGTCCTTACCGCCTTCGGCAGCACCGTATGCCACAAAGTGTTTTGCACAAGCAGCAATGGCTGTAGGATCATTCAAAGAATCTCCCTGATACCCCTTAATCATGGCAGCACCCATCACAGAACTAAGATAAGGGTCCTCACCACAGCTTTCGGCTATACGTCCCCAGCGCGGATCACGGGATATATCTATCATAGGCGCAAATGTCCAACGGATACCGTCTGCCGATGCTTCTATGGCAGCCACACGGGCACCGTCTTCAGCAATCTGAGGATTGAAAGTAGCAGCCTGTCCCAACGGTATGGGGAAAATAGTCTTATAACCATGAATAACATCGCGCGAAACAAGAATAGGAATACCCAGACGAGATTCCTCAACGGCTATTTTCTGTATCTTATTTATCTCTTCAGGATTGACAACATTAAGGATGGAACCTACCTCACCCTTGCGCACACGTGCAGCCAGTTCTTCAAAATTCCAAGGGCTGAGCTGGTTCATCTGACCAAGTTTTTCTTCAATTGTCATTTTTTGAAGCAAAGCTTCTACCTTGTTCTCTATCTCCGTATTATTGTCCTGCGGTTGACTGCATCCAATCAGGGATGCAGCCAACACCACAGCATATAAAAGATTTTTCTTCATCGTATTGTACATTTATTTTTTCAGAACGCAAAAATAGGACGTATCTTTTCAGATCCAGGAATACCATGCCAGCCATTCTCCTGTCCGTCTGATTGCATAAGACAGAATCCAGAAACATCACTATTATTAATGAAAGTAACAGAAGGAATACTTCCTGATAACTCTTCTCCATTTATTTTACTTAGCTGACCATTAACATATTCCAATCCTTCGCCAGATGGAGTTCCTGAATTTTCACCTCTCACAAGATATTTAAGTTCGTTGAACGATGGTATATACCATGAAGTAGTACCAGCAATAATTTCATCTTTATGAAGATTCAATCCTGTAAATGTTATACCATTATCACTTGCGTTGTCTGTTAACAATTTTGTCATCTTATACCCATTGGACAAATCTGTATTTCCAGAATCATTATAATCAGTAAAACAGTTACTCCAAGAATCTATATTATTAGTAGGTGTGCCATAATTATTGTCATTTATAAGAGAAACCACCAGACCATGCTTTCCGTTGTATCCCGGGATGTCGCTTTCAGTCAATTCATTATTCGTCACGAAAGTATTCCATTCACTAGGACTACCACTTTCATCCATTATATGAAATACTATTCCCTTACAAGTCCATCCTTCAGGAACACCGGCTGCATTTCCCGGAAGCACCAATACATCATTAGACGACGACACACAATAAAAATCTCCTGCAGCAATACCGGATGTTCCTGTCTGATTTACAGGACATTTGAAAGTATAACTCTTATTACTCTCAATTTCTATTGGATTTCCACTAATAGTTTTCACATAAGATTGATTATCCACTGTATAGAAATACCTGAAATCATCTTTCTGTAACTGAGGCACATCAACAATACATACATATCTGCCATTTACCAGTTCCGGTGTATATAATTTATCACCAATAGAAAAAGCGACATCTGATAACTCCAATGAATATGTCACTTCTGTATTTTTAGATGTTGTGGCAATTGCTTCTGCAGAAAACGCAATCATAGAAAAAGCATGAGTGAAATTTATATCCATAGTTGCCTTTTTAAATTCTTTTGCTTCTGATACAAGCAAATCTTTCTCTTTAAACCCGGCATCTTTATTTATAAAAATCTCTTTTAGTTCTTCTTTTGTTGATGGTAAATCAGTCATTTCCGTATAAGGAAAGTAAGCAATAGCTTTTTTAATTTTGCTGCTATAATATTCATTTGTCTTATTGAGCCATTTGTTTTCACCATTCTGATTTACGTACTTGAACGCCACATTGGCATAAGCTTCTCCTGAATCATCAATAAGCAATACGCCTAATTCATCGCCGTTAGCATCATTGATATTTGTACCAGCCTCAAAAGTTACCGTCTTGCTGTCGTTTATCACACGACTTTCTGTGTTTTCTGCAAAATTATTCACATTAACGCTGCCTATATTCAATAGCTCATCCGTCACAGGCCTTTCTACATTTGCCTGATTCATTATTTCATCTTGTGTACAGGCAGAAAACAGCAACATAGATAAAGCTGCAAGTTTTATATGTAAATATAATTGTTTCATAACTTAAAAAAATAATTATGAGTTATTAGAATGTAAGTATCAGACGTACTTTCTGCTCTGAATTCACAGCCCTAAAAAATTCTGTACTACTTATTGCACCACTAGCAAATACTACTATATAAGCATTGGCATCACCATCAAACGAGCTGTCCCAGTATGTACCATCCAAGGCTGCATATCCTTGTTCTGAAAAACCTGCAAGAGACTCCAGATCCTTCAATTGCGTATGCGAAGGCAAATACCAACCAGAAGTACCGTATATAACACTTGAAGAGTTCTTTGCTGTAGAAGTAGATGCTGCCGGTACTGTCGTTCCATCTTGAGAAGCGGCCTTTTCAATGAGATATTTTGTATTCTGATAACCGATATATTTGGAAGTATTGCCACCATCTATACCAATTTCGGGATATTCATCACTATGTAAAGCCCCAACTCCTTCTTTCCATTTAAAAGCACTTGTACTGCTACTGTTTTTCTCATCATCTAAAGCAACTACATAGCCATGTATCTCAGTAATACCTGTACCTTGATAATTATTTACATTATCTGTACTATGTTGACCTATTTTATATATAATACCTACAGTCTGGTTATCTTTATATGTATCTCCGTATGTTCCGTCACTATAGAAATAATAACCTACTTCCATATATTCCGGCATATACGCAAGTTTTATATCAGAACGTATATTGGTAAAACTAAATGTTACTGTATTCGCATTTGGGCCTACTGTACGTTTCCTATCGCACATTCCTTCAAAATCAATACCGTCACTAACGGTGCCTTTTGTGTATGTAATAGAAAAACCTGTAGTGGCATCACTTATGAATCCATCAGCTTCAATACCTGTAACAGAGTACCCCTCCAGACGAAAAATTTCATTCGGTACTACTGCCTTAAACTTAGAATCAGCAACGTCTGTAATTTCCTGATTACCGCCCCAATTAACAGGATCACTCTCCATCGTTACCTGCAATCCCTTTTTGCTTACCTGCAAGAAATATTGTTGTCTTATTCCAGGAACAAGTACCCCTGTATTTTTTTCAAAATCTGATGTAACACTTTTACTTGGTGTATAGACATAAATATCCCCTCCAATTTCTACTTGTATCAATGGCCTTTCCCACATGTCACAAGGAGCCAAAAGCGCTTCACCATTGAAATCACTCGTTTTATATGTCGGAATCAGATTATCAGGATTCCCTACAGGAGTAACAATACCATTAGTGAATGTTGCCGAAGCATATCCAAAAAACGAAATCTTTGCATTCTTTGCTTCTTCATCAGTATAACCTGTATAAGTCTGAAGCATATACTGCATTTTCGTCATTTTATGGTCAAAAGCCAATTGCACATTTGCAGATGTCGCTGTAGTTTCACAAGCAAGCAAATCGCAATCTGATGAATTTTCAACTGTGGTCTGTTGTGTCAAATCAATAGACGTTTCTGTATAAGGCGTCCAGGCCTTAACATTGACTGATGTAGCATCGTCAGCCCAGACAAAACCTTCTTCTTCAGTACTCATTGTACCAGTATTAGTAATGCTGTAAGATTTTACAGTTTCACCGATACAAACAGCAATTGTTTCGTCTCCTTCCCAACCGTTGTTCATAACCCTACTTGCAAACTCGCCTATACCTGCAGAAAACATCATGTTTCCATCCCTGCTTGTATCAAGATTATTTTCAGTGGTACAGGAAACAATACACAAGGCTGTCAGTTCTAAACATAAATTATATAGTTTCATATCTTTATATCATAGTTATTATAGGATGTCATTGCGCTTCCGGATAAATCGGCCCCTTATCAGAGCCTTCAGAGCCCCAATCGTTGATGGTTGCACCCAAGGTTACATAAATCTTCTTTTTAGTAATTTGTAAATAATACATTTGTCTTGATCCTGAAACAAGTACTCCTGTATTTTTTTCTGTATCACTTGCTACATCCAGACTTGGTGTATATATATGTACATCACCTCCTATTTCAACTCTTATCAATGGTTTTCCCCACATTTCACATGGTGCCAATAACGCTTCACCTGTCAATTCTCCGGCAGGACAAGTAGATATAAGCTGGTCTGCTTCACCTTGAGTAGCGATTGTTCCATTAGCATTAGTAACCGAACCATAACCTATAAAATAAACTTTAGCCGCTTGCGCTTCTTCAGCCGTGTATTCACCATAGTTTTGAATCATATACCACATTCTTGTCATCTGATGATTGAAAGCCAGTTGTACATTTGCAGATTCAGCTTTAGTCTGACAAGCCAGCAAATCACAATTATAAAATTTTTCCTCAGTGCTCTGATCTTTCAAATCAATAGGCTGTTCAGTTAAAGGAGTCCAAGCTTTTACATCAACAGCTGTTCCTTCCCATATATAAGGATTATCAGAACTCATTTCACCAGAAGCAGTAACATTGTATGTTCTATATGAAGCATCACCTCCAAGACTTACTCCAATCAGTTCATCACCATCCCATTGATTATTAGTGACTCTACTAGAATAGTGATCAACTTTTGCAGAAAAAAGCATATCATTACCTATCCTGATACTTTCAATATTATTGTTACAAGAAACAAGACCTAAAACAATTAAACTAAAAAATAAATTACGTTTTTTCATATATTATACATTTAAAAATTAAACTAAAAATTATTGTGCATCTGTATTTATAGAACCTTTATCTTCGTCATCGTGATCCCAATCGTTTATTGTACCATCTGAAGAAATTTCTTCATCAGGATTGTCACCACCGCCAGGATTGTCACCACTACCAGGATTGTCACCACTACCATCTGGATTTGCGTCAGGATCTTCAACATCACCAGAAGGTGGGGTTACCTCTACCAATGTATCTTCATTCTTTTTATATGCTCTCACATAATCTATATACATAGTTTGTGGAAATACTGTTTCAGATGTAGGATTTCCACCGAAGGTACCTCCTACGGCAACATTAAGTATTATAAAGAAAGGATGGTCAAAAACCCACTCTCCGTCAGTAACATCTATAGCTTTTACTCTATTATAAAGCACATCATCTACATAAAAATCAATCTTTTCTTTATACCATTCAATAGCAAAGACATGAAAATCAACATCAAATCTATTATCCTGAAACCCAAATGTCTTTGTAACAGGATTTCCACTATAGCGTCCAGGCATATGAAGTGCACTTGATACAATATTCGGTTGATAACCTTTATTTTCCATTATATCAATTTCTCCACATGCAGGCCACGGATTTTCAGAATAATCACTTCCCAACATCCAAAATGCCGGCCAAAGCCCAGGACCGTAAGGCAACAGCAGACGTGCCTCAATACGGCCGTAACGAATCTCAAACAATCCTTCGGTCTTTATTCTTGCCGATGAATACTGCACATTATTGTAATTATCGTTTAACGCTGTAATAGCAAGACAACTTACTCCCTTATACGTTGTATAATGTACATTTTCTTCACGGCTTGTATAGTTTTGAAGTTCATTATTTCCAAACCCGGAATTACCTTTCTCATAAGTCCATTTAGACGGATCCGGACGATTATTTGACGTTGGAGTGTCAAACTCATCCGACCAGACCAAAACCCATTCCTTATTGTCTTTGGCCATTTCCCCATCTTTTTCACAACTCGCAAAAAAAGAAGTGAAAACAATGCTCAACAGACCAAACAATATCATATTGTATCTTTTCATATATCGTTTTCCATTTAAAATCCAAACAAAGTTGGATAATTCATTAATAATTAACTTTAGTTTTATACCTTTGTATCAGGATGTTAAGAGGAAGTAG
>NZ_JAOQJJ010000010.1:0-99408 GCF_025567135.1 Bacteroides cellulolyticus
GGAATGTCACTTCTGCCATAACTGATACATTTAGGGTTACACTATACAAAGGTAACTTCAGCTTGACTATTTACATTCTCTTTGGCGTGATTTTTTTATCTCATGGGAATTTCATAATGACTAAATTTTAAAAGTTATAAACCTGAATAAACTATCATTCCAAGTCCAAGGATGAAGAATATAAACATTAAAGTAAGATAAGATTTTGTTTTTGTGATTCCTCCGTGGAATTCTTTCCATACGAAAATTCCCCAAAGGGCTGCTATCATAGGCGCTCCCTATCCCAGTGCATATGATACTGCCGAACCAGCCTTGTTTGCTGCTATATAGCTGAACAATGTTCCCAGCGCCCATATACATCCTCCCAACATACCGATAAGGTGGATTGAGATATTACCGTTGAAATACATCTTATATGTTGTAGGTTCGCCAATGAAAGGTTTCTTCATTATTAAAGTATTGAATACAAAGTTGCTTAGAAGTACACCTGATGAGAATATTACAAATGCAGTATATGGTGTTGAAAGTCCATGCTGAGGTGATATGAAGTTTTCTACATCCATGCTTTCCGCTACGAAACGGTAGAAGAACGACATACATACTCCAGCGAGTGCAGCAAGTAATATACCTTTATTTGTATTCTTACCTGAGTTTTCTGAACTGCTTACACTATTTGCCGACATATCATTAAGGATTATAGCCAATACTACGCAGGCTACTCCTGTGAACAGCCATAGAGGGTCGCCTTTAGGTGTTCCCAAATAGTTGATAAATACACCCAGTACAAGAGCTATACCTACTCCCAATGGAAATGCCACAGACATTCCTGATATGGAAACAGAAGCAGAGAGAAGAATGTTGGAAGCATTGAATATGATACCTCCCAGTAATGCATATCCCCAGGACTGTCCGCTGATTTGCTGTATATCAGTTAGAAAATCACGTCCAACGCTTCCATGACTTCCCAAAGTGAAAGCCATCAATAGAGAGAACAAGAACATTCCAATTACGTAATCCCAATAAAAGAGTTCGAATCTCCAGGATTTTCCGACAAATTTCTGAGTGTTGCCCCAGGAGCCTCAGCATATCATGGTGATGATACATAACACTACTGCCAAGGCGTAATTATCTACGATAAACATAATATATGGATTTATCAGATTACTTCATTTCTATATGGGCATGATGACTGTGCTCCAAGTCTGGTGACTGTTATACCGGAACATTTATTGGCAAATTTTACGGCGTCAATTATATCTTTCCCTTCGGATAAAGCTACTACAAGAGCGCCACAGAAAGTATCACCTGCTGCTGTTGTATCTATAGCATTGACCTTTTGTGTTGGTACGGATATGTATTCTTCTTTTGTCTTTATGAAAGCACCGTAATCTCCCATAGTGATAATAACGGTTTCTATTCCTTTCTGGCTTATTATGTCGGTAGCATTTTTTGCGCTTTCTATGTCGCTCACTTTAATTCCTGACAGAATTTCGGCTTCTGTATTGTTAGGTATTATTATTGAAACATTCTCCAATAATTCTTTTGGAAGAAACTGAGCAGGAGCAGGGTTCAGAACAACTTTCACTCCATGTTCCTTGGCTACTTTTGCTGCGTATGTAACTGTTTCTATAGGAATTTCCAGCTGCATCAGCAGAATATCTGCATCATATACTGTACTTTCAACGCTTTTGAAATCATCAATACTGTATGTGCTGTTAGCACCTGATGCTACGATAATGCTGTTTTCTCCTTTCTTGTCGACTGAAATCATTGCCACTCCTGATGGCTTGTCGGAAGAAGACAGAATGTAATCAGTGTTGATATTTTCTTCTGAATATAGACTGACAGACTGGCGTCCGAAAAGGTCATTGCCTGTTTTTGTCAGAAATACAACGTTCCCGCCCAATCTTGCTGCAGCTACAGCCTGATTGGCTCCTTTTCCACCTGGATTCATAATAAATTCACCGCCAAGGATTGTTTCTCCTGGAACAGGTAGTCTGTCTGATTTTATTACCATATCGGTATTACAACTACCTAATACTACAATTTTTTTCGTTTTCATGATATAGTTTTTTTCGTTTACGGTGTAAAAGTATTGTTATATTTCAGGCATATCAAACCAATTATATCCGATTTATAAAAACTCAACGATATATTTCTTCTTATAATACTTTGATAATCAGTATGTATAAGAATAAATAATTACTGTATAAAATATGAGTTATGTATGTGATAAAATCCAACTTTTAAAGTCAAATATTTTCATGGTAAGATAGTCAGAAATATTTTGTGGAGTGTCAATCTGCTTGCATAATTCTTCCAGATATTTCTTTTTATCCGATTGTGAAAGTTTAAACATGTCTTTTGTAAAGAATTCGTATAGTATAGCTTCTATTTTTGATGTCTCTCTGTTGTTTTTCAATTTTCTTCTGGCTGCTCTTATGGAATATTCCAGGAAATCGTATTACTGGAGTTCGTATATAGATATGTAATATAATAGCAGGCAAGGTTTATATAGAAAGAATCTTTGATAATTGTAGTCTTTTACAATATCATAAAGAATCTTTTTTGCCTGTTTATGTTCGTTGATGTTTATGTTTAATAATGACAATTCAAGTATGAACTGTATCTTTCTGAATGGTGTAAGAAATTTCACTATGGAGTCTGTATCTTTGTAACAGCTTATGAGTTCTTTTATTTTTTTCTTGTCATCAGTATGTATATAATATTCAGCTTTGTTTGTGAATATTATGCATTCTATTTCCGCATTGAATTCTGCGGTATAATATTTCAATCCCTCCAGGATGTTAATGTAATACTCCATTTCCGAATATTGCCTGTTCTCATTGCATTTTTTCAGCACATTCTCGATGAACTGCATATAATCGGATGGTGGATTGTTAAGGAATGATTTATGAGAGGCGAACAGTTCGTTCGCTTCTTTGTAAATGTTGTTTGCCGCCTGATAATTGTTCTTGCATAACAGATATATACCCTGGAACAGTAAATGTTTTTTCTGTATTTCGAACAGATTTTTTCTCAGATTGTTGACAAATGTTATTTCCGTTATTGCCAGATCGTCAAAAATCTTGGTGTCCGATTTTCGGCTGGTGTAGAACACCATCAGTTCATATAATTCCGACTGGCGGTTTATCTGATTAAGTACATTCAGATATCCTTTTAGTCTCAAATGCTCTTTTATAAGGGTATCTTCTGATATGTCAAGGAAGTTTTCCTGACGCATGGAGTCCAGTTTTGTTCTTTGGGCTAAAGATGAGACACTGTAATCTTCCGTTGATTCGGATTCCTCAATCACTTCGTCCAGCATCTGGAAGTGCTCGTCCATCAGATGCTTTTCTTTGAGAATATTTGCCTGTATTATTTTATAATATAAGTTATGTTTGCATTTTTCTTTATGGCAAGACTTACCAGTGTGGAAAGGATGTGCTGGTATAAATAATTAGCTTCCGGAACAAATGAATTTATTGGGTAATACTTTGCATAATTCTTTTTAATATTTTCTATATCAGTTATGTTTTTCTTGTCTATGATATCGAATATTTTCATATATGCTTTTTCTGTCGGATTTTCTCCTGCCTGTAGATATAAAGCCTTCTTTTCCGATTTTGATAATGCGTTTATGAGTAATATTAATGAATCGATTTTTTTCATAACTAATATATGTTTTTCAATGTAATATGCGATATTGGCATTTATTTCTGATATCTGCAAATAAATCAGTAGAAACTTGGATAGAAACGTGGCTCTTAATAATTGTCAAAATATTTGAAATATTAGATTATGACTCTCATTTTGTAGAAAAAAATATGTTTTTCATCATAAATTTGAAACAAGAAGTATTGGATTTGATGTTTTTTTTCTAAATTTGGAGAGTCTCAGAAAACTTACTAAGTTTCGAATATATACAAATAACTTTAAAAACACAATATCATGAGCTATAAATTTATGACAGCGGCCGAAGCTGCAAGTTTGATTAAAGACGGAGATATTATTGGATTAAGTGGATTTACACCAGCCGGAACACCTAAGGCTGTTACTGCCGAGTTGGCTAAAATGGCTGAAGAAAAACATGCACGTGGAGAACATTTTAAAGTGAGCGTTCTTACAGGTGCTTCAACCGGTGATTCATGTGACGGCGTTCTGATACGTGCAAATGCTCTTGATTTCAGAGCACCATATACTACAAATTCTGATTTCCGCAAGGCTTGCAACAACGGACAGGTAAAATACTCTGATATACATCTGTCACAAATGGCTCAGCGAATCCGTTCCGGTTTCTTGGGTAAGGTGAATGTTGCCATAATGGAAGCTTGTGAACTGACTGCCGACGGACGTATTTATCTTACTGCCGGTGTGGGTATTTCCCCTACAGTGGCACGTCTGGCAGAAAAAGTTATAGTCGAACTTAATGCTGCTCATAACAAGACAAGTCTTATGGGTATGCATGATATTTATGAACTAGAACGTCCGCCACATCGTCGTCCTATCATGATAGAACATGCTAGTGACCGTATCGGAACACCATATATTCAGGTTGATCCGGCCAAGATTGCTGCTGTGGTGGAAGTGAATATTCCTGACGAAGCCCGTGGGTTCCACGATCCGGATCCTATTACCGACAAGATTGGTCAGAATGTGGCAGACTTTCTGGTAAATGATTTACGTAAGGGTACAATACCTTCTACTTTCTTGCCTTTACAGTCTGGGGTAGGCAATATAGCAAATGCCGTGTTGAGTGCATTGGGTAAGAATCCTGATGTACCTGCTTTTGAAATGTACACTGAAGTTATCCAGAACTCAGTGATAGATTTGGTAAAAACCGGTAGAATAAAGTTCGGTAGTACATGTTCTTTGAGTGTGACAAACGACTGTCTGCAGGATATTTACGATAACATTGAATTCTTCCGTGACAAACTTGTGTTGCGTCCTTCTGAAATTTCAAACTGTCCTGAAGTAGTACGCCGTCTTGGAGTTATCTCAATGAATACAGCAATCGAAGCGGATATTTACGGTAACGTAAACTCTACACATATCTGCGGAACCAAGATGATGAACGGTATCGGAGGTTCTGGTGACTTTACGCGCAGTGCTTATATCTCTATCTTCTCTTGTCCTTCAACAGCGAAGGGTGGTTGTATCAGTTCTATTGTTCCTATGGTGTCACATCAGGATCATAGCGAACACTCTGTAAATGTAATCATCACAGAACAGGGTATTGCCGATTTGCGTGGTAAGAGTCCTATGGAACGTGCCAAGACTGTTATTGAGAACTGTGCTCATCCAGACTATAAGCAGTTGTTGTGGGATTATCTTAAGATAGCCAGCAAGGGACAGACCAGTCACAGCTTGTCAGCAGCATTGGGTATGCATGAAGTATTCCTCGACAAGGGAGATATGCGTCTGACTGACTGGGCTGACTTTAAAAAGTAAAAACGAATTAAAATAATATGCGGGCAGCAGCAAGAGTTATAATACTTTATCTCTTGTTGCTGCTTTTTGCTTTCATTCTATTGTCTTTTGGGGTATCTTTATTTTTTTTATTGTATCTTTGCAAACAAATTGGATAAATAACGTAAAATCAAATATATAAAGTACATCGCTATGGAATATAATTTCAGGGAGATAGAAAAGAAATGGCAACAGAAGTGGGTGGAAAACAAGACCTACAAAGTTTCGGAAGATGAATCAAAAAAGAAGTTCTATGTGTTGAACATGTTCCCTTATCCGTCGGGAGCAGGACTTCACGTAGGTCACCCGCTGGGATATATTGCCAGCGATATATATGCTCGCTACAAGCGACTTCAAGGTTTCAACGTTCTTAATCCGATGGGTTATGATGCATACGGATTGCCAGCAGAACAGTATGCAATCCAGACAGGTCAGCATCCGGCTGTAACTACTGCGGCTAACATTGCACGTTATCGTGAACAGCTTGACAAAATCGGTTTTTGCTTTGACTGGGACCGCGAAGTTCGTACTTGCGAACCTGATTATTACCATTGGACACAATGGGCTTTCCAGAAGATGTTCAACAGCTATTATTGCAATTCATGTGGTAAGGCTCAGCCTATTGAAAATCTGGTTAAGGCTTTCGAAACAAAAGGTACTGAAGGACTTGACGCTGCATGCAGCGAAGAATTGAGTTTCACTGCCGAAGAATGGAACGCAAAATCAGAAAAGGAACAGCAGGAAATTCTGATGAACTACCGTATAGCATATCTTGGCGAGACTATGGTGAACTGGTGTCCTGCATTGGGTACTGTATTGGCCAACGATGAAGTTGTAGATGGCGTTTCTGAACGTGGAGGACATCCTGTAGTGCAGAAGAAGATGCGCCAGTGGTGCTTGAGAGTTTCTGCTTATGCACAGAGATTGCTCGACGGACTTGAAACAGTTGACTGGACAGACTCTCTGAAAGAAACACAGCGTAACTGGATTGGCCGTTCTGAAGGTGCTGAAGTTCGTTTCAAGGTTAAAGACAGTGACATGGAATTCACAATCTTTACAACACGTGCGGATACAATGTTCGGTGTTACTTTCATGGTTCTTGCTCCTGAAAGCGAATTGGTGGCACAACTTACTACTGAGGCTCAGAAAGCAGAAGTTGAGGCTTACCTTGACCGTACAAAGAAACGTACTGAACGTGAACGTATATCAGACCGCCGTGTGACAGGTGTGTTCAGCGGTTCGTATGCGGTAAATCCGTTCACAGGTGAGGCTGTACCTATCTGGATAAGCGATTATGTACTTGCAGGTTATGGTACAGGTGCTATTATGGCAGTTCCGGCTCACGACAGTCGTGACTATGCTTTTGCAAAACATTTCAACTTGCCTATCGTTCCGCTGGTTGAAGGATGTGATGTCAGCGAAGAAAGCTTTGATGCCAAGGAAGGTATTGTCTGCAACTCTCCAAAGGCAGGCGTAACTCCATATTGCGATTTGAACCTTAACGGTCTTACAATAAAGGAAGCTATAGCTACTACAAAGAAATATGTAAAGGAACATAACCTCGGACGTGTAAAAGTTAACTTCCGTCTGCGTGACGCTATCTTCTCACGTCAGCGTTATTGGGGCGAGCCATTCCCTGTTTACTACAAGGACGGTATGCCATATATGATAGACGAGAGCAAATTGCCTTTGCAGTTGCCTGAAGTTGCCAAGTTCCTTCCTACTGAGTCTGGCGAACCTCCATTGGGAC
Source organism: Bacteroides cellulolyticus (assembly GCF_025567135.1). Classification (NCBI taxonomy): domain Bacteria; kingdom Pseudomonadati; phylum Bacteroidota; class Bacteroidia; order Bacteroidales; family Bacteroidaceae; genus Bacteroides; species Bacteroides cellulolyticus. The sequence continues at coordinate 7,220 of NZ_JAOQJJ010000010.1, forward strand.
ATGCCACAAAATGGGCTTGGGATGTAAATGCCGGAGAGGTAGTTGAAAACTCTAAGATAGATAATGTAAACGTATTCCCTCTTGAACTTAATACTATGCCTGGTTTTGCCGGTTCAAGCGCATACTATCTGCGCTATATGGACCCACACAATGACAAGGCACTCGTATCTGAAAAGGCAGACAGGTATTGGCAGAATGTTGACCTCTATGTAGGTGGTACTGAACATGCTACAGGTCACTTGATATATTCACGTTTCTGGAACAAATTCTTGTTCGATCTCGGTGTAAGCGTTAAGGAAGAACCATTCCAGAAGCTTGTAAACCAGGGTATGATTCAGGGACGAAGCAACTTCGTATATCGTATCAAGGATACAAACACATTCGTATCTCTCGGATTGAAAGACCAGTATGATGTTACTCCTCTTCATGTTGACGTAAATATCGTATCAAACGATATCCTTGATGTTGAGGCATTCAAGAACTGGCGTCCTGAATACAACAATGCTGAGTTTATCCTTGAAGACGGTAAGTATGTATGCGGATGGGCAGTAGAGAAGATGAGTAAGTCTATGTACAACGTAGTAAACCCTGATATGATTGTTGAACGTTACGGAGCAGATACATTGCGTATGTATGAAATGTTCCTTGGCCCTATCGAACAGTCTAAACCATGGGATACTAACGGTATAGATGGTGTTCATCGTTTCTTGAAGAAATTGTGGAGTCTGTTCTATAGCCGTAATGACGAATTCCTTCCTCAGGACGGTGAAGCTACAAAAGAAGAACTAAAGGCAGTACACAAACTGATAAAGAAAGTGACTGGAGACATTGAGACATTCTCTTACAACACTTCAATCAGTGCATTCATGATTTGTGTAAACGAACTCACTTCATTGAAATGTCGCAACAAAGCTGTATTAAGCAATCTGGTTGTTATTATAGCTCCGTTTGCTCCTCACTTGGCGGAAGAACTTTGGGCTGCTTTAGGAAATACGACATCTGTTTGTGATGCTCAGTGGCCTGCATTCAACGAAGACTATCTGAAAGAAGATACAGTGAAATATACAATCTCTTTCAACGGTAAGGCGCGTTTCACTATGGAATTTGCTGCAGATGCAGACAATGAAACAATCCAGTCTGCAGTTCTAGCTGACGAACAGGCACAGAAATGGATTGATGGCAAGACTCCTAAGAAGGTGATTATCGTACCTAAGAAGATTGTAAATATTGTTCTGTAAACCATATTTATGGAAGCATTGTTAAAAAGAAAATTTGGCCGGGAGACGAAAGACTACCTGGCCATAACTTTAGGTTTGATATGTTATTCTATTGGTTGGGCAGCGTTTCTTTTGCCTTATCAGATTACTACAGGTGGAGTGACAGGTATAGCAGCTATAATCTATTATGCGACAGGTGTTGAAATTCAGGTTTCATATTTCATAATTAATGCCGTATTTTTAGGTTTTGCATTGAAAATACTCGGACCTAAGTTCAGTATCAAGACCATATATGCCATAATCATGCTGACGTTCCTGCTATGGTTCTTCCAAATGTTATTTAAGGACGATAGTGGAAAATTACCAATGTTGCTTGGACCAGGACAGGATTTCATGGCATGTGTTATAGGAGCCGGACTTTTAGGCTTTGGTATTGGTCTTGTGTTCTGTCATAATGGTAGTACCGGCGGGACTGATATCATTGCATGGATTATCAACAAGTATAAGGATGTTACTCTTGGACGTATGATGATGTATTGTGATATAATCATTATATCCTCCTGTTATTTTATTTTCCATGATTGGCGACGTGTATTGTTTGGCTTTTGCGTGTTGTTTGTCATGAGTATAGTGATAGATTATGTAATTAATAGTACTCGTCAATCTGTACAGTTCCTTATATTCTCGCGCAAGCATGATGAGATAGCTCAGGGTATTTCCACTCAGATTAATCGTGGAGTAACTCTTCTTGACGGAAAAGGATGGTATAGCAAGCAGGACATAAAGGTGGTTGTGGTTCTTGCAAAGAAAAGTCAGTCACTTGACATTTTCCGTCTGGTGAAGGATATTGATCCTAATGCATTTATTTCCCAAAGTAATGTAGTGGGAGTTTACGGCGAAGGTTTTGACCCATTGAAAGTTAAGTAAATTATGAAGAAACTTGTTTTTGCAACAAATAACGCACATAAGCTGGAGGAAATCCGTGCTATATTAGGCGATAAGGTAGAGATCTTGAGTCTTAATGATATAGACTGTCATGCCGACATTCCTGAAACGGCTGATACTTTGCAGGGTAATGCTGCATTGAAGGCACAGTATATATATGATAATTATGGTTTAGACTGTTTTGCCGATGATACAGGTCTTGAAGTCGAGGCTTTGAATGGTGCGCCTGGAATTTATTCTGCCAGATATGCCGGTGGAGAAGGGCATGACTCTGAAGCCAACATGAAGAAACTACTTTCTGAAATGCAGGATAAAGATAACCGCAAGGCACGTTTCCGTACTGTTATTTGCCTGATAGAAGGTGGTAAGGAAAACTTCTTCGAAGGAATAGTAAACGGCAGCATAATACGTGAAAGAAAAGGTGGAGCGGGTTTCGGTTATGATCCTGTATTTATGCCGGACGGATATTCAGAAACCTTTGCCGAGATGGGTAATGATGAAAAGAATAAGATAAGCCATCGAGCTAGGGCTGTTCAGAAACTTTGTGAGTATTTACTATAAAACAAGAAAGTCAGAGAATTTCTCTGACTTTCTTGTTTTATATAATAATCTTATTCCGCCAGCACGAAATCCAGCTGTTTCTTTTCCAGGTTGGCGCGTGCCACTTTTATCTTTATTGCATCACCAAGACTGAATTTCTGATGATAACGTCTGCCGATAAGGCAATAGTTCTTTTCGTCGAACTCGTAATAGTCATTGCCCAGGTCACGCATTGCTACCATACCTTCACATTTGTTCTCGTTTATTTCTACATATATTCCCCATTCAGTCACTCCGGAGATTACTCCTTCATAAACAGTTCCTATATGATCGCTCATGAATTCTACCTGCTTGTATTTGATTGATGCGCGTTCAGCACTTGCGGCGGTCTGTTCCATTGCAGAGCTGTGTTCGCACATGCTTTCATACTTGTCAGCCTGTGCACTTCGTCCTCCGTCCAGATAGCGTGTCAGCAGACGGTGAACCATAAGGTCAGGATAACGGCGTATAGGCGAAGTGAAATGAGTGTAGTAATCGAATGCAAGACCATAGTGACCGATGTTGTGGATTGAATATCTTGCCTTCTGCATAGAACGCAATGACACTGTTTCCACTAGGTTCTGTTCTCCCTTTCCGTTTACATCTTTCAACAGGCGGTTGATAGACTTTGATACTTCTGTTTTTGTTCCGCTCGTACGGATTTTATAACCGAAGCGTGCGATAAACTGGTTAAGGTTGTCCAACTTGTCTGGGTCCGGCAGGTCGTGGATACGATATGGGAATACCTTTGCCTTTTTGTTCTTTGGCACTTTTCCTATATGTTCCGCTACGGTACGGTTTGCCAGAAGCATGAATTCCTCTATCAGTTTGTTTGCTTCCTTGGACTGCTTGAAATAAACGCTCAGAGGTTTTCCTTTCTCGTCAATTTCGAATCTCACCTCGCAACGGTCGAAGTCGATAGCTCCTGCGGCAAGACGTTTTTCACGAAGAATCTGAGCCAGTTTGTTCAGTTCAAGAACTTCCTCCTTGAAATCTCCTTGACCGGTTTCTATTATATTCTGAGCCTCTTCGTATGTGAAACGTCTGTCGGACTTTATTACTGTATGTCTGATACGATAGTCCTTGACCTCTGCTTTTTCGTTCATATCGAATATTACAGAATAAGCCAGTTTCTCTTCGTTAGGACGCAGTGAACAGATGAAGTTGCAAAGGCGTTCTGGCAACATAGGTATCGTACGGTCCACAAGATATACGGATGTGGCACGTTTCAATGCTTCCTTGTCTATGATACCGCCTTCTTTGACATAATGTGAAACGTCGGCGATATGTACACCAACCTCCCAAAGTCCAGGTTTCAGTTGTCTGATTGAGAGTGCGTCGTCAAAGTCTTTCGCATCCTTAGGGTCGATGGTGAATGTGGTTATATTGCGGAAATCCTCACGTTCTGCATAATCCTCTTTTGTAATTTCTGCAGATAATTTTTCTGCTGCAGCCTCTACTGATTGTGGATAAGTATATGGCAATCCGTATTCAGCCAGTATGGCGTGCATTTCAGTGTTGTTTTCGCCGGCCTGTCCAAGCACGTCTATAACCTCACCGAAAGGATTCTTTGCTTCGTCAGGCCATTCTGTAATTTTCACTACAGCCTTATCGCCATTCTTTGCTCCTTTAAGCTTTTCTTTAGGTATAAAGATATCGTTGGCAAGTGTGCTTGTCTCTGTGATGAGGAAAGCATAGTTTTTCGATACTTTCAGTGTACCTACGAAAGTTGCTTTTGCTCTGTCAAGTATTTCTATCACTTGTCCTTCTATCTTCTGTTTCTTGCATTTTGCACAGAGAGAAATCTTCACTTTGTCATTGTTCATGGCATGAGCTGAGTTCCTTTCTGCAATAAAGATCGGTTCCCCTCCATCGTCAGGTATAAACGAGTTTTTGCCGTTGCTCTTTCTGATGAAGGTACCTGTCATTATCTGACCTCTGTCATTAAGTTTCCATCTTCCCTTTTCGGCTTCAATCAGGAAATTGTCTTCTGCCATATCCTTTACTATGTCGGTACATAGCATTTTGGTAGGATGTGTTGTTAGTTTCAGTCCCAGGAATAATTGCTTAAGACTTATAGCCTCAGTCGGTTTGTTGCGGAAATAGTTTATGATGAGTTCCGACATCTCTTTTTTCTTCATTCTTTTTCCGCCTTTTTTCTCTTTTTTATTTTTAGACATAGCTATTCCTTTCTTTGTTAGTTTCTACAAAGTAAGCAAAATAAATGGAATAAAGATATAATAGTCTTATTTATTTTCCTGCAAACCAGTAAAAGTGCCACATTTTCCAGCATTTCCAGCCTGAAAGAAATCTGCCTGTAATAATTCTGTTTCTACATATTCATACAATTATATGTAAAAGTCAGAATTAATACAGGCAGACCATTATTTATTACAGACTGTTGTGTTACTGCTTAAAACAACAGATGATTTTTAGTACCAAGCCTTTTGATTGTCACCCATTATGAATTTAAGGCTTCCACCTTTTATGATGTCGTTATATTCTATCCATGGCTTGTTATATTCTTTACCATTCAGAATTATACTCTGGATGTAGTTGTTGTCTTTACCTGAGTTCTCTTTTTCGATAGTGAATGTTCCATTTTTTACTTTCAGTTCAACATTCTCGAAAAGAGGGTAGCCAAATACAAATTTACCACCTGCAGGTTCTACCTGATAAAAACCAAGTGATGAAAGTATATACCATGCAGACATTTGTCCCACATCTTCATTTCCTGAAAGTCCGTCAGGATTTGTGCTGTACATTGTGTTTAGAACCTCTTTGATACGGTCTGCAGTCTTCCATGGTTGTCCTAAGAGTGTGTATAAGTATGTTATATGATGACTTGGCTCGTTTCCGTGGGCATACTGACCTATAAGGCCACTTATATCTGGTGAAGAAGCATCTCCCATATCACCGTTTGCTATAAACAAGGAATCAAGTTTTCCTATGAGTTTATCTTTGCCACCGAAACATTCTGTAAGTCCTTCTATATCGTGTGGTACCAGCCATGTATATTGCCATGCATTGCCTTCACAGTAATCATCGTCTCTATGTGATGAACTATATGGGCTGAACGGAGTACGCCATGTACCATCCAGCATTTTACCTCTCATAAAACCTGTTGAAGGGTCGAAATAGTTCTTGTATGATTTACTCCTTTTCAGGAAATACTCATAATCTTCCTGTTTACCTAGTTTAAGAGCCGCTTGTGCTACAGCCCAGTCGGCTAATGCGTATTCCATATCGTATGCGATAGACTCCAACATTTTGTCTGACGGGATAAAGCCATATTCAATTCTGTGTTGCATTCCTCTTTCTCCTAGCATGGATGATTCTTTTAGAGCTTCGTAAGCTAATTCATAGTCAAATCCTTCTATGCCTTTAAGAATGGCATCTGCAACTACAGGAACACCAGGGTTACCTACCATACAGTCTGTTTCACAACCCATGAGATGCCATACCGGAAGCTTTCCTTGTTGCTTATAAATGGTAATCATTGTGTTTATAATATCACTCATCTTTTCAGGATGAAGAATGGTCATAAGTGGCTGTGCAGCTCTGTATGTGTCCCAAAGTGAGAATGTTGTATAGTTCTTAAATCCTTCTCCCTTGTGCATTTTATTGTCGGCTCCGTAATAGTCACCGTTTACATCACAGAATTCGGATGGAGCAAACATAGAGTGATACAATGCGGTATAGAAAATCTTTTTGGCATTATCATCAGAACATTTGTTGATTTTTACTTTACCAAGTTCCTCGTTCCATGCGTCTTTTGCGTCGGCTATGACTTTGTTGAAGTCCCAACCGCTTAACTCTGTCTGCATATTCAGTTTGGCACCGTCTTCTGATACAGGAGATAGGGCAACTTTCATATATATAGGTTTCGAATCATTTTGGGCAAAATTTACTCTCGCAAACATTTTTTCTCCCTTACCTTCTTTGGCATCATTTAAGGTTTTACCATCTACAATGAATTCTACACCGTCAAATTTTCTTGAGAACTCTGCATGGAAGAATACTTTCTGGTTGTTAGCCCATCCTTTTGAATATCTGTATCCGTTGATAGTACTGTCGTTTACTATTCTTACAAGTGCTTCGGTTGGTTTATCCCAACATCCGCCATTTACCATATCGAATACAATTGAAGGCTTTTCGTCTGAAAGATATGTATATTTGTGAAAACCTACTCGTTTGGTTGCTGTAAGTTCTACATCTACATTGTATCTTGACAAATGAGTCCTGTAATATCCCGGCACTACTGTTTCTTTTGATCTGTCAGAGTATGACCATAGACCGGTTTCGTATGAAGAGTTGTCTCCACGTGCATAAGTGACTTCACCTGTGACAGGCATAACATTGATGTCGTGCAAGTCGCCTATACCTGTACCGCTAAGGTGTGTATGAGGAAACCCTATGACTGTAGAGTCTGATACATGATATCCCGAAACCCAATCCCAACTTTGAGGAATACTGGTGGGGCCCAATTGTACAAAACCATATGGAACGTTAGCACCATAGAACACATGTCCATGACCTCCTGTTCCTATTTTAGGATCTACATAGGCTGTATAGTCCTGTTCCAATACGGTAGTGGTTTCGTTACTGCACGATGCCAGAAAACAAGCCAGCACTGATGCAAAGGCAATAGATAACTTCTTCATAACAAGGTAGTATTAAATGTTTTTTTGACAGGTAATTATATCGCAAAAATATAAATTTATTTTAAAGTATTGCTTATTATTCTTAGTATTAACCTTTAAGGGAAATCGAGTGATGTATTTTTATCTGTTTTTTCTTATTCTTTCTGCCTCTTCTGTTATATAATCAGGATAGCCGTATAGCTTTAATATTTTTATGGCATTACCCTCATTGGCTGTGCCTTTCTTGATTTTGTAATCGAAAGCCAGTGTTTCATTCTTAATGTTCTCGCAGAAATGATAAAGCTCGTACTCATTTTCAAGGAGTGATGTAAGTTCGTTGTCGTGTGTCGATGCCAGTATTATGTTGTTATGTCCAGCCAGTTCCTTCAGTACAGCTGCATTGATGGAAATTCGTTCTGCAGTATTTGTTCCTTTAAACAGTTCGTCGAACACCAGAAGATGATTGCCCGATATAGCACTGTCGAATACCTTTTTCACATTCTCAGTTTCCGTGAGGAAATAACTTTTCCCTTTCTCTAAGTCATCTTCTGTATCTATTACTGAGAGGACATGCCTGCCGGTATCAATTCTGAATTCATTCGCAAAGCAGGTGTTAAGAGTTTTGCCGGTTATTGCATTTATTGCAATAGTACGTATGAAACTGGTCTTTCCCGACATATTGGAGCCTGTAATGAGTACTGATTTCGTGGATATTGATATGTCGTTTGGAATACAGTTGTCTATCAGCGGATGATAAACTGATTTAGCCGACAGCTTTTCATCATTTCCAGGTTTTGTGGGATGGCAATAATAAGGAAGCTCTTCGCGAAGAAATGACAAAGAACAGATTACATCCAAAAATCCGATGAAACGGAAAACGCTGTCGATATCTTTACGTTTGCTATCAATAAGACGGAATGAGTTTATAACATTTATTGTGGTATGAAGAAAGAATATATCCAGCAATTCTGTAAACATAAATAAAGGCATTGCTGCGTTACTGTCCAGATTAATACTTATACGGAATAAGCGCAGTTTCTTGACCAGCTCTTTTAGATTGTTGATATACTGGTGGATATTTCTGTCCGTATCGGCGAATATGCTGATTTCTGCAACCTCTTTTGCTGTTTGTAAAAGTCTGTACAGCTGTGGTATGGAGAAATAGTATAATGAAAGCTGACTTTTTTGTTTCAGATGCAGATAGCAGTTTGCGATATATGATGCGAGAAACAGTATAAGAAACTGTCCCGGAATGTTGCTTATAAAGGTGCATAGCAGGAAAACCGACGGCAGCCACCGGCAGATGTTGATTGCGTGGATGTAGCTTTGTGAGTAGTCTGTATGCTTTCCGTGTAGTAACTCTGTTATTGTGTAAGCATCAGGTTTATTCAGTTTCCCTAGTAGTCCTACAAGCTGCTTCCTTAATGAAATGTTATCATGGAGTTCTTTTATCAGATATTCGTTGTCCCTGACTTGAGAAACTTCATCTTTGCATACTAAGTGATATAAATATTGTCTGCCTATACACGAAGATGTAAAGTCTATCTTTTCGCACAGACTGTCGATGTTCAGTTCGTGACGTACATTTTCGGGCAGTCCTTTTTCTCCGAAAGTTATGCTGCGGTACGTATCGTATGCTTTGATGTCATTATCCATAGTCGGCAGAATGATTATATACGCAAATATACTTACAAAAACTAAAAGATGCAATTTATTATTGTTGATGTAAACAATAGTAAAGTTCGATTGTTTTGTTATAGATAGGAAACATTATCTTTAGATGAGATAGCCTGCACCTCGGAAACAAAAGCCTGAAAACTTTGTGCTTCACTCGGTTTGCACTATCTTTGTGCCTTTATAATACGGAAAGTTATGAATAACAAAATATTAGTAACAGGAGCCAGCGGATTTATTGGCAGTTTTCTGGTTGAGGGTGGCCTTGCCGAAGGAATGCAGGTTTGGGCCGGAGTGCGCAAAAGCAGTAGCAGAAAGTATTTGCAGGACGAACGGATCCGTTTTGCTGAACTGGATTTTACAGATTCTGACAAACTGGCGTCGCAGTTGCTCAAGCATAAGAAGGAACACGGCGGATGGGACTATATCATTCATTGTGCCGGTGTCACCAAATGTTTGGACAAGGCAGATTTTGAGATAGGTAACTATTGGGCTACACGTCATTTCATCGAGACACTTGTTAAGCTTGATATGACTCCTAAGAATTTTATTTTTATAAGTTCACTCAGTATTTTCGGACCTATACGCGAGAAAGACTATTCGTCTATATGCGAGACGGATAAGCCTGTTCCGAACACTGCCTACGGTGTTAGTAAGCTCAAGACAGAGGAGTATCTTCATGGTCTGAAGGATTTTCCATACGTAATATTCCGTCCTACAGGAGTATATGGCCCGCGCGAGAGGGATTACTTCCTGATGATAAAGTCGATATGCAGTCATGTTGATTTCGTTGCAGGATATAAGAGACAGGATATTACTTTCATATATGTAAAGGATTTGGTTCAGGCCGTTTATCTGGCAATAAAGAAGGACGTAAAATACCGCTCGTATTTTGTAAGCGACGGCGAGGTGTATAACAGCCGGACATTTTCCGACCTTATACGTAAGGAACTGGGAAATCCGTGGATGATAAGATTTGTATGTCCGTTATTCCTACTCAAAGCTATTTCGTATGTGGCTGAGTTCTTTTCACATTTCACTCACAAGCCGAGTACTCTGAATAGAGACAAATATAATATAATGAAACAGCGCAACTGGAGGTGTGACATTAGCCCGCTCATAGAAGAATTAGGATATAAACCCGAATATAAACTGGAGCGTGGTGTAAAGGAAATAATTAGCTGGTATAAAAAAGAAGGATGGATATAAACTTAAAATTGTTGGAGAGGGTAGAGACGGGTAAGGGACTTTTTGCCGTAGAGAGTATAAGCCTTATTTACAATGCACTGACCTCAATCCTCATATTGATTTTGTATCCTCGCATGGACCATCCCGGCATTATGCTTCTGGAACGTCTGGGGATAGTGGCCCTCACGTTTGCCCTTATGTATCTTTATAGGGCATACCCGTGCAGGCTTACGGCTTTTGTACGTATGGTGGTACAGATGTCACTGTTGGCATACTGGTATCCTGACACGTACGAATTCAACCGTGTGTTTGACAATCTGGACCATATATTCGCAGCTATGGAGCAGTCATTGTTCGAGTGTCAGCCGTCAGTTGAGTTCAGTAAACATTTCCCTTCGATATGGTTCAGCGAACCGCTTAATATGGGATATTTTTTCTATTATCCAATGATGCTGATATTGGTGGTATATTATTTTGTAAATCACTATATGAAGTTCGAGAAAGTATGTTTCGTGCTAGTAACTTCGTTTTTCATATATTATCTGTTCTATCTGCTTGTACCTGTGGCAGGTCCGCAGTTCTATTTCCCGGCAATAGGAATGGACAGAGTGAATGCCTGTGAGTTTCTGCCGCTTGGCGACTATTTCAATTATAATGTCCTGCTGTTTCCGGCTCCCGGTTATGAGCACGGTTTTTTCTATAATCTGGTAGAGGCATCACAGGAGGTAGGCGAGAGACCTACGGCGGCATTCCCAAGTTCGCATGTTGCCATATCCACTATAGTGATGATAATGTCGTCCAAGGTAAGCAGGAAGCTGACATATTTTCTGTTGCCGTTTTATATACTGTTATGTTTGGCAACCGTATATATTCAGGCTCATTATCTGATAGACTCTATCGTAGGATTCATATCTGCGTTTTTCGTTTATCGCATTGCTGTAACGATGTACGACAAATGGTTTATTACACCCACTTTCAAATGATTAATAAAACTTGTTTATGAAGATAAGAAATATAGATTTGGGAGAGCAGCCTGTACTTCTTGCTCCGATGGAAGATGTTACCGATCCGGCATTCCGACTTCTCTGTAAGGAGTTTGGGGCCGATATGGTATATACCGAGTTTGTGTCGAGCGACGCCCTGATACGTTCGGTGGGCAAAACCATGCTGAAGCTTAACATAAGCGAAAAGGAGCGTCCCGTAGCCATTCAGATTTATGGTAAGGACACTGAAACTATGGTTGAGGCTGCAAAAATAGTGGAGCAGGCCAATCCTGATATCTTGGATTTGAACTTCGGATGCCCCGTCAAGCGTGTAGCCGGAAAGGGCGCAGGTTCGGGTATGCTGCAGAATGTTCCTAAGATGCTTGAAATTACTAAAGCTGTGGTAGATGCTGTTAAGATACCTGTTACGGTGAAAACCCGTTTGGGATGGGACTCAGAGCATAAGATAATAGTGGAGCTTGCAGAGCAATTGCAGGACTGCGGTATAGAAGCCTTGACAATACACGGACGTACACGCACCCAGATGTACACCGGCGAGGCCGACTGGACCCTGATAGGTGAGGTGAAGAACAATCCGCGCATGCATATTCCGATAATAGGCAATGGTGATGTCACAACTCCGCAGCGCGCAAAGGAATGTTTCGACAAATATGGTGTGGATGCCATTATGATTGGCCGTGCCAGCTTCGGTCGTCCATGGGTGTTCAAGGAAGTGAAACACTATCTGCAGACAGGTGAGGAACTGACTGGGCTTGACTTCGGATGGAAGATGAATGTTCTCCGTCGTGAGGTACAGGACAGTGTAAACCTGCTTGACGAGCGTCGCGGTATTCTGCATGTACGTCGTCATCTTGCCGCGTCACCTTTGTTCAAGGGTATTCCTAATTTCAAGGAAACGCGTATTGCCATGCTCAGGGCAGAGACATTAGATGAGTTGAACTCTATTCTTGATCATATAGAAGAGACTTTTGCCTATTGATTGATATTATGGGTTTTTCATTGCCGACTGTAGTCAGCAGAGCTGCCGACTATAGTCGGCAATGCTGCTGACAACTGTCGGTAGCACTGCTGACAATAGTCGGCATCAGAAAAAATTGCAATTCCTTATTTCACGTTTATTATTATTCGTCTGTAACCCTTTAGGTTATGTTCGCCATTGTCGGTCACCTCGCAGATGATATGTATTGTTTTACTTTTTGCATCAGTAGGTACGCTGACTTCTGAAATCGATTTATCGGCATTTCTTATTTCAATCTTTCCATTGTAGTTGCCTGCTTCAGGCATATACCACCATTTGTATGTCAACTGGTCGCCGTCAGGATCATATGTTTTCGATGCATTTAGTTTTATCGTACTTCCGGCTTTTGTATTTACCGGTATAGCTTCAAGACCTTTCTTCCCGTTTACGATAACTATCGGATTTCTGTTGCCTTTTCCGTATTTTGCCCAGTCCATCCTGGCTGCAAAGTTTGCAAAAGATGCATTGTAGAAATATTTTTCATATTTCTGTGAGATGGCTTTAGCCTCTTTCGAAGTGTTGGTGTAGCAATAAGTCTCGTTGTCCAGGGTTTTGTCCCATACGAAATATCCTCCCCATCCTGTCTGATTAGGAACTGTAGGATTGTTCAATCCATTGGGTAGGACATGCAGGAAAGATGGTGTATCACCTTCCACTCCATATTTGTTCTTCGGGTATATCTTGCCCAGATTTCCATGTCCCTGAATGTGCTTTGCGTATTCATTCCAATTACTTGATCCCAGACCACATTGCGACAGCCATGCGCTTTCATCCCATATGAAATTGATTTTGTCGCCGAATTCTTTTCTAAGCCAGTAGTGCGAACTCAGTGTATATTTCCCTCTGTCGCCCCATGCTACATCCTGGTCTGTTATGGCATATATATAGATTTTCTTCAGGAATTTTTCCAGTTCAGCCTCGCTTCTTTCCTGTTTTATTCTCCATATGGCCTGTGCTATTGTGTTTCCGCCACCCCATAGTCCTATGAACAGCGGACGGTCGTCTTCCTCGTCTGCCAGTTTGATAATGAAATCACTTCCTGCTGAATTATTATCTTTACCCAATGATTTGTATCCGAAATCCAGGCTTCCCATCATAATGCGGCTTCTCAGATATTCCGGACTAGGCCAGTAGCCTATTGATTGTTTTTTCGATTCTTCTTCGATGCTGAGAAATTCCTTTTGCTGAGAGCGTTTCATCAGGTTGGGAACATCCTTTTCGTATGCGTTTATTACTGTTTTCAGGCTGTCCATCCATCCTTGTGGGTACTTTTTACCACTGCTGTTCCATCCGCTTGTGGTTATTATTGCTTCAATCTCGAAAAGATCGGCATGCGAAAGAAGTCTTATAGCCGATTCCATATCATCCGGCTCTACATTAACAGGAGCAATGTCGGTCAGTACGACAATTCTTGGTTTCAGACATTTGGCATCTTTTCTTGCCATTATGGAAGAAGGTTGGCAAGTTAGTGCTGCTGCCATCAAAAGTGATAAAAGAAGTTTCGGTTTTCTCATAATATTTGTGCTTTTCAAATTCTTTTTGCAAATATAATATTAAAATACAAGTAGATGAAAGAATATAGAGTTACGCAGTGTGCGGCATTAAAGTAATGGAATATTTTTCGTACCTTTGTAGCCGTAACTCAATGAAGTATAAATAAATGAATTATTCAATTAAAGATTTCGAGATAATGGCGCCTGTAGGCTCGCGCGAGTCATTGGCGGCAGCCATTAATGCCGGAGCGGATTCCATCTATTTCGGTATTGAAAGCCTTAACATGCGTGCCCGTTCGGCAAGCACGTTCACTATTGACGATTTGCGTGAGATTGCAGCCCTCTGCGATGAGCATGGAGTGAAAAGCTACCTCACCATAAACACTATAATTTATGACGAGGACATAGAACTGATGCGCAAGATAGTGGATGCGGCCAAGGAAGCCGGCATTAGCGCGGTCATTGCGGCCGACGTGGCTGTCATGGCATACTGTAACGAGGTAGGTCAGGAAGTTCATCTCTCTACTCAGCTCAATATCAGCAATGCCGAGGCACTGAAGTTCTACTCGCGTTTTGCCGATGTCGTGGTTTTGGCCCGCGAGCTTAACCTGAAGCAGGTGCGCAAGATATACGACGCCATTCAGGAGCAGGACATAAAAGGTCCGATGGGCGAGAAAGTAAGAATAGAGATGTTTTGCCACGGAGCCTTGTGTATGGCAGTATCCGGCAAATGCTATCTGAGCCTTAACGAGCTGAATGCTTCTGCAAATCGTGGCGCATGCATGCAGGTATGCCGCCGTTCATATATCGTAAAAGATAAGGAGAGTGATATAGAACTGGAAGTTGACAACCAGTATATCATGTCTCCCAAGGACCTGAAGACCATACATTTCATGGACGAGATGATAGAGGCCGGAGTACGCGTGTTCAAGATAGAAGGACGCGCGCGCGGACCGGAGTATGTTCGTACAGTAGTGGAATGTTATAAGGAAGCTATCCGCTCGTATCTGGACGGCACGTTTACAGAAGAGAAGAAGGCAGACTGGGACACGCGCCTTAAGACAGTGTTCAACCGCGGTTTCTGGAACGGCTACTATCTCGGACAGCGTCTTGGCGAGTGGAGCAAGAACTACGGTTCCGAGGCCACGGAAAGGAAGGTATATGCTGGACGCGGCATAAAATATTTCTCAAATATCGGTGTTGCCGAATTCCTCATCGAGGCTACAGAAATCAAGGTCGGCGACAAGCTGCTCATCACCGGTCCTACTACCGGGGCAATGTATGTAAACCTGGAAGAGGCACGTGTAAACCTCAAACCGGTGGATGTGGTGAAGAAAGGTGTCCATGTATCGTTCAAGGTACCCGACAGAATCCGTCCCAGCGACAAACTCTATCGTGTGGTTCCTGCCGAGGAACTGAAAAAGAAATAATCAAATCAGAAGTTATTGCTTCATTTGGAGTTAAAGGGGGTAAAGTAAATGTTCACCGGAACAGGTACTTTATCTCCTTTAATTTTACCATACTTCCTTTACAGTTATACCTTCTTTACTCCTATATCTGCTTCCCCGTCATTCTGCACGTGTGAAATGATGCAAATGAAAACACTTTTCCTCTTCTGATTGTTCTCCCGGATTTTAGTATTTGTAATGCAACTGATGTTGCAGAATTGTTTCATAGCAGTTAATATTGTAATACCATTTGCTGTCGTTGTACGTATTCATATCTCTGTTTTTAACCTATATCTATCTTTGTGCTGGATTTTAATTAATAGGTATGGGTAAATATTATTTTTGCTTAAAAACAGTTTCGTTGCGCAGTGTGCTGTCGCTTTTGGTCTTGATTTTATTGACTTCAGGATGTGGCGAACCTTTGAATGAAATCAAAGATAGTTTTGATATTGACTTTGATGCCCCCTCTCTTATAGAGGTAAGTGTAGGAGGGGAATATACGTTTGCGGGTGCCAATACAAGTTCGTTGATTGATACAGATGATATTATATTGGAGTCCGAAAACGGTATCTCTTATATTTGTCCTATACTGTCTATAGCGGCAGATAGTTTTACCATAAGTTTAAGTAATGAGATAAAGACCGGCTATTACGTCTTATATATCAAGCGTGATAACAGGAAGAAGTTGATAAGCAAGACATATATTAATATAGTAGAGGACTTGGATTTCACACCTGATGCCGGAACTACGGTTTATGGTGTGGTGTCGGCAGACGGTAGTCCGGTGCAGGGTGTTGTCGTTTCGGATGGGATAGAGGTAAGCGTGACTGATGAGCGCGGTATCTATCAGTTGGAATCGGAAAAGAAATGGGGATATGTGTTTATTTCCATACCTTCAGGATATGAGGTTCCTGCCAATGGAGTTTTGCCTCAGTTCTATAAAATAATGAGAGGGGATGCCACCACTTTGGAACGTGTGGATTTCTCGCTTACAGCTGTAGAAGGACAGGATGACTACAAGGTGCTCATGCTGGGGGATATGCACCTTGCCAACCGTACGGGGGACTTAGGACAGTTCATGAACTTTACTGAGGATTTGAACAGTTACCGCACCTTGCATCAGCATGAAAAGATGTATGCCATCACGTTGGGCGACATGACTTGGGATTTGTACTGGTATTCGAATAGTTATGCCCTTCCTGAGTATCTTAATACAATAAACAGTCAGGTAAAGGGGCTTCAGATTTTCCATACCATAGGTAACCATGACTATGACTATAAATCTACTGACGATCAGGATGCAGGAAGTCGTTTCACTGATTACATTGCTCCTATGTACTATTCATTCAATATCGGGAAAGTTCACTATGTAGTGTTGGACGACATTGACTGTAGCAACTACGATGGGACAACCTCTCGCGACTACGAGAAGCGTGTGTCTTTAGAGCAGTTGAACTGGCTTGCCAAGGATTTGGCCTATGTGGACAAATCGACTCCGTTGGTGGTGGTAATGCATGCACAGGTTTTCTATCCGTCGGAGACGGAAGGGTTCAAGATGGACCACGATGTTTTGAACACTACACAATTGCTGAATACACTGAAAGGATATAAGGTGCATTTTGTTACCGGACATACTCACCTGAGCTTTAACGTGACTCCGGAAGCAGCCGTGACAGGCAGACAGGAGGTTTACGAACATAATGCAGGTGCGATATGTGCTTCATGGTGGTGGTCAGGACATTTAACTCCCGGGGTACATATAAGTCCTGACGGAACACCGGGGGGATACTCTATATGGGATGTAAACGGAACAGACATAGAATGGATATATAAATCAACCGGATGGACTGAGGATTATCAGTTCCGTAGTTATGACCTGAACAATGTGAGTTTCTCTTTGGCCGATGTTCCACAGATGCCGGCAAGTGTGCCGGCTTCGGTAAAGGCTAAGTTTCAACGTTATGTTGACGCCTACCCTGTTAACACGAATAATGAGGTACTGATAAATATCTGGAACTGGAATTCAAACTGGACATTGGACGTGACTGATGAGAATGGCAACAAGCTTGAGGCGAAAGAGGTGTGGGCGTATGACCCGCTGCATGTGGCAGCTCTAAGTGTGAAACGTTTCAACTCATCTACACTGACATCTACCCCTAGCTTCATTACTGAAAAGTTCACACATTTCTTCAAAGTGAAAGCTGTTGATGCCGATACGGATCTCGTCATTACTGTGCGTGATGAGTTCGAACATGAATGGACGGAGTTGATGGAACGTCCCAAAGAGTTCTCTACCGAAGCGTACAGGCTCCGCTAAAACGGTTATCGTTTTTAAAAACAACTATAAACTATAAAAACTAAAAGACTCAGATTATGAAAAAACTTTTTCTGTCTCTCGCCTTATGCGGGATTGTACAAATGGGATTCGGACAAGCTGTTGATAAAAGCATTGATATACCGGACCTTGACAAGTATCAAACATTGAAATGTGATTTTCACATGCACACTGTGTTCTCAGATGGTCTGGTTTGGCCTACTGTGAGAGTTGACGAGGCATATTCCGAAGGGTTGGATGCCATTGCCATCACGGAGCATATCGAATACAGGCCGCATAAGAAAGACATACAGGCCGACCATAACCGCTCGTACGAGATTATGAAGGATTATGCCAAGAATAAGGATGTGATTGTTATCAAAGGAAGCGAGATTACCCGTCCTATGGCTCCGGGACATCACAATGCCATATTCCTGACAGACAGTAATCCGTTGGACACCAAAGACTATAAGGATGCTTTCCAGGCTGCCAAATCGCAGGAAGCCTTTATCTTCTGGAATCATCCGGGATGGGACTCACAGCAGCCGGAAGAAACAAAATGGTGGAAGGAACATACCGAGTTGTACAATAACGGATGTATGCAGGGCATAGAGGTGGCAAACGGTGAGCATTATTATCCGGAAGCGTTGCAGTGGTGTCTTGACAAGAAACTTACTATGATTGGAACATCCGACATTCATCAACCGATACAGACTAATATTGACTTCAATAAGGGTGAACACCGTACAATGACATTGGTTTTTGCCAAGGAACGTACTCCGGAAGGCATCAGGGAGGCGTTGGATAACCGCAGGACAGCAGTATTCTTTAAGGATATGATTATCGGTGAAGAACAGTGGCTGAGAGAATTGTTCGGAAAGTCGGTAACCATCGAAAAGATAAACAAGAATGAAAAACGTGTACAGTTTGTTGTCCGTAACAATTCAGACCTGCCTTTCTATCTTAAGAAGGGAGAGCACGACGCCAATCTGATATATTTCAGGACATATACCATTGAGCCGAAATCAAAACATACCATCACGGTAAAGCTGGGCGATGCCGGCATTACATCAGGTAAAGTGAACTTTGAGGTTACCAATATGGTGGTAAAACCCGGAAAAGGGCTTGACTGTCAATTCAGTTTTTAATACTCAATTACTATTTAAACAAAATATCTATTTATGAAAGTTTTCAATTCGTATGTTTTTTTGCTGTTGTTGTTGCTGACAGGCAGTGCTTCCGCTTTGTCGGCACAGAACAGAGCTATTTCAGGTAGGGTACTGGATGCTTTGCAGGAACCGCTTATCGGGGTAACAGTCGGCATTGAAGGCAGTTCCAGGGGAAGTGTGACTGATATAAACGGAGTTTTCGAACTTCAGATACCCATCTCCGGAGCGACTCTGAATTTCTCTTATGTGGGCTATATCACCGAGAAGGTTAAGGTGAAGCCCGGACAAAATGATATAGTGGTATATATGCAGGAAGATGCCATCATGTTGGACGAGGCAGTAGTAATCGGTTATGGTACTCAGAAAAAGGTAAACCTTACGGGAGCCGTGACAATGGTGGATAACAAATCCTTGGAGAACAGAGTCTCTCACTCTCTTACCAATATGCTTCAAGGTTCTGTCCCTGGTTTGAACATTACGACTTCATCCGGAGTACCGGGAAGCTCTCCTTCAATTAATGTGCGCGGTACCACATCTATCAATAGTGCGGAGCCATTGGTGCTGATTGATGGTGCGGTGGGCGAACTGGAACGTATTAACCCCAATGACGTAGAGTCTATTTCTGTTATCAAGGATGCTTCGGCGGCAGCTGTGTATGGCGCGCGTGCGGCATTTGGTGTGATTTTGGTCACGACCAAATCTGGTGCAGCAAATGAAGGAAAAGCTACAGTGCGTTACAGCGGCCGTTTGGGTTGGGAATCGCCTACTACATCGACTGACTACGAAGACACAGGTTACTGGTCTGTTTATACTGTAAACCTTTTCCGTAAAGCGGAGAACGGTAAGAACTATATTAATTATACTGACGAGGATATGCGTCAGTTGCTGGCACGCGTTAACGACAAAACAGAGAATCCTGACCGTCCGTGGGTGGTGGAAGAAATGAGAAACGGACGCCGCCAGTGGGTGTATTATGGAAACTACGACTGGTGGGAAATGATGTTCGATGACACACATCCCACACAGCAGCACAATATTTCTATCAGTGGAGGGAATAAGGACGTGAAGTATATGGTGAGCGGAGCGTATGACTATCAGAAAGGTATTCTGAGAATGAATCCCGATATTTACCGCAAGTATAACCTGCGTTCTAAACTTGATTTCCGTATCAACAAGTGGGCAACAATGACCAACAACACTTCTTTTTACGGCTCCCAATATACTTCGCAGGGAGACGGAAGTGTGGAGAACACTCTGGCTTACAGCTCAAATCATGCTCTTGCCTGCTTCCCTATGAAGAATCCTGATGGTTCATGGCTTTACGGCACTCCTTATATAGACTATAAGGTGGGTAACGGACGACATATCATCGTTGGCGAAGGGTCGCACCGTAATGTGAACCGTACGAATGATTTCTCGAATACAACCCGTCTGGTCATTACGCCGATAAAACCGTTGAGCCTTACTGCCGACTTTACTTACCGCCTGTATCAGACACGCAATACCAGCCGCTCAAACAATATCCCTTACAGGGAATATCCTGATGCTGAAATGGAGTATTATACTACGGGTGCCGGAGCCAATCGCCTGGATGAGTCGGTGAATACACGCAACTACTATTCGGCAAATGTCTTTGCCAACTTTGACTATACTTTCAACGACAAGCATCATCTTACAGCAGTGGCCGGATTCAACTACGAGACCATGCGACTGAAAAACATTTCGGCTTTCGGTGAAAATCTGACTTCCACTTCGCTTGACGATTTTAACCTTGTTGGAGTTAATGAAGAAGGCGAGGTGGTGACAGGAGTAGATGGAGCTCAGAATGAATATGCGCTGGCCGGTTTCTTCGGACGACTGAATTATGATTATAAGGGCCGTTACCTGTTTGAAGTGAGTGGACGCTATGACGGTACTTCGCGCTTTGCTTCCGGAAGCCGTTGGGGATTTTTCCCATCAGGTTCATTGGGCTGGCGTATCTCGGAGGAACCATTCTTCAAACCGCTGACTCCTTATATTGACAATATGAAGATGAGAGCCTCATTTGGTAGTCTGGGTAACCAGAATGTATCGTCGTATTACACTTACATGCGATTGGTAACAGTGAGTAGTTTTGCCGAATATTCGTTTGGCGAAGGCAGCTCGATGGCGAAGTACTCTACATTGGGAGCGCCGGTATCGTTTGACCTTACTTGGGAAACAAGCCAGCAGTGGGACTTGGGTTTCGACTTTACAATGTTGAAAAACAGACTGAACATAACTGTGGACGGATATGTGCGTAACACATTGAACATGCTGACCGATGGTATCGAGCTGCCGGCTGTATATGGAGCGAGTGTGCCGGACATGAACACAGCCAACCTGCAGACACGAGGATATGAAATAGCAGTAAGCTGGAGAGACCAGTTCGAACTTGCTGGACGTCCGGTGGAATATACCCTTGGGGCTAACATGAGCGACTATAAGAGTTACATCACCAAATACGACAACAAGGACAAGACTTTTGCCAAAGATTATTACGAAGGCATGCGTTTGGGTGAAATTTGGGGATTCGTGACAGACGGACTGTTCGAGACTACCGAAGAGGCGCAGGCATACGCCAAGGAAGTTGACCTTAGCTATATCAACAACCGCATAACCGGCGGATGGCAGGGAGGTGACCTTAAGTTTGTCGATTTGAACGATAACAAGAAATTGGACATCGGCAGCAATTCTGTGGATGATCCGGGAGACCGCAAGATATTGGGCAACTCTCTTCCAAGTCTTTCGTACGGTTTCAACGCAAGCCTACGCTGGTATGGATTTGACGTATCTGTATTCTTCCAAGGAACTGGAAATCACTATTGGTATCCTGATTCACATGCCGCACAGTTCTGGGGAGCTTATACTTATCCGTATCTGACTTATCTTCAGAAGAACTTCATGGATGAGGTATGGACAGAAGACAATAAGGATGCATATTTTACACGCCCGATGGCATATTCAGCCACTTCCGGTCCTCTAAGTAAGGTTAATGACCGTTACTTGCAGAATATTCGCTACCTGCGCTTCAAGAATCTTACTGTAGGTTATACCATTCCGGTGAACCTTACAAAGAAAATAGGTGTTGAGCAGGCACGTATCTACTTCTCAGGTGAGAACCTATGCTACTGGTCGCCGCTGAAGAAGCATACTAAATACATTGATCCGGAATCAGCTTTCGACCGCAGCAATGACACTTACAACCGTATGTACTATCCTTGGCAGAAAACATTCATGTTCGGGGTTGACATCACATTCTAATCATTATTCAACTAACAGACAAACATATATATGAAACGATTTATTATAGCGGCTTTGAGCCTTTCGGTGGGATTATCCTCATGTGACAGTATGCTTGACCTAAGCCCGAAAAGTGAAATCTCTCAGGATGATTATTTCAAGACAGAGAGCGATTTACAGCTTTTCAGCAACAGTTTCTACAATAATCTGTTGGACAAGTCGCCTTACGATGACCAGAGTGACATTTATGTGCAGCAGAAATTGTCGGACGAAATTATCGGAGGAAACAAACGTACTGTTCCCGCCTCCGGTGGAGGATGGAGCTGGACGGACTTGCGCAAGATGAATACCCTCCTGGCTAATATAGACAAATGTGAGGACAAGGCAGCCGTAACCAAATATACAGCACTTACCAAATTCTTCAGGGCATACTTCTATTTTGAAAAAGTAAAACGTTTCGGCGATGTGCCTTGGTATGATGTTGAGTTGGGTTCTTCTGACGATGCCCTCTACAAACCGCGTGACTCGCGCGAATTGGTCATGACCAAGATGTTAGAAGACATTGAATTTGCCATTAATAACCTTCCCACCAGAGAAGAAGAGCCGAGCAGCCCTTACCGTGTGAACCGCTGGGCAGCGTTGGCGCTGAAAGCTCAGTTCTGCCTTTACGAGGGAACTTACCGCAAGTATCACAACTTGACTTTGGAAGGTAACGATTATACTTATTATCTTGACCAGGCAGCTAAGGCGGCTTATGAGATTATGCATGATGGTCCTTATAAGTTGTATTCCACCGGACATCCGGAAAGTGACTACATGATGCTCTTTGCCGAGGAAAATGCCAATCCGGACGAATATATCCTTGCCATTAACTTCGACTTCGGTTTGCATATATACCACAATGCAACCGGACATGCGTTGGTTGCCACTCAGGGACAGCCGGGGTTGACACGCAAGATGGTGAATACGTATCTGATGAAAGATGGAACCAGATTTACCGACAAACAGGGTTGGCAGGAAATGAAGTTTGCTGAAGAGGTCAAGGACAGAGACCCTCGTCTGGCACAGAGCATCCGTACTCCCGGATATACTCGTATCGGTACTACTACAGTACTTCCACCGGACTTATCGACCAGCATTACCGGCTATCAGCCTATTAAATTCGTACAAGATCCGACAGCATGTGGCGGAAATGTGGACCGTCCGAGCTATTCTACCTGCGACCTTCCGGTATATCGTTATGCTGAAGTCTTGTTGAACTATGCCGAGGCTAAGGCTGAATTGGGAACATTGAATCAGGAAGACCTGAATATATCCATTAATCTGCTGCGCGACCGTGTAGGCATGAACGATGCCCACTTGGATATGGATGCGGCGAATGCCAATCCTGACCGTTATCTCTCGTCTGAGGAACATGGATATCCTAATGTGACAGGCAGCAACAAAGGCGTGATATTGGAAATACGCCGCGAACGTACCATCGAACTTATGCAGGAAGGTTTCCGTTTCGACGATTTGGTACGCTGGAAAGCCGGAGCGTGCGTTGACCAGGACATCTATGGTATGTATTTCCCAGGCCCCGGAGAATATGATTTGAGCGGTGATGGAAAAGCGGACGTAATACTTTATGCGAATGGTGGCGTCAAACCTGAAGCCGGAGAAGGGGTGTTGGTTTATGAAATAGGTAAGGACATTACGCTTACTGGCGATAACAGCGGATATGTGTATCGCCATAAGGACATAGTACGCAACGGTTTCAACGAGGAGCGTGATTATCTGTATCCGATTCCTATCAACGAGCGTTCTTTAAACAAGAACCTGACACAGAATCCGGGATGGGATGATGGTCTTGATTTCTAAATAATATGTGTAAAATATAATATAGGCTATTATGAAATTTACAAATAAAATATTTATGCCGGCGTTGTGCCTCATGGTTGCTTTACTTTGCGGTTGTAGTAAGGAAGAAGATAATGTGGCGCGTGCGGTTCTCGCAAGTACGAGCTCCTTGACTTTTTCTGCTCAGAATCCGACTGAGAAAATAATAACAGTTTACTCTGATGCGGAATGGTACATGGAGGAAATTCCAGAGTGGGTCACAGTTACACCGGCTACAGGTTCAGGAACCACGGAAGTTACGATATCCGTGTCTGAGAATATGAGAGATGGTTCGATAGACAATCCGAGAGAGGCTACAGTGGTGTTTAGAGGAAGTACTCTGTCCAGCAGGGCAGAAGTGAAGGTCTCACAGGATGGAGACAAATACCGCGACTGTAAGGAATATTCAGTATCTGATGTAGTGTCATTGGAAGATGGAACAGTAGTTATAGTCCCGGGCGCGTATGTCTCTGCGGTGACAACCGGCGGATGTATTGTCACAAGCGCCTCTTTCGACAGTAACATTTATATTGAGACATCCGAGAATGTTGAGGTTGGCGATGAAGTATATATAATGGGAACGAAAGAGTCCGATACATATAAGCTGTCCAATATCATTTGCGATAAAGTTACTGTGTTGTCCAAAGGCCATGAAATAAATCATCCGCAACCTGTTGAAATTACAGACAAGATTGATTCCTACACTTCCGACAAAAGGGAATATGTTACTTTAAGAGGAGTGTTCCTGAATAATGTCATAACAATAGAAGGTGCTGCAAACTCAGTTTCTTTGGTTGATGTTTCTGGGGATTATAGCAATTTGAATGGTCATTATGTGATATTGAAAGGCTATTATTCCGGAACGGCGGCTCCTGTTGTAAGAATTGTCCTTGAGTCAATACAGGATGACGGAGTATATGAGGTTATATACTTCTCTGAAAATTTTGAGTGGTTGAAGCCATGGGCAGAGAATAGCGGTGCCGGACAGACTGTGGAGAATGATGGAACGGGTGAAGCTCCGCAAATATATACGGCGAAGAACGCTGAAGGACAATTGGCTTCAGAAGCATTGTTGGCTCGTGGATATGGATTGGAAGAGATACCGGGACGTGCTATTTATCTGCAGGATTGTTATCTCAAGTTTGGTAAGACAGACTATCAGGCCGGTCTAACTTTGCCTTCAATAGAAAATGTTCCGGAGGGTACGAAACTTACACTTTCATTCGACTGGGCCCCTATGGTCGGAGGAACAAGGAAATTCGACCCTGTTAAGATTATTGTTTCCATTGTAAATGGAGACAAAGTGACGGAATTGGAGCCGATAGGACATTCGTTTGTTGACACAGTTGATAAGCTCGAATGGCTTCATGCCGACATTGTTCTTGAAGGAGTTGAAATAACAAAGGACACCCGTATAAGCATAAAGTCTGACGGCTGGGGTGACAACAAAGAAACGACCGGAAGTTCTGTTTACAAACGCTGGTTTATTGATAATATCAAACTTTTTCAGTTGAATAAGTAAGTTTATGGTTTTTTGAGTTTATTCCTGTTTGGCTATCAAATCAATAACAAACTTATAAACTCAAAAACTAAAGAACTAAATAATATAATAGTATAGTTTATGAAATGTAATATTTATTTTTTAAGTATGTTTCTTTTGGCAAACAGTATAAATGTTTGTTCAAAAGAAATAACAGGCAAGGTGTTTTGCGGTAAAAAAGGATTAAGTGATGTAGTTGTTACGGATGGAGTGAACTTCACTACAACAGATTCTCTTGGTAACTATAGAATTGACACAGACACTTCTTTATCTGATTTTGTATATGTTGTGACACCTTCGGGCTATGTGGCTTCTTATTCTACAGGAACACCATGTTTTTACAAATCTGTTTCGGCAAAGAAACATGATTTTGAACTTTTCGAGTACAGTGTTCCACAAGGCAGATATACAATGTTTGCCGTAGGCGATACACAGCCGGGTAATGATACCGCATATCTCAGGATGGAAAATGAGGCTTTACCTGACCTGAGAAACTATGGAAAGGAATACATGGACAGAAGCATTCCGGTAGCGGCTATTCTGCTTGGCGATTTGGTTTGGGATAATCAGGAAACTTATGGCAGATTCAAAGATGATTTGAAGACTTTAGGCTATCCTGTATATCCTGTCATAGGTAATCATGACCATGAAGAGTTTTTCAGTGACAACAAGAAGAGCGAGCTTGTATATAAAGAATCATTCGGTCCCAACTACTATGCTTTCAATATGGGACGTGATTATTATATAGTTCTTGATAATATTGATTACAGAGGAAACCGTAAATATGATGAAAGGATTACGTCCGAACAGCTCCAATGGGTGAGAAAGTATATTGAATACATACCAAAGGGTTCTCATGTGTTTGTGGCAATGCATGCTCCGGCTTATATCTATTATATTGACAAAAAACTGGAAGGTGCGGAAGAACTGATGGATATTCTTAAGGATTACAATGTGTCAATTCTTACAGGTCATACACATATTCATTCAAACATATTGTTGCGTTCTAATGTAAGGGAACACATGGTTGCATCTATAGGTGGCGCGTGGTGGCTTGGCAATTGTAAATATGCTTATGATGGAACTCCTATGGGCTATCAGGTGTTTGAGTCTTCTCCTCTTGGATTGCAGTGGCATTACAAGACATTGGCTATGCCGAGAAACTATCAGATTAAGGTTTATCCGATAGGTACTTTCCCTAACCACGTAGATGAATTATGCGTTAAGGTATGGAATTGGGATGAAGGTTGGAAAGTGGAATGGAAAGAAGACGGAAAGAATAAAGGAGAAATGAAGTCGTTTTCTTCAGTTGACCCTGATTACACAATGTACTTGAGCAGGAGCCATGCTGACGGTACTTTGAAGTCCAAAGGGACAACTCCGCAGGCAAATGATTATTGTTTCTTCTCCGTAAAACCATCGAAAGGAGCGAAAAACATTGAAGTGACAGTGACAGACAGATTTGGAAATAAATATGTTGAATCTGTTGAAGTGAAATAATTATTGATTAAAGGAGTCAGGAAGCTATTGCTTATCTGAAAATTAAAGGAGGTAAAGTAATGTTCATTGAAACATACTTTATCTCCTTTAATATTGCCTATACCTACTCTATTATTTATTCAGATGTTATTGCTTCTATTGATATTAACATATATGTTGATATCTATTTATGGGCTGTTGATATACAGGTGTATATAGGTTATAATATTATTTGATATACAGCTTATTAACATATTGTTGATAAATGTTGATAAAGTATTATCATGCTGTTGAAAACCGTTGTTGGTCATATTATCGTATCGACTGTGTGAATTTAGCCATCTATTGTTTTCTATCTAAACTTTTGTATCTTTGCCCCGCATTTTTAATCAATTTAATTATTAACCAATGAAAGAAAACATTCAGAAAAGCAGCCGGACTATGCGTTTCAGACGCTATTCCAACCGCTCGTATGCAGTGTTCTCCACATTGAAATCTCCGGTAAGTATCGGGGTGATGACAGTAGCCATGCTGGCATCAGCACCTGTTACGGGTGTATCAGCCCAGACTGCCGAGAACAACAATGCAGGCGAGAAAATGTATGAACTGGAGGAAGTGGAGGTAACCGGCAGCCGTGTGCCGCTCACAGTGAGCCAGGCAGCACGAATCGTGACTGTACTCGACCGCGAGGCTATTGTCGCCGCCCCTGTACAGAGTATTAACGACCTGTTAAAGTATGCCGCCGGCGTTGATGTCCGACAGCGCGGTGACATGGGAGTACAAACGGACATAAGTATTCGTGGGGGAACGTTCGACCAAATTACTATCCTTCTGAACGGAATAAACCTCTGCGACCCACAAACTGGCCATAATGCGACCGATTTTCCTGTTGAATTAAGTGAAATAGAACGTATCGAGGTCTTGGAAGGACCTGCAGGACGTGTGTATGGCACATCATCGCTGGTGGGAGCTATCAATATCGTTACGCGAACTGCAAAGGACAGCGGGGCAGAGGTGTTTGCCGACGGCGGTTCTTACGGCTATTTCAAAGGCGGAGCTATGGTAAGCCATGTGAAGAATGGTTTGAGTAACCAGGTCTCTGGCAGTTACAGCCGTAGTGACGGTTTTAGTCGTAGCAAGGCAGGAAATCTTAATGCCGATTTCAAGTATGCAAGGCTCTTCTATCAGGGACGATATGAGAACGACCAGGTGGATGTACGTTGGCATGCAGGTTTCACAAACAAGGATTATGGCGCGAACACTTTCTACAGCACTCTTTCCGACGAGCAGTTCGAGCACGTAAGAAAGTATTACACTGCTGTTCAGGCGGAAACAAAGGGCGATGTCTATCATTTCAAGCCGTCTGTCTATTGGAACCGTTCGGACGACAGATTTGAATTTTATCGTGGAATGCCGGAAAAATCTCCTTTCAATTATCATCAGACCGATGTCTATGGTGTAAATCTAAACAACTACATCCAGACATTCCTCGGAAAAACGGCATTCGGAGCGGAGTTCAGGAATGAAGGTGTAAGGAGTACATCGCTTGGAGAACCGCTTAATTCTCCGATAAAAGTTCCCGGTGCTGATGCCGATTTTACTCTCGGACTTAACAGGACCAATCTGAGTTTTCATTTGGAACATAATATCGTGTTGAGGCGTTTCACTCTTTCAGCGGGAGTGATAGCCGTAAAGAACACCGGAAATGAAATGAAGTTCCGTTTCTATCCGGGTGTTGATGCCAGCTATCAGTTCGCGCGCGACTGGAAGGTTTATGCCTCTTACAATACCTCATTGCGTATGCCTACTTTTACAGAGCTGTATTATTCCGTTGGAGGTCATAAAGCCGACAAGTATCTGAAACCTGAGGAAATGCAGGCAGTGGAAGTGGGAGTGAAGTATCTTCGTCCGGGAATACGTGGTACTCTGAGTCTGTACCGCTATCACGGAACGGACATGATAGACTGGATAAAGGATATATCGCAGGGCGATGACGCTCCATGGCAGTCGGTTAATCATGCCGTAATCAATACAATGGGTGCTGAGGCTTCTGTTCTTGTTGATATACGCGAATTGATGCAGCGTGATGCTTTTGTGCGTTCGGTCAATGTGTCTTACAGCTATATTAACCAGGATAAGGAAACTACACCAAATCTACAGTCGAAATATGCATTGGAGTATCTCAGACATAAGTTCGTGGCACAGGCGAACTTCAGAATATGGAAACTGCTTGAGATGAACGTGTCATACCGCTGGCAGGACCGTATGGGTAATTACCAGAAAGGTAATTCGATGGTGCCATACGAGCCGTATTCGCTTGTAGATGCACGACTCTCATGGAATGCGCCTCAGTATAAGATATATGTAGAAGGAAACAACCTTCTGAACAAGACATACTATGACCATGGCAATATTCCTCAACCCGGAATATGGGTAAGGGCAGGAGCAAGCTATAGGTTTAAGTTATAAATAATAAGCAGTCCGAGTTTATTCGGACTGCATTTATATTACCTATTGATTTTTAATTGTACCTCAATAATTAGGTTTTAATGTCTTCCTATATTTTTTTATTTATAAATCTGAATATTGTATATTCTTTACCTTCATATATTTTTGTAGCCCTTCCAAAAAATAATAGTCTGCATAATTTAGTGGAGCATCAATTTCAAAACCATTAGGTATAGAACCGGTAGAATGCATTAAAATGAAGTTTTGATTTTCTTCAACTTTTGCCAGATATTTATCACTGGATAGTGATTTTAGTATTTTCTCTGCATATTCGAAATATTTGTTATTGTTGCTTAATATACTTAGGTCTATAAATGCAGAAGCTGTTACAGCAGCAGCTGATGCATCACGTGGTGTGTCTTTGTCGTTTATTGCATCGTAATCCCATAAAGGAATAATATCATTTGTTTTAACTCTTTTCATTATCATATCTGCTACGTTTACGGCTTGATTCAGGAACGTAGAATCTTTTGTCTCTCTATAACATACAGTATAACCATAAACAGCCCATGCTTGTCCTCTTGCCCATGCTGATTCGTCATGTTTCCCCTGATGGGTTCTTTTATATTCAATGCTGCCATCGTTATTATAGCTTACAATGTGATAACATGTATAGTCATTTCTGAAGTGGTTTTTTAGAGTTGTCATGGCATGTTTGTATGCTACATTTTTATAATTTACATTAGATGTAATATTATAGGCATTGAACAACAATTCCAGATTCATCATGTTATCTATGATTACAGGGTAGTTCCATTCTCCGAAATCCCATGAGCGGATACATCCTATAGTATCGTTAAAACGAGTGCATAAATTATTCGCTGATTCTATTATTATATTTTTTATTGTATCCTCATGTGTAATTCTATATCCATTACCATAGCTGCAATTTATAATAAAACCTATATCATGTGTATTTTTTATATAACGTACTGTATCAAGACCATTCGTGTAGTGTATTGCAAGATCTTTTAAACTTTTTTTGTCTGTTAGTTCATAGGCATACCATAATGAGCCTGGGAAAAAACCGCTGGTCCAATCCGTTGGGGGGCATAACAGTATCTTTCCGTACTGTTCAGGGGTGGAAGTAGATTCCAAAGAATCTATAAACACGGAGACATCACGTTCCAACTGTTTACTTATAAACATGGTATCGCAATGTTGATGGATACTACGAGGATACATTCCACAGTCTTTTAGTCTGTTTCCCATTATCTGTAGTTGGGTTGATGAAACATCAAGTGCATTTTTTATCCATGCGTACTCATTTGGTTTGTTTGTCTGACAAGCTAAAATACTCGTTAAACAAATTGTTGAAAAAAATAATTTGTATTTATTCATATTTATTTGTGTTATTGTTACAATACAAAATTACACTTTTGATATTAGTATGTATATATGATATTCTTTTTAAAAATATTGATTATTTCTTTTGTATGTATCTTTTGTCCTTTATTATGTTGATTACGTTTTATGCTAATATAAATATAATATCGTGACTTAAAATTATTGTAAATACTTAGATCCTATTCAAATTTTATAGTTTATGAATGGGGTATTTTGTATTCATTGAAAAGGCATTTATTAGTCAACTTGTATCTTATATTTTTAATATTAATCATGGTAAAAATGTCTTGTTGTACGAATTCTACATTGTATTGGAAAAAATCAACATATTAATACTCATAATTGAAAAGTAAACAAACGTAGTTATAACAATGCTTCTGTTATTCTATATATTTTTGTAAACAGGAAATTAAAAAAATGGAGGTATGTGAATTAAGTAGGATATTATGGTAGTTTTATTGCCTGATAATATAAAGGATTGTTTACCCTGGTTTCAAGGGAAGATTAGTGCACTTGCAATCCTATTTATTAATATGTTAACTAAAAATCCGAATGGTAAATTGAATATGCACTAATTTGATTTATCATCGGGTAAATTACTGTTTTTATAACTATGAATGAACAACAAAAAAAATGCATGAAACGGATGATGTTTCCGCTCTTGATTAGTGCTTGTTGTGTGTCGGGATATGCCGACAATCCTGCACTTGTTTTGTCTGCAGAAACTTATTCTACAAATGAAATTTTGCAAAGTAAGAAAATTACTGGTATTGTTAAAGACAATTTTGGTCCTATCACTGGTGCAAATGTTACAGTAAAAGGGACTACTGTAGGTACTATTACAGATATGGATGGAAAATTTAGTCTTGAAGTCCCTGATAATGGTTTTTTAGTAGTATCTTTCATTGGATATGGAACGCAGGAGGTCGCGTTAGAAGGCAAAAATGAATTTATTATTACATTGTCGGAAGATAATGAGGTATTGGACGAGGTTGTTGTAGTAGGTTATGGCGTACAAAAGAAAGTTAATCTTTCTGGTTCTGTTTCTTCCATTGACGGAGAAAATATAGCATCTAAGCCCGCTACGGATGCTCTTTCTGCTTTACAAGGTGAGATGCCGGGTGTTACTATTACACGTGCAAGTGGTCAACCCGGTTCTGAAGGTGCATCTATTCAAGTCCGAGGCTTTTCTTCTGTAAATGATGCAAAGGCACTGGTATTGATTGATGGAGTGGAGGGAAATATGGCTTTGTTGAATGCTGATGATATAGAATCTATATCAGTATTGAAGGATGCCGCTTCTTGTGCTATTTATGGCGCCAGAGCTGCTGCAGGTGTAGTTCTTATTACTACAAAAAATGGAGCTGCAGGTAAACCAAAGGTTACTTATAATGGATATGCGTCATTTAATATTCCTGGTAACATGCCGGAACGTTTGCCAGCGTGGGAAGAACAGGATTTTATTAATCAATCACGTATTCCTGTTAGTGGTCCAGAATGGAATGCGGAAAAAAGTTCGTGGATAGGTAATCCAAACTTTAATTACCGTCCTTTGGCTAATGGACGTTGGGATTTGTTTGATAGTGTGGATTGGTTGGGTGAAGGTACTAAAAATTTCACAATGCAACATAACCATTCTGTATCTGTAAGTGGCGGTACTGACAATATTAATTATATGTTGTCTGCAGGATATTATTATAAGAATGGTTTATTGGCATACGGTCCAGATGATTATAAACGTTATAATCTTTTGGCTAAGATGGATGCCAAACTAAATAAGTACGTAGATTTAGGTATTAATGTACAATATAATGGAGATGATCAAAGGGAAAATTCATACGGTCCTGAAAATATTTTTACTTTATTGTATGAAAACCGTGGACGTCAGCCTATCTACCAACCGGAAGCAGAAAACTATCCAAGTCCTTGGAATGGTGATTTGCAAGATAATGCTATAGATATAATGAAAAATGCCGGTGTTCAAACAACAAAATATGAATCGTTTATGGGTAAAGCTCAATTAACCATAAAAGATTTCATAAAGGATCTGCGTATTAACCTTAGTGCTTCACGACGTGCCGGTTATTATTCACAAGAACGAAATTCACGTACGCTTTATTACTATAGTTATGTTGGTGATATACGTAGAACTACAAATCCGGCAAATTCTTTATATAAAGCAAAGAACCAAGAGTATCATGATGTGCTTGAAGCAACCGTTAATTATACTTTTGATTTGAATGATCGTAAGCATAATTTTAGTATTCTGGCTGGAACTTCTTATGAAAATTATAGGGTTGATCAAATATCAGGTACGGCTTTGAATATGTTGTCTAATGATTTCTTCTCATTCAATTATTATGATACATCAGTATCAACCAATAGTATATTGCAAGATAATATTGAGACATGGGCAATGATGTCTTATTTTGGACGACTTAATTATAATTACAAAGAAAAATATTTATTTGAAGCTAATGTACGTTATGATGGAAGCTCACGTTTGGCTCCTTCAAGACGATGGAAGGCATTCCCTTCTGTTTCTGCTGCATGGCGTGTAAATGAAGAACAATGGTTCAATGCTGACTGGGTTAGTAACTTAAAGTTAAGAGCTTCCTGGGGACAACTTGGTAATGGTGCTGTATTGGGATTATATGACTATATACCTTTGATTGTCTATTCAAATGATGATGATCCGGCTACGTATATGGGAGAAAAATGGTTTTATCAACAAAGTATGGCTTCTGTAGATAAGACTTGGGAAACAATAGAAACAACTAATATTGGTCTTGATTTTGGACTTTTTAATAATCGACTTACAGGTAGTTTTGAATATTATTGGAAATTCAATAATGATATGTTAGCTGCTTTACAGTTACCTAGCCAAATTGGTATATCTGTACCGAATTTGAATGTAGGAAAATTGAAAACATGGGGATGGGACTTAAATATTAGTTGGAGAGACCAAATTAAAGATTTTAATTACCAAGTTGGTTTTAATATTTCTGATAGTAAGAATAGATTATTGAAATATGATGGTGCAAGTGTAGTTAGTGAAGGAGTTGTTAAATTATTGGAAGGTTATCCTATTAATACAATCTGGGGATATAAGACAGATGGTTTTTGGTCAAGTCGTGAGGAATATCTACAATATAAGGCTGATCATCCAGGATATGAGTCTTTTAATGATGGTATTATCAATGGTGGAGATGTTAAATATGTTGCACAGGGAGAGGCTGATCATACTATTGGAGTAGGTGGAGGTAAACCTGATGATTCAGGTGATTTGGTTCAGTTGGGTAACACAACTCCACGTTATATATATGGTATTAATTTGTCTGCTCAATGGAAAGGTTTTGATTTCTCACTCATGTTCCAAGGGGTAGGTAAACGTGATCTTCTTTTGAATTCTCGTATGTTCCCATTGGCAAATGATGGAGAGATGCCTTGGACTATACATAGGGATTATTGGACAACTGAAAATCAGGATGCTTATTGGCCTCGTTTGTATCAGTATAAAGGAGATGATTTTAATTCTAAACCAGCAGACCGTTGGATTCAAGATGCTTCTTACTTAAGATTGAAAAATGTAACTTTAGGATATACAATACCTGTATCAAAGAAATATATACAAAAATTAAGAGTATATGTCACCGGTCAAGATTTGTTTGAAATATCGGATATGCTCGAAGTTCTGGATCCAGAAGTAGAGAATGAGGCCCCGAGAGGTTCATATCCTTTCTTCCGTAGCTGGACTTTAGGACTAAATGTTACATTCTAACTAATTCCTCTAAAAAAAATAAAATGAAAAAGATATTTTTATTACTTACCACTGCTATTTTTTGTTTCAGTAATTGTTCTTTGGATAGAGAGACTGAGACAACATTGAGTGACATAAATTTTTGGCGTTCTGAAACAGACCTTCGTGGTGCTTGTAATCGCCTTTATATTGATTTACCAGGCTTTCTAACAGGAAGAGGACATGACTTACGTTCGGATGAAATGATAGGAACAACTCCGGATGAAATTTCTTCAGGTAGTCGTAATATTCCTGAAAAGTCAACGGACTGGAGTGATCCTTATAATAAAATAGGAGTATGTAACAATATTATTATAAAAGGAGAACAGACACCTATAGATGAAGATATTCGAAATCGTTGGTTGGCAGAAGCTCGTTTTTTCCGTGCTTATTATTATTTTGATTTGGTGAAGAAATATGGAGATGTCCCTTTGATTTTGAAAATATTTGAAAGTACAACAGATCCTGATATCTTTAAAGGAAGAGACTCTCGTGAGACTGTAATACAGCAATGTTATACAGACTTGAACTTTGCAGCTAAATGGTTACCGGATATTGACGACTTGTCTAGCGATAGTGACTGGGGGCGTGTCTCACGTTCTGCTGCATTAGGAATGCTTGTCCGTGTTGGCCTTTATGAAGGTACATATATCAAATATCATAATCTGACTGAAGGTAATAGTAAAGATCATTTGAAGATTGCTATTGATGCTGCAGAAATAATGTTTAACGAGAATAAGCATGATCTTTATCCAAACTTCCAGAATTTGTTTTATTTCGATGGTGAAGGTCGTCAGAATAAGGAGAATGTGTTTGTGAAAGTGTATGGTCCGAATGGGGCAAGTAATGCAATTACTTATCATAATCAAAGTGCTACTAAAGCACAACAAGTATCTATTACAAGACAATTCATTGATTATTTTCTATATAGTGATGGATTGCCTAAAGATAAGCATCCTGGTGGAGATCAACCAGATGTTAATTACAATGATATTTTTACAGACCGTGACCCACGCTTAGGTATGACAGTTTTCAGACTTAATGAAGTAGCTTTTAAAGGAGCGCAATTCAGACCTTTTGATAGTGTTAACAATGGTGCAAGTTTTGGATATCCTATAAAAAAAGGATATATGAAAGAAGAGTACGACACAAATTCAAGGGAGACTGTAGATAAGATGATAATCAGGTATGCTGAGATTTTATTGTCGTATGCAGAGGCTCTTTTTGAATATAATGGCGCAATTACTGATGATCAGCTTGAAGCAACTGTTAATTATGTCAGAAGTCGTTCAGGTTTTAATACCAAACTAACCAATTCATTTGTGCAAACGTACGGATTGGATATGCTTGAGGAAATCAGAAGAGAACGCATGGTTGAATTTATTGATGAAGGATTACATTATGATGATATCATAAGATGGAAAACGGCAGAAGATGTATTACCAAAAGCTATGTTAGGCCTATTCTTTAATCCAAGTGAGAGTGCTAGTACAGCAGAAGAATTAAGTGGACATCTAACAGATGAAAACGGAACACTTAATGGAGAGAAAGTATATAATCAAGTAAATATTTATGTAAAAGAAAGTGCTTCAAGTCGTAGGTTTGATCCGAATAAAGATTATCTCTACCCGATTCCTACATACGAAATTTCTACGACAAATGGCAATATAAAACAAAACCCTAATTGGTAAATATAAAAACAGAAAATTATGAAAAGATTAATGCGTATTAACTTTATAATCTATTCTCTTATTCTTTGCTTTTTGAGTGTAAGTTGTAGCAAAGATCACCCGGAATGGGAAAACGGGCAACCTGGAATGGAGCATGTTTATTACTATTGTTTTGAAAAATGGGGTAGTATTCCAGGAGGAAATGATGTGACTTATAATATAGAACAAGGTAAAACTCTTGCTGTACCTACTCAGTTCTATAGTAATTTTACTCGTTCATATAGTCCTGAGGTATTTTATTATACTACACCTATGCCTGGCACTGGTGATGAATTGGTTTGTGGACAAGATTATGTGGTTGTTGATGAAAGCGGTAAAACATTGTCACCAGATGAATCTGGCGCATATAAAATGGTATGGCCCAATGCGAAGAAAGGTGTACAGAATATATACGTTAAGGCATTGAATGGTAAAACTGGTTCAATAAGAGTTTATACTTTTGATCCTACAAAGAGTATGGATGTAACTGATGTTACCACAACTACAATCATAAAGACTGATGAATACGAAGTACGTGCTATGTCCGAAAATTACTATGTTACCGTGGTAATTGATTAAAGTAGGAATTTTTAATATAAATAATTGAAGGGGATGTACGCTTTTTGATAATTATGCGCATCCCCTTTTTGTTTAAAGAACATGAAAATGAAACAAATTATAATAATTTCTATTTTGACACTTTCCTTTATTTTTAGTGAAAGCGTTTATGCTGACCCACAATTAAACAAGGAAGTGTTTCACTTGATAGACTTGGACCATCCAGGTCTTGTACATGTTAAAAATGCGTGTATGTCTGGGGATACTGTAAAAGCAGCCAAGGCATTACTAGATTATTACCGTAACCGCACAAATGTGAAACAACCGGAAATAAACCTTGATGATGTAACTGTATCTGATAAGGAACGTCAAATTGCAGACGAAGCACTTGCACATATTTTATATGCCCATGAAGGTTATCAGCCTTCGTTCTATTACGGAAAGGATATCGATTGGACATACTGGCCCATAAAAGATAACGAATTGCGCTGGCAACTTCATCGCCAAAAATGGTTTATACCTATGGGAAAGGTTTATTATACCACTCACGATGAAAAATATGCCAAAGAATGGGTTTTTCAGTATATGGATTGGATTAAAAAGAATCCTTTGGTTTCTGTAACTAAAGATGAGTTTGAACTTGCCAGTACTGGAGAAATTAGAGCTGGAGTGGAAAATGCTCGTTTTGCATGGCGTCCTCTCGAGGTAGGAACACGTTTGGAAGACCAGATACAACAGTTTATGCTTTTTAAAAATTCTATATATTTTACACCAGAGTTTTTGACCGAGTTTTTAGTAAATTATCGTAAACATGCAAACCATATATTGCATAATTATTCAGATGCGGGGAATCATCTTCTTTTTGAAGCACAACAGATTCTTTATGCAGCCATATTTTTCCCTGAATACAAAGATGCTGATACTTGGAGAAAAAGTGGTGTAGATATACTAGTACGTGAGGCAAAAAAACAGGTTTATGATGATGGTGGGCAATTTGAACTCGATCCGCTTTACCACATGGCATCAATAGAAATATTTTGTAAGGCCCTGATGATGGCGGATATGAATGGTTTAAGGAATGAATTTCCTAAGGAGTTCTTGGATACAATAGAAAAAATGATTGTATTTTATTACAATATTTGTTATCCTGACTATACTAACCCATGTTTCAGTGATGCCAAGAGAAGGGGAAAAGAACCCAAAATCAAAAATTATAGGATATGGACTAAACTCTTCCCCAATAATGAACAAATCCGTTATTTTGCAACAGAGGGGAAAGAGGGTAAACTTCCTGAGAATTTGTCGAAAGGTTTTGAAACCAGTGGATTTTTTACTTTCCGTAACGGATGGGGTAGTGATGCTACTGTTATGGTGTTAAAAGCTGGTCCAAAAGGTGAATGGCATAATCAGCCGGATAACGGTACATTTGAATTATGGTTTAATGGTACTA
Organism: Bacteroides cellulolyticus; assembly: GCF_025567135.1. Lineage (NCBI taxonomy): Bacteria > Pseudomonadati > Bacteroidota > Bacteroidia > Bacteroidales > Bacteroidaceae > Bacteroides > Bacteroides cellulolyticus. The sequence goes on from NZ_JAOQJJ010000010.1 coordinate 45,441, forward strand.
ATCTTTTCCCAGATTCCGGATTTTATGTTTATGCAGGCGATGACAACATAATGAAATTGCGTAACTGGTTCCGACAGACAATGGTACACAAAACTTTGACATTGGATAATAAGAATCTGGAAACACAATCTTCGGTGACACGTTTGTGGAAACCTGAAGATAAAACTCCTGTTTTGGTTACTGAAAACCAAAGTTATAAAGACTTGAAGCATCGTCGTTCTGTTTTCTTCGTTAACAGGAAATACTTTGTTATAGTAGATGAGGCAGTGGGAGATGCAAAGGGACAAGTAGGATTACATTATCAATTGAATGCCGGAAAGATTGATATAAATAAAAATAATTTAATACTTTCTTCGAATTATGGTGTGGATAGTGATGTAAAAATGCAATGTTTTGCTCCAGAAGGGACTGTTCTCGAGGAAGAAGAAGGATGGCAGGCTACCCTTTATCTGGTACGGGAGAAACGTACGGCTGTTTCGTTTAACATAAAGAAACAAGATAATTCTCCTATAAGATATATCACGGTTATTTATCCTACGAAAGACATTAAGGCAGCTCCGAAAATAAATGCACGATTTGTGACATCGCAGTTTAATGATAAAAAACTTGAAGTTGAGGTTTCATTGAATGGAGAAAAAGTAAATCTTGGATATAAACTGAAATAAAAAATTATTGTTTGGCGGATACTGGATGTTTTATCATTCAGTATCTGTTTTTTTAGTCGTTTAATAAAGTAATATAATTCCAATAATTTGTTATGACAAAATAGAAAGATAATATTATATATTTTCAGTTTCATAGTTCCAAATTTTGTATATTTGCAATATTAAATAAATGCGAGTCCAGGCTAATTTATGATAAAACAATACATATTCATATTTCTGTTATTGTTCATTTCTATAGGAAGTAAATGTGAACCATTAAATCTAAAAAGATTATCAGTTAGTGAGAATCTGTCACAGAATACCGTATGGAGTATAATACAAGATGTAAATAATAAAATTTGGATAGGAACGAGCGATGGTCTGAATAAATATGACGGTTATTCTGTTAATACATATTATCATGATATACAGGATGAAACTTCTATAATGGATAGTCATGTCTGTAGTTTGTATTCTGATAGTGAGGGTACTGTTTGGGTAGGAACATTGTTAGGCTTGTCTAAATATGATTATTTGACTAATACGTTTTGTAATTTTAATTTATCTGGAAAAACACTGCAAGTACTTGCAATGGCAGAGATGCCTGAGAAGCGAGATACTTTGTTGCTTGGTACTAATCTGGGACTTGTGTTTTTTTCAAAAAAAACAGGAAACTTTTTGTCTTCTATTCTTTTGGAGAATATTGTTGTAAATTCAGTTTGTGTTTCTGGTGATGGAGCTCTTGTCGGAACTTCTCATGGACTTTATTATTATTCCGGTATTGACAATAAGTGTAAAAAGATAGTTCCTGATTTTTCAAATACTCCGATAGGTCCCATTATTTTTGATAATGAAAGGGGAGGATATTGGGTTGGATGTCAGAATGAAAGAATATTACGTATAAACGATAGATTTGAGATAATTAAGCAATATAAGATAAATAAGTCTTTTTTGTCTGTTAATTCAATTCGTGTGTTGCAACTATATAAGGATGGAAGCATATTGATTGGGACTACAGAAGGGTTGTTTATTTTAAATCCGGATTTTGGGGAAATTTATAATTCTCTTGCTGATATGTCTGTCCGTTCTTTAATGGTTGATAATCAGGACGGGTTATGGATTGGTACACATTATAATGGTGTCAGATATTACCATCCATTGTCATATGATTTTAATGTACTTGGCTTTTCTCCAATAAATTCTTTAAACGATAGAATTGTAAGTTGTATTGTAGAGAGTCCGGATAAGAAAGGTTTATGGATTGGAACTAATGGAGGTGGCGTAAATTATTTTGATAAGAAAAATGGTACATTCGAATATTATCAGGCGGGAAATGGTCAAAATCATCTGAAATCAAACAATATAAAGTCTATTTTGCCTGATAAAGACAGAGGTATATATGTAGGAACCCATTCAGGAGGATTAAGTTATATAGACACCCGTTCCGGCATAATTACAAATTATGATATACCAGATACAGAAGCAGAGGAGAATAGTTGTTATGCACTACTTGAGAACGGAGACGATATATATGTAGGTTCTATGATCGGTTTGCTTGAGTTCGATAAACGGACAAGGACATTCAGAAAGTCATCACTTGCATATCGTAACAGAAATTTGAGTGGATACTTGATTCCGAGTTTGTTTAAAGATTCTAACAACAGGGTTTGGATAGGTTCTGAGAATGGTCTATTTATATATGAGAATAATAGAGTAATGCAACTTGATGATAGCGTAAGTACTGACTATTCTTCTCATATAATAGTGAATTGTTTTTACGAGGATAATGACAATAACGTATGGGTGGGATCATCTAATGGTTTATATAAGTATAACAGTAATCTGGTTTTACAAGGATATTATACAACAAAAGACGGATTGCCTAATAATTTTATATATGGAATATTGGGGGATAACCTGAAACATTTATGGTTGAGTACAAATAAAGGACTTGCTCATTTTGATGTCTCGAGTAAACGTTCCTACAATTATACTGAAATGGATGGGTTGAGTCATAATGAGTTCAATATGTATGGCTATTGCAAAGGAAGTGATGGTACGTTTTATTTTGGAACTCTTGATGGCATAACATATTTTCGTCCTTCGGATTTTATTGAAAATCCATATTCTCCTGATCCTGAAATTATAGATTTGTCATTAAAAAACCGTTCCGTGATTTACGGTGAAGATTCTTCTGTCAATATCCAGAAGAATGAAACAGGAAAACTTCTGGAAATAAGTTTCCCTTATGATCAGAAAGAATTAAAGATATCCTATACAGTTTCAAATTATCTTAGTAATAGACGTAATATTTTTGCCTATCGGTTAAAGGGATATGAACGAGAATGGAATTATTCTGATAAAAGAGAAGTTACATATTTCAATCTTCAACCAGGGACATACGTCTTTCAGTTAAAATCGTGTAATAATAATGGTAAATGGAACGAATCACCTGTGAACCTTAAAATAGATGTTATTCCGATGTGGTACCAAACATGGTATGTTAAATTACTGTTTATCATGCTATGTCTTTCGTTGATTGCTTGGATTATGTATTTCTTCATAATGAAACAAAAAATGAAGATGCAATTAAAGATTGAATTGATGGAACACAAGAAAATGCAGGAGATAGCTACCGAAAAAATACGTTTTTATATGAATATGTCGCATGAACTTCGTACTCCTTTGACATTGATATTGGGCCCATTGGAGAATATGATTGGACAGGCTATGTTATTGGATAAAAAAATGCTTTGTGATCTAAAATATGTATATAATAATGCTTTACGGCTTCTGAATATTATAAATCAGTTGCTTGATTTTCGAAAGGTAGAGTCTGGAGCAATGCCTCTGCACATAGAGATGGGTAATGTTGTTGATTTATGTAAGCAGACATTTATGCTGTTTAATAAACAGGCGGAGAAAAATAGAATGGATTATTTGTTTGATTCGTCAATATCTTCTTTGGAAATACCTGTAGATAAGAAATATATAGAGACGATATTATTGAATCTTTTATCAAATTCATTTAAATTCACGCCTGATGGAGGGCAAATAAGTCTTACTCTGTGGGAGAAAGAGGATGTATGGGGATTTGATGTATATGACAATGGTAAAGGTATATCCTCTTCTAAGATAGATAAAATATTTGAAAGATTTTATCAGGCCAATGAATATGACAAGGGAACAGGAATAGGACTTTCTTTGGTTAAATGTTTGGTAGAGAAACATAACGGGACAATATCGGTGAAAAGTAAGGAGAATGAGTTTACAGTTTTCAGTGTCTCATTACCTAAAACTTTAGAAGTATGTTCCGGTGATGAAAAAAGTAATTCTGAAGGGAATAATACTTTATTGTATCCTACAGAAATATATCAGGAGTATTTGTTGGAAGATACAATTGATGATGGTATTAATAAACATTCCTGTAACAAGACCAGTGATATAAATATATTGTTGGTTGAGGATAATAAGGAAATGATGGATTACCTTGAAAGATTATTATGTGAACAATATAATATTTATAAAGCTTCTGATGGTAAGCAGGCTTTGGATGTAGTTAAAGAAAATAAAATTGATATTATATTGTCGGATGTAATGATGCCTAATGTTGATGGTATTCAGCTATGTAAGCAGATAAAAAGAAATATTCAAACATCTCATATACCTGTTGTTTTGTTATCTGCCAAGAGTTCTGTCGAGAGCCAAGAGGAAGGGATAAATGTCGGTGCTGATGATTATATAGGAAAACCGTTTAGTGTTTCTTTATTGAAAGGTAAGATTAATAATATTCTGATAACGAGAGAACATTTCAGACAATACTATGCCAATAATATAAATCTTGATGTGGCTAAAATGACATCGAATACGATGGATAACGAATTCTTGTCTAAAGCTATTTCAATAATAGAGACAAACATATCTGATGAATCGTTCTCTGCTGAGAAACTGGCAGAAGAACTTTGTATCAGTCGTTCGGCATTATATCTTAAGATGAATGCCATAGCAGGTGAAGCACCTGCAAATTTCATAAGAAGAATAAGATTTAATAAAGCTTGTCAGTTGATATTGGAGAATAAATATACGATTGCTGAAATAAGTGTCAAACTTGGATTTAGTTCTCCATCCTATTTTAGTAATAGTTTTAAACGATATGTAGGTGTATTGCCTAGTGAATACGGTCGAAAGAAGTAATTTATAAAACGAGCCGCATCCGTTTTCCCAACGAATGCGGCTCTCGCTTTATTGCCCGTATTATTCAGGCGTAATACTTATGTAATTTACCTTGAAAACTCGTAATGTCCTTTTCCTCCTTCAAACGACAGTATTCCGTCGTCAGAACGTACCCATTTATATGGGATAAATACTTCACCGTCTTTCTTTACCTGCCATGTTCCGGGTTTCATGTCAGTCATGACAATTTTGAAAGTTCCTTCTCCGTTGATGTCAATGCTGAATTTTCCGGAAAGCGTGTTGCTGTCTTTACTGAAAGTCACAATTCTGTCGGAGATTACTACTCCTACAGTATTGTCGCTTTTCAGAAGTGTAGCCTTATGCATGTTTTTGCATTTGTTGTCAGCTACCTGTATCACGTTAAGGAAGTAATCTTCATTAGCAGGAGATTTTGGAGATAATTCAACTCTCCATGCACCTTTTTCGTTTGTCGGGTCCGGAGTACGTGGCTCGTTAGGGTAGTTCTCGCCGTTAACCCAGAATTCCTTACCCGGGCCTCCGATGGTATTAATATCTAAGTTACCTTTTTCCGGTAGCAACACAGTGTCGTAAAGCATTCCTGAATCTCCGTCTTTTGTACGTTTAACGGTAAATGTTCCGTCTTTTACAGTCGGCTCTTCAATGCTGTGCAGCAGCCACTGTTTCTTATATTCAGGATTTGATGAAACAATCTTGTCGAAGACTATCAATGCGGCAGGAATATTCTCTGATTTCAGATTCAGGAATACGAACGAGCGCTTTACTTCTTTTACCTTGTCGGAATATGCCTTGGTTATGTCACCTTTCAGATAAGAATAGTCCGGTGCCATGTAGTCCGCGTCGGTTCCGTGTGCAAGGACTTTTCCTGTTGTGTATTCGTCGCTCAGTAAATCTTTGAACGAACGGCAGGTGTTCCATCCGTCACCAGGCATTCTCTGTCCTCCGTCGTTACCGGCAAAAGGAGTCTTATCTTCACCGCCATAGCTATGGCATTCAAATTTCTCTTCAGGATTGAATATCAGCAGTGAGTTGTGGGCTACTGTACGTTTGAAGAAATTCTTGTTGTGTGGGCTGTTGTATCCGCCTGAACTTCCCTGATATGTTCCTGCATCCAGCGCCAATGGACCTTTATAATATATCTGGAATGAGCCTCCGTCAAGATGCTGATGGTTTCCTACATAGTGCTCGTTTATTTTCATTTCTGCTATTACGCTGTTCTCATCCCATCCTGTTCTGGCAATCATCCATCCGAACGGTGTTCCGGAGTATTTTGTAAGAGGTAGTGTTTCAGGACCTTTAGGCTCAATGTTAAGGTCTTTCCACAGGATGTCGAATATCAGACAGTGATTGTCAATTTTCTTTGTACGTTCATATTCGTATGCCAGATAGCCGTCTTTGTAGTAGCTGTAAGCCAATAGAGCAGGAAGAGCGTAATTGGCAACGCCTTTTCTGTTAGGATTGGTATCACCGGCAGGAAGAACCTGTCCGTCAGGCCGTCTTCTGTAGATAAAATCGTATAAAACGAACTGTTGTGCCGAGTCATAAATTGCTCCTGCGCCCATGCGTGACATTATCCAAAGAGATATAAGGTCGTTGCTGAAACGTACATTTGCATAACTGCTGCCCTGATGGTAGTTATGTCCCGAATAGATGAAGTTGCGGGCTGGAATATAGTCCTTGTACATCATTGTTACTACATAATTGTACATGTCAGGATATTCGTCATATACTGCAATACCAGCCGAGAGCATATCTCTCAGTACCATCCATTCCGAAGAATGTCCTGCTATAGGTTCCGTATTCTTTGGAGGATAGCCGCATTCCATGGTCTTGGCTATTCTGACAAATTCGTTTATGTATGCTTTCTTTTCAGAATCTTTCATCTGGTCGTAGCACCAGTCGTAAACCATTGCACCACACATCAGCATTGATCCGCTGGCTCTTGACAGGTCACCTTTTGTTCCATAATTAGTGTTGCGTAATGTGTCGAGCATGGCTGTTATGGCTTTTCTGGCAACTGATTTCTCTCCGTTTACCAGATAGTCCAATGCATCAAGCTGTACTCGGCTTGTTATTCCTCGCATTTCAGCATAATATCTGAATCCGTTTTTTGCCGGAGCTTTAGCTTCTTCTTCAGGAGTCCTGTTTTTACTCAGTTTCTCCATCTTTTTTATGGTCTTTACAATTTCCGGATGTTTTATTCTTTCTTTAAGTTCCGGAATGTCTGAAGAGCGTAAATACAATCTAGGATGGACAGAAGGTGGTACCGGAATTTCCACACCGTTTACGTTCCTCCATTCTACAGTGCTTCTGGTTTGCGCTGATAAGTTGAAACCTAGTATGATATGAATACCTATCAGCATGATAATACTTCTTTTTTTCATGGCTATAATAATTATGAAATAATAATATTTTCCTATTCGCAAAATTAACTTATAAGCAGTTATTAATTCATACTGAAATAATCAAATGAGTTTTATTTGTCTCTATCGTATTTTAAAATTGTTGAATATGCTTTTAATATTGTCCATTATACACTGGTATATATTATTTAAACATGTGTGTGTTATGAAAATAAACTTAATAACTATTTTCGCAAAGAAATATATTAACCTAAATAAATTCATTATGAAAAATGATTTCAGATTGTTTTGTTCAACAATAATATTGGGGCTTTCGTCTGTAAGTATGCTTTCTGCAAAAGATGATATTCGTCCTAATATTCTATGGTTAACATTTGAAGACACAAGTGCTTATGAATTCGGATGTTATGGCAATAAGGATGTTAGTACTCCCAATGTGGATAGCTTAGCTCAAAGAGGTGTTCAGTTTATGAATGCATGGTCAGTTGGCCCTCAAAGTTCTCCGGCGCGTTCCTCTTTAATAACCGGATGTTATGCTCCAACGTATGGAATGGATTTTCATCCGGTTCCTTTTGATACTCCTGATGATATATTCTTTCCTCAAAGATTAAGAGAAGCAGGTTATTATTGTACTAATAATAATAAAACGCATTATAATACTACGACAGATAATAAGTCATGTTGGGATGAGTGTAATAAGAAAGCTTCTTATAATAGTCCTAAAAGAAAAGATGGTCAGCCTTTTTTTGCTGTATTCAATACTGTAACATCGCATATGGGTCGTATAAGAACTTTTCATACCGACGGTCGTCGTGATTATACACGTGAGGGTATATATCCTCAGCTATTAACGTTGCCATCTTATGTACCTGATTTGCCGGAAGTACGTTCTGATTATGCCGGTCATTTGGAAGCGGTTCAGGATGTTGACAAATGGGTTAAGATATATCTTGATGATTTGAAAGAAAAAGGTCTTGATGAGAATACTATAATCTTCTTTTTCAGTGATCACGGTGGTTGCGTCCCTCGTGGTAAAGGATATTTGTTTGAGAGTGGTTTAAGGGTACCTTTGGTAGTATATTTCCCCGAAAAATTCAAGCATTTGGCAAATGGTTTGTCAGGTAAAGTTGATCGTTTGGTTAATTTTACGGATTTAGGCCCTACGGTACTTAGTCTTGCAGGTGTAAAACCAGAGAAAAGAATGCAGGGAGAAGCTGTGTTTGGTAAATATGCAGCAAAAGAGGAAAGGAAACTTAATTTTGCTTTTGCTTCGAACCAGTTACATCATTTTATGCCTGTTAGAGCCGTTTCAGACGGGCGATACAAATATATACGTAGTTATATGCCATATAGGCAGTTTGCATTGAGAAATTATTATCAGTGGGGTATGCCGTCAAATAAAGCCTGGGATAAACTTGTATTAGGTGGTCACAATACTAATGATGACTGGGCCCAAACATTTTGTGCTCATCCTGCAGAAATGCTTTTCGATTTGTTTAATGATCCTGGCGAAATACATGATTTATCTTCTTTACCACAGTATCAGGATATTTTGAAGAAAATGCGTGAATCTTTATCTTCTCATATAAGAGAAACGGAAGATTTAGGTTTCTTTCTGCCAACGTCACGAAGAGGTAAAATATTGTATAATTCGGTTAGAGAAGAAAAATTTCCTTTAAATGAACTTTATAATCTAGTAGAACTTGCAAGTATGCCTAAATCTTCTGATGAACAGTTTTTTAGAAAGGCATTAATAAGTGATTATCCGGAAATGAAGTTTTGGGCAACTGTCGGTTATGCACAATTGGCAAAACTAGGATTAATTTCTGAATGCCCTGAAGAATTGAGACACCTTATAAATGATACTGATCCTTATATATCAAGCGAGGCTGCATATGCCATATCCTATTTAGGATATCCTGAAAAAGGAATAAAGAATTTGGTATATCCTGTTAAGGAAGAAAATAGAAAAATTGGGTATTCGTCATTGGAATGTTTATCTCTTGATCCTAATATGCGTAAGTATATACGTGAATATCTTAATGAATTACGTAATAATGCTGAGACTCTTCCACGAATTCAGAATGAAGATGCCGGACTTATGGCAAGGGGTATTCTGGTGAATTTGGGAGAACTTGATATAGATTTACTTCATGGAGAAGAAGCATATAAAGCTGGCTTGAAACTTAATTATGGACGTAGGCCTATGGTTCCATTGCCATATTAAAACTAATCTTATACAATCTGGCATAGTATTCGTTAGACATTTTAAAATAATAATAAACCTCTAATAATAAAGTTTATGTATAATCTACTCCTATTGGGAATTGGAATGCAGGAATTGTTGTTTATTGCATTATTAATTTTACTATTGTTTGGTGGAAAAAAAATTCCTGAACTTATGAAAGGTTTGGGAAAAGGTGTAAAAAGTTTTAAAGATGGTGTAAATGGAATTGAGGAAACAGTGAATAATCCTGAAATATTGAATGGAAAAGATAATAAAATGGAGAAATGATTAGCTATAATAGGTAAGAAGATTTATTTGCCAATTATTCTTCTTATATGTATATTTGTTACATTCCTTTTTTATGGAAATTGCGACACGTTGATTAATATATAATAGCATGAAGATAAAAAGTTTTTTTAAGGTCTTATTTGTCATTTTACCATTATTGTCAAGTAAAATTGTTTTTGCTTATAATTCGGAAACAATTACTTTTTCCCATATATCTATTAATGATGGTCTTTCTCAGAATACAGTTTTTTCAATAACACAGGATAAATCTGATAATATGTGGTTCGCTACATATGACGGTGTGAACCGTTATGACGGATATGAGTTTACGGTATATCGTCATGACGAGAATGATACTGTATCTATAGCTGGTAATATTACTCGTTGCGTGGTGACTGATAGTAAGGGGAGGATTTTGGTTGGAACAAATAAAGGAGTTTCACTTTATAATAAGGAAACAGACACTTTTAAAAATTTTTTAATTACAGATAGAAAGAATGCTCTGGTTAAGGATATTGTAGAGTTATCTGATGATTTATATATAATAAATTCAGAGGGTGAACTATATGTTTTAGATCTATCAATGAATTCTTTTAGAGATGACATATTGATTCCTGATTTAGTATCTAAAAAAGTATCTTCTATTTATAGAGTAAATGATACTATATATATAGGTTGTGTGAATGGACACTTGCATTCATATTCTTTTGTTAGTAATAAATTTATTCCTTCATCTTCATTTGAGGTTGGGGCAAAAGTGCAAACCATGTTATTATATAATTTACATGAACTATGGATTGGTACAGAAGGTAATGGATTGATAAAATTGGATTTGCGTACTGGAGATTTGAAGAATTATAGACATACATCAGATAAAAATAGCATAAGTTCTGACTATATACGTTCTTTAGCAAGAGATTCTAACGGCAGATTGTGGATAGGAACATTTAATGATTTGAATATATACTCAAATGCCAGCGATACTTTTGTTAAATATACTAATGATGAAACAAAATTCGGAAGTTTGAGCCAACGTTCTGTCAGGTGTATTTATAAGGATAATCAAGGTGGTATGTGGTTAGGAACATATTTTGGTGGTCTTAATTATTATCATCCACTTAAATATCGTTTTAATAATATAATGCATGAGCCATACAGGAATTCATTAAGTGATAATGTGGTGAGTTGTATTGTTGAAGATGAAAATTTTATGTTGTGGATAGGAACAAACGATGGAGGCTTGAATTGCTATAATCCTGCTGATGAAAGTTTTAAATATTATAAATTAAATTATGAGGATAAAGATATTTCTAGGGAATCAAATAACGTCAAATCTTTATATATAGACAAAAAGTCTGATAATGTTTATGTTGGTACACATGCAGGAGGATTGAAAGTCGTAAACCGGCGTACAGGATTTATCAGACATCTATATATACGTGATGCCGATATAATGGCAAATAGTATATATTCAATCTTGCCTCGTGATGAAGAAAGATTGTGGCTGGGAACTCTAAATGGACTTTATCTGTACAATATGCATAGTGGTGAGTTTACGCACGTTGATGAGGCAGGTATTTCAAAAAAGGGAATATATGCTATGTTTATTGATTCTTCAGATTGCCTTATAATAGCGTTTGATGATTGTCTGGTTAAGTATAAAATAGAGGGCAATCATCTGGAGAGGGTATCTTTTGGTATAAATGGTATGTCTGATATTAAAACTGTACAACAGATTTATGAATCAGTTGATGGGCGTATATGGCTTGCTACAAGATCTGGATTATATTACACAGATAAAAAGAATAGAGAAATCGTTCATTTAACAGAAACAGATGGTCTTCCTAATAATGTTGTGTATAGTATTGAGGAAGATTCCTATAATAATATATGGGTAAGTACGAATAAAGGTTTGAGCTGTTTTAATCCATATAGTAAAACATTTAGAAATTTTTCAATAAAGGACGGAATACAAAGTAATCAATTTAATAGCTATTCGCATTGTCGTACAGCCGATGGTCGATTGTATTTTGGAGGAATAAATGGTATAACAACATTTCGTCCAGAATTGTTGATTGATAATCCTTATACTCCACAGCCAGTAATTACAAAACTTAAACTTTTTGGAAAAGAAGTTCGTCCAGGAGATGAAACAGGAATACTTAGGAAGCACATATCTGATACTGATAGTATAATATTAAATAGTTCGCAAAAATCATTTACTCTTCAGTTTGTGGTTTCTAACTATTTATCTGGACAACATAATATTTTTTCTTATAAGCTGGAAGGTTATGATGATACTTGGAATTATACAGAAGATAACTTAAATGTATCATATCATAATTTGCCTCATGGGGAGTATCATTTTAAAGTACGTGCTGCTAATAATGATGGAAAATGGAATAAAAAGTCTAAGGTGTTATATATAAAAGTTCTTCCTGAGTGGTATGAAACATGGTGGGCTATACTTATTATAACCTTGTTGGTAATAAGTGCTATAGCTCTTGTATTTCGTTATTTCTGGGTAAAAAAGCAAATGGAAAATAGATTGATTATGGAGCATAATGAAAAGCTTCATCAGGAAGAAATTAATCAAATGAAACAACGATTTTTTATTAACATTTCTCATGAATTACGTACCCCTTTGACATTAATAATATCTCCTGTTCAGGAAATGAAGATTAGAACCACAGATAAATGGATGAAGGAACAGTTAGGGTTCGTAGAGAGAAATACTAATAGATTATTACATCTTGTAAATCAGTTGATGGATTATAGACGTGCTGAGCTAGGAGTGTTTAAATTAAGAGTTTCAAAAAGAGAAATATATTCAGTCGTTAAAGATTGCTTTTCTTTTTATGAGAAATTAGCTCGTTCTAAATCGTTGAATTATAATTTTATTTCAGATTTAGAAGGTGTAGATGTTTGGGCTGATGAAAAATATGTGGAGATTATTATCAATAATCTTTTATCGAATGCATTTAAATATACAAAGGAAGGGAGTATAACTGTTAATTTGTCGTTGAATGATAATTTTCTGATATTGAATGTAACAGATACAGGTATTGGAATACCGCTTAATAAACATAAAAAGATATTTGAACGTTTTACCCAACTTGACTCTACTTGTATGGGTAGTGGTATAGGTTTGTCGTTGATTCAAAGATTGGTAGAATTGCATCATGGTAAAATTGAACTTAACAGTGAACCAGGCAAGGGTAGTTCTTTTTCTATATATATACCTCAAGATAAATCTGTTTATGCTGAAATAGAATTAGCTGAGAATACGTATGAACCAGAACAGCAATTACATTTTACTAATACAAAAGATGAATATTTTGTTGATTCAGAAATGGATGAATTAGTAATAAATGACGAATCAGATGCTTCTTCCAGAGGAACTATTCTTATAGTTGAAGATAATGAAGAAGTTAGACAATATCTTAAATCTGGTCTTTCTAAGGTTTTTAATACTTTGCAGGCCGAGAATGGAGAAGTGGCACTTGAAGTATTGAAATGTAATGATGTAGATATGATTATAACAGATCTTATGATGCCTGTTATGGATGGGGTAAAACTCTGCAAAGCTGTAAAACAGAATGTGTCAACCAGTCATATTCCTGTTATAATTTTATCAGCAAGAACTGAATTGTCTGATCAAAAAGAGGTTATGGCATTAGGAGCTGATGATTATATAGCTAAACCATTTTCTTTATCGTTACTGACAACAAAGATTCAAAATATAGTACGAACTCGTCGTCGTATGTTAGAGCATTATTCTAAAGAATTAGATGTTGAACCTGAAAAAATAACTTTTAATGCCTTGGATGAAGAATTATTGAAACGGGCTGTTGAAATAGTTAAGAATAATATGGATAATTCGAGCTTTTCTACAGAAGACTTTGCAAGTCAGATGAATATGAGTCGCTCTAATTTGCATTTAAAACTGAAAGCCATAACAGGAGAGTCTGCTATTGAATTTATAAAGAAAATAAGATTTTCTGAAGCATGTCGTTTGCTTAAGGAAGGACGATATAATATTGCAGAGATAAGTACAATGGTAGGTTTTAGTACACCATCATATTTTGCTACCAGCTTTAAGAAATATATTGGGTGCCTTCCTACTGAATATATAAAACAACAGAAATAAACTATATATTCAATATATAAAGGTTTGATATTTTAATATTATAATTCTAATAGAAAATGAAAAAGTTATTTGTTTGTTTAATGGCAACAATATTGCCAATGGTGTGTTTTTCCGCGGTCGAAAATGTAAACAATGGTAGTGATATGAAGAATAGTACAATAAAAAAGACAAGAAGTGTCGATTATATTCTGGATAAGGATAAAGAATGGGAACCTGCTGGAGAAGGTGTTACACGTAAGATTATGGGCTATGATGGTCAGGTTATGCTGGTTAAGGTTAAATTTGAAAAGGGAGCTGTAGGAACACCACATGCACATTATCATACACAAACTACTTATGTAGCAAGTGGTAAATTTGAATTCGATATAGAAGGTAAGAAAAAAATTGTGTCAGCGGGCGATGGTATATATATCGAGCCTGATGCGGTACATGGATGTGTATGTCTTGAACCAGGGATACTTATAGATTGTTTTTCTCCTATGAGAGCTGATTTTCTTAAATAAAAAACGGTTTATGTTTTCGTGATGATGAAAAGGCAGTTAACTGTAATATTGATGGTGTTAATATCTTTTGTCTTATACGGTAATAATGTAAGTAGCAATCTGACAAAAGATAAAATTAATCTTGAGGCAGAGACTCTTCTTCAAGAATGGGTGGATACATTATTGACATTACAATATGAATCAAAGTATCCGACTTTAGATGGTGGCATAATTTGTCCTGCTTGTGCTCGAATACATGGACGTATAGGCGATTTCGTACTTCCTTTAATGTATATGGCAGATAAAACAGGAGATGATAAATATCTGAATGCAGCAAAACGATTAATAAAGTGGATGGAAACGGTACGTCAGCCTGATGGATCATGGATGAATGATGTAAATGTATCTGATTGGAATGGGACAACAGTATTTTTTGCAATTGCACTTGGCGAGGCTGTAAAATATCATGGTCATTTGTTGGATGAAGCGACACTTGATACGTGGAAAAAGTATTTGGAGTCTTCTGGTGAGTTTATTCTTAATAACAGATTTATATATAGTCGCAAACGAGAAGGTATGCGTAATATGAATGTTAATTATTCAGCTTCCGCTACTTATGCCTTGTATTTGCTTGGTGATATATTTGAAAGAGAAGATTTTAAGAATAAAGCAAAAGAAATTGCATTCGATTTAAGACAGTATTTTACTAAAAATGATTGTTTCCTTTTTGGTGAAGGTCCAAATATAACAAGCGAAACGAAGAATGGATGCCGTCCCGTTGATTTGTTATATAATGTTGAGGAATCTTTACCTAATATGGCACATTATGCTCTTTTGTCAGGTGATAAAGAACTTGAGGAATTGATAGTGAAATCAATGAATACACATTTGGAGTTTATGCTGCCTGATGGGGCATGGGATAACAGTTGGGGTACACGTAGTTTCAAGTGGACTTATTGGGGTGGACGTACTAGTGATGGCTTTATGGGTGGATATGGTTTAATGTCAACAAATCATCCAGAGTATATGGAGGCGATATATAGAAATATAAAGCTTTTAAGGAATGCTACACATAATGGATTACTTTTTGGAGGACTGCATTATAATGATTTGAATATTCAACCTTGCATACATCACACTTTTGGGCATTCAAAGGCCCTTACTTCGTTTTTGGAATGTAAAGTGGGAATAAGTAATGAAGCTGTAACTTTGCCAAGAGATAAAGAATATGGGGTAAAATTTTTTAAGGATATAAGAACATGGCTTGTATCCGAAGGACAATGGAGAGCTACTGTTACCGGATATGATGCTGAATATAAGGTTAAAGGAACTCATCCTATGGGGGGAGTATTGTCAATGTTGTGGCATGAAAAATTCGGACCTATATTTGCTTCCACTACTAATATGTATAAAATGATTGAAGCGCCTAACATGCAGCATGTAAATCGTAAATATATAGTTGGTGGAAGTCCACGACTGGAATTCATAAAAGATGGGAAGCTGTATTCAAACCTGGATGATTTGGATACTGATGTTATTTATACAAAATCAGATAATAAACATATATTTAAAATTAAAACTCATCTGGTTACATGTGAACAAGAGTCTCCTTCGCAAGGAGTCACACCAGTGGATATTACTTATATATTTGATAAAGAAAATATTATAATAGAAGCAGAAAGTACGGTAGATGGTGTAAGCCTGGTATTACCAGTTATTGCTTCTAAAATAAATAAAACATCTTTGCATAATAATAGATGGATATGTAATGGTAATAATTCTGATCTGGAAATAAATGTCTTATCCGGTAGTTTATCATTAATGCCTGTTGACCCTGATGGAAGAACCTTTAATCCGGTTCCAGGTTTTGCTATGGTACCATTGAAAATCTCGTTTAACCGAGGAAGTAGTAAAATCTCTGTATCAATAAATGTATGTGATAATATAAAATGATAATAAGTATAAGAAATCATATTCTCACCTTATTTGTGATATTCTGTTCAGTAAGTACCGGATGTGTGAATTCCGATAAAGTTAGAAATGTTACGGTTTCCTGTATAGATACAGTTTTAATTGATAATGATACATTGTTCCAGTATGAAATGATAAATTCATCTGGAATGGTTATCAGGCTTACAAATTATGCAGCAGCTCTTACAGATGTTTCTGTACCAGACAGGAATGGTAAAATGGAATCTGTGGTTTTAGGTTTTGATTCTATATCTGAATATACCAAGCCTAATCCGAAGTATGGAAGTACAGTGGGACGTTATGCTAACAGAATAAAAAATGCTGAGTTTGAGTTAGATGGAAAGCATTATATATTGGAGAAGAATAATAAAGGGATACATTCTATACATGGTGGAAGCAAAGGCTTCAATCTAAGAGTATTTGATGTTTGTGATATCTCTTGTGATACAAATAAAGCTACGATTGTTTTTGCTTGTAGAAGCCCTCATTTAGATGGAGGATTTCCAGGTAATTTGGATTTTTCAATATCATATACTTTGACTGATAATAATGAAATAATCCTGAACTATGAAGCACATACAGATGCGCCAACTGTAGTAAATTTTACGAACCATAGTTATTTTAATTTATCCGGATGTAATGAAAATGTATTAAGTCATAATTTTTATATAAAGGCAGATTCGATGTTGGTCACCGACAGTGATGGTATTCCAACAGGTGAGATTGTCTCTGTAAAAAAATCAGATTATGATTTTATGCATTATCGTAAAATATCTTTTCCGTTGTCTGATGGTGAGTATAAATACGACACTTCGTATAAGTTAAGCAAGACAGATGGAGAATTATCACTTGCGGCTATAGTAGAGCATCAGAAAAGTGGTCGTCGTTTAAAAGCTTATACCACTGAACCTGGAATGCAGTTCTATATTTCAAATTCTGATATGAAACGTTGGATAGGTCATGGAAACAAAAGATATATGCAATATGCAGGATTCTGTTTGGAAATGCAGCATTTCCCTGATTCTCCTAATCATTTAAATTTTCCTTCAACTGCTCTTTATCCGAATCAAGTATATAGACAAATAACGATATATAAATTTGAGACATTTTAAAGGTCGATATATTTTATCGGCCTTTAAAATGTGTTCATTTATGTTTATTTGGGTATTTTTATTGTTATCGGTGCTGCTGCATATAAGTCTGATTGATATTTGTATTTTATTTCATCTCTTATATCCGGTATTTCAGCAATCACCTCTGTCATTTTTCCTATACGTTTTATACTTACGGTTTCCCCTTCCATCGGATATATACCACCTAGTTGATATTTATATATACCTTCAGTCAATTTCATATTTGTTATAAAACGTATCGTTTGTTTCTTTCCATCAGGTTGTGGATTGCCAATACTTAATGTCCACTCATTATTATTTTCTTTTAGCATTATCATGGCTACATCGTCTGATTTTATTTCAATACTGTTGAGCTTGACTTTTCCTGGCTTGAAAAAAGAAAATTGATATATGTTTTCTTTTGGAGAATAAAGTCCATGAATAGAGTCTGCTAATAAGAATGAGAACTCCTTTCTAGTATCATCTAATATTTTTCCCATTTCAGTTTCTTTTACATTCGGTATTTGCACGAATATATACTGATTGTCGTATCGAACTTTTCCTGGTTCACGGCCATGATCTACTGAAATTATAAAGTTTGGTGTTTCATCAGATATACTTTTGTCTGTTATGTTGATGAATTTACCTGATTGAATATTAATCTTGGTTTCTTTTCTAGGAAATATTAGATATCCTTTTCTACCTGCATGAAACCAACAAGGTTTGCTTGTATTAAGAGTCATGTTTATAGATTCGTCTGGCATTATTGTTTTAGTTTTTCCGTCTATATTCCAAGATAGTTTGTCATATAATTCTGTTTGATCTATAAAAGTATTTATATTGTTGCCTTGTCCTTCTCTTATTCTTTGTATATTGTTACCAAGAGCAACAATCCTGTCTTCTAAAAAGTAATATGATTTTAATGCAGTGGCAGAACTGTATTTTTCTTTGGGTAGATGATGATACATTGCCATACCATTATTCCCATCAGATAATACTCCGGCAATCTTGTTGTTTCCGGCTAATGAAGCTGCTGCACCTCCTGATTTTGGCATAGGATCGTTTCTCCATTCTTCGGTAAGACCTGGTAATGCATGCCAGTCCATATTTGATAAGACCTGTTGGTCGTATTCGTCTCCTTTAACTTTTACTTGTAGTATTCCATATCCGGCATGCCATGATTTTCTTATTTTACTGAAATCTTCCGCACCAACTGTCCTTTCTGATTTTAGTTTTACTGATGCGTAATAAGGCTTTTCATTTTTCCCCCTTCGATGAACTAGAAACTCATTAACCCAGTAAGCGTCTGTACCCGAATATTCGAATTGTCCCTTTTGTATGTTGGCATTTAATTGTATCAAAGAATCCATTCCTACAATTTTTGTATCTTTACTTCTAGCTATATTTAAATTATGTACAGCATCGTTATAAGTATTTGATACAAACTTAGTTAAATCACTTAAAAATGTTCTGCCTGATACAAGAAAATCCATTTGTCCTTTATAAAATAGTTTTGGATAAACATTTAATAATCTGTCAAGCTGAAACTGATAATTTTTACTGTCTATTCTATATCTTGTGTCCTTAAAGAATGAATATCCGTTGCTGCATTGTGTAAGTAATTCAAATCCATATGCAACCATGGCGGCATCAGTTCCTTTTCCTATATGATGTGATATGGTCCCATCAGGATGAAATCCTGACTGACGATAATGATGTGAAGGGATACAGAACTTTGTCATCCAATAACTTACGTCTTTAATAACTCCTGAAGGTGACCAACCTGGTGACAGACTAAAGTCTTTGAATGGTTTGTCATTATAATAGCTGGAGTACCAGTATTGTACGTATGTCATAGGACGATTATAGTCAGCCCAAATGATAGGTAATGCTAACATCGTACGTGATCTGTGACCAAGGTTTGCATCTGCCCATGCTCCAGAACTATAGTTGGGATCTATAATTTCACCCCATCTGGGATTATTTGTTATTTTTCTCCTTTCCTTGACAAGGGAAGTGAAAATTTGAAAATAATTGATTAAGTTTTCATGTAATTCAATATATTGTCTATCGCCTTTGTTTATACCTTCAATAATATCTGGCATTAAAGTAAGTATCGGAAGCAGCATAGAATCTGTGAATCTCCATTGGTGTTCAAAATTATTATTTTGTCCTAACTTATAATAAGGTAATAAACTTGCTCCATCCCCTGTATATTTACCTATTGGCTTATTATTAATTATTACTTCATTTCCTTCAATTGGCACTGCAGAAACATAATTATTGATAGTCTTAACAAGGATATCTTTAAGTAGGGCATGTCTTTCTGTATCACCATTTATTCCATATGTTTTGGAGTGATAGTATGCATATCCTAAACTTCCTATTTTATCGACAATATTTATCCATTCGTAGTCGATTGTTACATTCTCCAGTTTTTTACCCTTGTATATAGCCGAGGCATTTATATTGGGGTATTCGTAAGGCTTCGCATCATAACATTTAAACCCTTCGAATCTACCATTATTCCTTATTAATTCTTCAATAAGTTTTGCTACTTCAGCATCTTTGATTTTCTTTTCTCCGTATGTACGTGGGGTATCTGGTGCTGTTTTCATATATCTTTTATAAAAAAGATCCCATAGCGTATTATTAAGAATGTTTATGGTAATATCAAATTCATTTATGACTTTATTGTTGTCTTTCAAAGCTACTGACAAAATATATGATTTTTCTTTTTTACCTGTATTCTTTTTTTCTTTTACGAATAAAGACCCTTTTATTCGTCCTTTTTTGTCGAATGTTGTTTTAATACCAAACAAGTCGTTTTCTTGTTTTATAATTTCAAAATGATAAGATGTTGGAATCTTATTGAAAATGACATCTTTATTCCTTTCTATGTGTATTCCTCCTATAACAGGTGTACCTTCAGGACTGTTTGTCCTGATGTCAAAATAATCGGCAAAAATAGTTTCCTGTGATTTAATACATTTGACTCCTATAAATATAAATAGGAAAAATAATAAAAGTTTTTTCATGGTTTTGTGGCTTATGTTTTTTTATTGAACTTTTTGCAAATATATGAATGATGGGTATAAAATTCTTTTGTTAATTGGCTTAAAGTTGTAGATTGAACAAAATTCAGATTATTCTGTAAAAAAATGATAGTTTCATTTTTATTATTCTGTAAAATAAAATATATGTTTGAAGTATTTTTTTATTGGTATTTGTACTTTTGGAAAACATCAAACAGTTATATTTATGAAAGTTTTTAAGTTTTTATTAGTGTCAATTTGCATATTATTTGCAACAGAAAGCGTGTCTCATCCGATTGATAGTATTGCTATAAAATATCGTGATTGGATATTAGGCAGTGATAATATTGATTATACAAAGCCTTTGGTAAAAGAACGATATGATGCAATAGTCAGACAGGCTGAAAAGGCTATGTCTAATTATGAGAAAAAGGTATTGTTGGTTACAGATAAAAAGTTTGATTTTGTAAATGATAAGAAATCTTCTTCTGAATTTATTTCGCTTGTTCCTGAAACTCTTTTCCCGCTTGTTATTGCTTATAAACTTACTGATGGTGTAGATGGAACAAATCCTTATTACAAGGATAAGAACACTTTAGACAAAATCATAGAGATTTATGAAAAACTGCATAGGAAAGGATGGGTGAAAGGGCTTCCTATAAACATAGATATAAAACGTTATGAAACTGATGCATATATTGGACTGGGTGGAAGTATAGCATTGAGTTATCTCACTTACGGCATTTCTACTTTCTTGATGCAAGATGAATTAAAGGAGAAAGGTCTTTTTGAACGTGAACTGGATATGTTACATTGGATTACACGCTTTGTTGGACCGGAATTTGATAATCCTGTTATGTGGAAAGAATCCGGCTTTAATACTGATGCGGTACGTTCATTGATGAATACCAAATTATGTTACATTCTGTCATTGCCTTCTGAACATCCTGATAGAGAAAAGGAAATGATTTATTTTAAGCGTTTCCTTGATAATGCTCTGGAGATAGCACCGAGTTTTGCAGATACAATTAAACCTGATTATGTAGGTTATCACCACAAGAATATGTATGCAAATGCTTATGCTGTAAACAGTTTTCATGCAGCTGCTATATATGTTTATATATTAGATGGTACGCCTTATGCTGCAGATAGAGAGAGCATAGAAAATCTTTCTAATGCATTGCTGACTAATCGTATATACGCTCAGAAGTATGATATTCCAAGAAGTGTTTCCGGACGTTTTCCTACCAACTTGTCAACTCTAGTACAGAATATTCCCGCATATGCATTGCATATATGGCTGCCATATATGATAATCCATTAAAAGATGAACTTGAAGCTACTTTTATGAGATTATGGGAACCAGAATGTGAAGTCTTTCATAAAAACTTTGTACAAGATGTAGCAAGTAGAATAAGTTATTTTGCATCAATGGGTGCAATTGAGAGAACTCTTGAACTTGCAGGAAAATCTGTTGAACCAGAGAACGATCCAAATGGGTTTTGGTTTTTCCCTTACGGAGGTTTGACGATATATAGACAAAAAAATTGGATGGTGTCCTGGAGGGGTACAAGTAAATATATTTGGGATTTTGAGGGACCGATAAATAAAAAAAATGAGTACGGACGTTTCAATGGTACAGGTGTACTACAAATATATGCAACCGGCAAACCTGTTTCGGCTGTAGCAAGCGGATATGGAGTAAAAGGTTGGAACTGGAGCTCATTGCCAGGAACCACGACTTTGGATATTCCTCATGAAAAATTGCCATCTAAAAAGCATCGTCAATATTCTTCTGTCAATTTCTTGGGAGGAACGCGTTTGGATGATAGTTGTGGTGTGAGTTCGTTTACGTATGCTGATAATCTGAGTTCGGTGAAGGCTAATAAAAGCGTTTTTTTCTTTGATGATTATATTTATGTCCTTGGTACGGAATTAGAAAGTACGGGTGAACATTATATGTTGCAGACAACTGTTGCGCAACTTAGTGTTAAAGATGATAAATCAAAACCATATTTAAACGGTGATAAATACGTTGATCCGTATGGACACGCTTATTATTTTGTTAACTCAAAAGGGGTGATTGCTGAGCGTAAGCTGCAGACAGAACCTTTGGAGTCAAAGAGAGGTGTGAGTAAAGGATATTATGAAACGTGTAAAATAAACCATGGTATTAATCCATGTAATGAATCTTATGCATATGTTATAAACGTGAATGGAGGTATTAAAGGAGCGGATGAACTTTCTGATTCTTATTCTCAGAAATTCAAACTTATACGTTCTGATAAAATAGCACATATCTTGTTATATAAAGTTAAAGGAAAAAAAGGTTATGCAGTTCGAGAGGCTGGAATAAACTTGCAAGACGATGATATATTGAAAGTAAGTACCCCCTGTATATTGGCTACGCAGAAGAGTGTCAACGGCTACAGAATTGCTGTATCGAATCCTGACATGAATCGTTTTGATGAAAAAATTGATTATGCGCAATCATCGGAAAGAAAATATCATTTTGCCGATAGCAGATCTGCTCCTGTCATTATTTATGTTAAAGGATATTGGAAACTGAAAGAAGAACAAAAGGATGTCCATTTGATTTCGCATGACAAAAATACTACTAAAATTTGTTTTGACTGTGTTGGTGCACGTACCATAAGTACGGAGTTGATAGAATGTAAGTAAGGAAAAAGCTTTTGTTATTTCAAGTAAAATGGATTGTCGTTTTAATTGAAACGGCAATGGATTTTTGCTTGAAACTATATAGATTTAAAAGATGTAGATATTTTTGATGTTTTATTCGACAAATTTAATATTATAGAATGATAATAATCGTCTAATTGGGACAATATTAAAGTCTGTTTTGTGGTGCTGTTTGTATTTTTGCATATGACAAAATCAAAATAATTAATTTAAACCTTAAAATTATTATTTATTATGAGTTGTTTTAAAAGATTTATTTTATTATTTTTTATGGTAACTTTGGGCGTATCTTTATATGCGCAGGTTACGGTTACCGGAAAGGTAACAGATGCCGATGGCTATGAAGTTATTGGCGGTAGTGTGGTTCTAAAAGGATCGCCAACTGTTGGTACTGTTACAGATATGACAGGTGCCTATTCTTTAACTGTTGATGATGCCTCTAAAGCGGTGTTGGTGTTTTCTTATGTCGGCATGCAGACGCAGGAGGTGAAAGTTAATGGTAGGAGTGTTATTGATGTTCAATTAAAAGCAGATGCGGTTCTTCTTGATGAGGTCGTTGCAATTGGTTATGCAACAGTAAAACGTAAAGATTTGACAGGTTCTGTGTCTTCTGTAAATAGTAAAGAACTTTCAAAGGTTCCTACTAGTGATATTACTCAGGCATTGGCAGGACGTATGTCAGGTGTGCAGGTTATGCAGAGTGAAGGAACTCCAGGTGCTTCTATTTCAATTCGTGTTCGTGGTGGTATTTCAATTACTCAAAGTAATGAACCTCTTTATATTATTGATGGTTTTCCTAGTGAAGACGGTATGTCAACATTAGACCCTGCTGAGATTGAAACTATTGATATTTTGAAAGATGCCTCGGCTACAGCAATCTATGGTGCCCGCGGTGCGAATGGTGTGGTAGTGATTACTACCAAAACCGGCTCAAAAAGTGGTGGTAAAACAACTGTAACGTTTGATTCTTACGTTGGCTTTAAGAAAATTGCAAAAAAACTTGAAGTCCTGTCTCCATATGAATTTGTAAAACTTGATTATGAACGTAAGGTTTATGATCAGGCTGATACGCAAGAATCTTGGGATAATGCGGTCCAAGGTTTTGAGGAAATATATGGAAAATATAGTGACATTGAAGCTAATTATTTGAATCGTAAAGGAATTGATTGGCAAGATCAGACTTTGGGGCGTACTGCTTTAACTCAGAATTATCGTGTCGGTGTTTCTGGTGGAAATGAGAAACTTAACTATAGTATGGCTTATTCTTACTACGATGAAGAGGGTGCAATGGTTTATAGTGGAAGTACTAAGCATAATATTTCATTTAATATTAATAATAAAGTAAATGATCGCCTGTCTGTTAATGCCCGTATGAGTTTTGACCAAATGCGTATTGAAGGTATGGGTACATCTGAAGGTGGAGACAGATTTAATAAGATGCAGCACATACTTCAGTATCGTCCTACAATTGGTATTAATGGTAATGATATCGATTTGTTAGGAGACGAAGACCCTCTTTTCGTTGATGATACAGGTAATGTAATGCAGAACCCATTATTGTCAGCAGCTGAAGAAACAAAGGATCGCGAATATCGTACTTTCCAGGCTAATGGTGGTTTTACATTTAAGATAATAAAAGGACTTTCATTCCGTAATACTACAGGTATGCGTTATCAAACTCGTAGAAATGATATTTTCTATGGTGATAAATCGGTAACAGGAAAGCGTTCAAGTATTAATGGTAGCATTCAGAATGTCGAGAATGGTAGTTTCCAGACATCAAACGTTTTAACATATAATTTTAAGAAGAGTGGACATGATTTTACTGCAATGGCAGGTCATGAATTTGTTAGTAAATGGACACGTAGTTTCAAGGCAGTGGCTACAAACTTTCCAAATGATGAGATTGGCTTAGGAGATCTTTCGTTAGGTTTGCCAGGAACAGCAGAATCTTCTGTAAATTATGATGATAAATTACTTTCATTCTTCGGTCGTGTGAACTATGGCTATAAAGACAAGTATCTGTTCACAGCTTCAGTACGTGCTGATGGGTCTTCTAAATTCGGTAAGAATAATAAATGGGGATATTTCCCAGCATTCTCTGCAGCATGGCGTATGGCTGAAGAAGATTTCATTAAAGATTTGAATGTTTTCTCGGATTTGAAGTTACGAGTAGGTTATGGCTTGGCAGGTAATAACAGAATAAACAGTTATCAGAGCCTTGCAATTATGGGTTCTGTCACATATCCTAATGGAGATTCGACACAATCGGGCTATGTCTCAAATCAGGTGCCAAATCCAGATTTGAAATGGGAAGCTAATAAAACATTTAATCTTGGTTTGGATTTAGGATTTTTAGATCAGCGTATAACTATATCTCCTGAATTTTATATTAATAGAAGTAGTAATTTGTTATTGGCTGCAAAGTTGCCAGAATCATCAGGTTATTCTTCTATGGTAATAAATGCAGGTGAAACTGAAAATATGGGTGTTGATTTGACTATCAATACAACAAATATAATGACGAAGGATTTTACATGGAATACTTCTGTGACATTCTCTCATAATAAAAATTCTGTAAAAAGACTGACTGGAGAAGAAGTACAGCTCTGGGAAGCAAGCTTTGGATATGATCAGAATACACATATTATTGGGGTAAACCAGCCTCTTGGACAAATGTATGGATATGTGACTGATGGTATATATCAAGTAGAAGACTTCAATTACGATGCTGCTACAAATACTTATACTTTGAAAGACGGTATCCCATACATGGGAGAAAAAAGTAAAGTTCAGCCAGGTATGTGGAAGTTTAAAAATCTTGATGGTAGCGAGGATAATAAGATTACAGAAGATGACAAGACTGTGATTGGTAATGCTTATCCTACATTCTATGGTGGTATAAACAATAATTTTACATATAAAAATTTTGATTTGAGTATTTTCTTGACTTATAGTTTCGGAAATGATGTTTTCAATGCAACAAAATTGACTAATACAAAGACAGCACTTGATAATAAGAATGTATTGGCTGTATCAAGTAGTGAGAATCGTTGGGTATTGGTGAACGATGAAGGTCAGTTAATCTCTAATCCTGAAGAATTGGCAGCAATTAACGAAGGAAAAACTATAGCTTCTATAGTGGATAATGAAATAGGTGATACATATATTCACTCATGGGCTGTAGAAGACGGTTCTTTCTTGAAATTAAGTAATATAACATTGGGATATACATTCCCTAAAAAAATGTTGAGTAAGATTGGAGTATCCAAGTTACGTCTTTATGCTACAGGAAGTAACCTTTTGACTTGGACAAAATATTCCGGTTTCGATCCTGAAGTTTCTACAATGGGTAATGGATTGACTCCAGGAGTGGACTTTGGAGCTTATCCAAGAAGCCGTTCGTTTGTTTTTGGTATAAATCTTGCTTTCTAATATAAAAATGAATGACAATGAAAAATTATAATATAAAGTTTTTTGCACTGAGTGTGCTTGTGAGTATGGGAGCAGTATCTTGCAGCTTGACAGAAGAACCAGATTCATATTATGAAAAAGATACATTCTTTAGTTCCGAAGATAAGGCTAAACTGGCTGTAATAGGTGTGTATGACTGCTTGTCCACAGGAAATCATTATGGACAGTTTGAAATGGCAATGCCTGCTTCCGATGATACGTATTATATTCAAGGAACCGGTACGGATAATACCCGTCGTGATATAGCTCATTATATGGTTAAAACTACCAATACATGGGTAGCAGATTTGTGGAAATATAAATATCAGGGTATAGACAGAGCTAATTTTGCCATAGCTAATATAGAGGCCATGTCAGGATATAGTGAAAATGAAAGATTACAGTCATATGTGGCTGAAGCAAAATTTTTGCGTGCTTTTTTAAGTCTGGACTTAATCAAGTATTGGGGTGATGTTCCATATAAAACAACTTATACCGGAGGTTATGATGATGCTTTTCAGCCTCGTGTAAGTAGAGAAACGATATATGATTATATAATTCAAGATTTGGATTTTGCGAAGAATCATCTACCTGCAGTGGGCAGTGTGACTTCTCCTGAAACTCCTGATCAGGTTGCAGCTCATGCTCTCTTAATGCGTGTTTATTTGCAGCGTGCAGGCTATAGTTTGCAGATGGATGGAAAACTGACACGTCCTTCTGACGATTTGAGAAAATCTTATTTTGAAGCAGTGATTGATGAATGGACTGCCATAAAAGAAAAAGGTGGTCATGGTTTCTATGATGGTGGTTATGTAGAATTATTTAAATCATATTCTGCAGGTATATTGAATAATAAAGAAAGCCTATGGGAGATTGCATTTAATCCAACTGGTAATAGTTTTAAAGATAATGCTGGCTTTTGGGCTACATATAATGGTCCGCTTGTGGATGCTCCTGGATGTAAACCTACTGAGAATACAGAATTTATGGGACGTGCCAATGCATTTTTCAGAGTCATGCCAGAATGGAAATATTTCTTTGAATCTACTGATGAACGTAGTGACGTAATGGTTGTTGATTATCAGCTAAAATGGGATAAGAATTTGTATAATCATAAGAAAGTATCTAAAGGAGATGATGCAGGAGAAAAAAGAGACCCTGCCAACTGGTATCCCGGCAAATGGCGTAGAGAGTGGATGCCGCTAGGATTTATTGATCCTAATGTGACAGGAGTCAACTATTGTCCTTTGAGATATGCTGATGTAGTGCTGATGGCTGCAGAAGCTTATAATGAAACTGGAAACTCGCCTGAAGCATGGAATTTGCTTAATATGGTTCGTACACGTGCAAATGCTACTCCTGTTACATCTCTTCAAGAGTATAGGACAGTACAGCCTAACTTATATGACTTGCCTTTCTTTAATGGTGGCGGTGCTGATGATTTCCGTACAGCTCTGTATTGGGAAAGGGGGTTTGAATTGGCTTTCGAAGGACAAAGAAAATTTGATCTTATTCGTTGGGGCATCTTGGGTGATGTCTTGAAACTTTTCCAAGATAATATGGATAAAAAGTTAAAGGGAAAATATGTTGCCGGTGAGAATTTTGTGAAAGGCAAACATGAGTTATTCCCTATTCCATTGGGAGAAATACAAGCAAATCCAGCATTGGAAGGTAAAAATAATCCTGGTTATGAATAATTAATATTATAATAGTTAGGTATGTAATAATGATTAGGTGAAGCTCTGTTTTTAGGTGATTGTAATTCTTGATGAATAGAATTTATACCTTAAAAGCAGAGCTTCTAAACTTCTTAATATGTAAAAAATGAAAACTTTAAAATATATAATTGCAATATTGTTTCTATCTGTGCCTTTTTGGGCAAATTCCCAAGAATTAAGAAAAGAAGTTTTTGAAATGTTGGATTTGAATTATCCGGGGTTGGAACAAGTAAAAGCTGCATGTGATAAACAGGAATGGGAAAAAGCATCTTCAGCATTACTAGATTATTATCGTAATCGTACGTCTATAAAGCATCCTGATATAGATTTGAATAACATCAAAATAACAGCAGAAGAGCAAAAGTGGGCAGACGATGCTCTGGAACATACTTTTTTTGTTCATAAAGGATATCAGCCTTCGTATAACTATGGAAAGGATATAAATTGGGAATATTGGCCTGTTCAAGACAACGAATTACGTTGGCAGTTGCATCGTCATAAATGGTTTACTCCTATGGGTAAAGCATATAGATTATCCGGTGATGAAAAATATGCCAAGGAATGGGTATATCAATATATGGATTGGATAAAAAAGAATCCTTTGGTGGAAGTTGAAAAGGAAGTATTTGATAAAGGAAGTGCTGGTGAAATCAGAGCTGTGGAAGATAATGTAAGGTTTGCGTGGAGACCATTGGAAGTAAGTAACCGTTTGCAGGATCAAACGATTCAGTTTTTACTTTATCAAATATCTCCTTCATTTACTCCAGAATTCTTGACTGAGTTTTTGGTAAATTACCATCGTCATGCTCAGTATATAATGGGAAATTATTCAGAACAGGGAAATCATTTGCTTTTCGAGGCTCAACGTATGGTTTATGCGGGGACATTCTTTCCTGAATTTAAGGAAGCTTCTGTATGGAGACAAAGTGGTATAGATATTCTTAACCGAGAAGTAAAAAAACAGGTATATTCAGATGGCGGACAATATGAATTGGATCCTCATTATCATCTTGCCTCAATTAACATCTTTCTGAAAGCTTTACGCATGGCTGGAATGAATGGTTTCCGTAATGAATTTCCTCAAGAGTACGTTGATATAATGGAGCGCATGATTGAATTTTATGCTAATATTTGTTTCCCTGATTATTCTAATCCTTGCTTTAGTGATGCTAAATTAGGTGATCCGGAAGAGGAAAGACGTAATTATGAAGAATGGTCAAAAGTTTTTCCAGATAACGAATGGATAAAATATTATGCAACAAATGGTACAGAGGGTAAACCTCTTCCATATTTGTCACATGGTTCTTTGGCTTCAGGTTTCTTCACATTTAGAACCGGATGGGAAAATGATGCCTTAGTAATGGTTGTAAAGGCTGGACCGAAGGGAGAATGGCATTGTCAACCAGATAATGGTACATTTGAATTGTGGTTTAACGGAAGAAATTTATTCCCTGATAGTGGAGCATATGTTTATGCCGGTGACGAAGAGGTTATGAAATTACGTAATTGGTTCCGCCAGACTCAAGTACATAATACTTTAACTTTGGATGGAAGGACTATTGATACGACAGAATCTGTAACAAAACTATGGCAGCCGGAAGGTAATGTACAAATCCTGGTAACTGAAAATCCTCATTATGAAGGGTTAAAACATCGCAGAACTGTATTCTTTGTTGATGGCAGTTATTTCGTTATAGTAGATGAAGCTGTGGGAGATGCAAAAGGTACAGTTAATTTAAATTATCAGTTGTGTGAGGGCAATGTAAAGATTGATTCGAAAAATAATATTTTGACAACAGATTTTAATGATGACAGTAACGTGAAGTTGCAGTGCTTTTCAGAACATAAAATTTCTTTGAGAGAAAAGGAAGGATGGCGTTCTGTTGTTTATCGTAAAAGAGTTCCACGTACAGCTGTTGCATTTGATGTTGAAAAGAAAGATTCTAAACCGATACGTTACATTACTGTGATTACTCCATCAAAATCGAATACTGCTTATCCTGATATTAAGGCTAAATTTGTGAATAAAGCATTTAATGAAAATGGAGTAAAAGTGAAGGTAACAGTAGATGGAAAGACTAAGGTTTTGGAAAGTAATATAAAATAAGAGTCACTATGAATATTAATAATAATGTATTGTTGTTGCCATTGTTCTTGTCTGGAATAAGCTCCATGACTGCAATGGCACAACAAAGACCTAACATAATTTATATTTTTACGGATCAACAGACAGCCTCGGCCATGAGTTGTACCGGAAATCCCGATTTGAAGACTCCAAATATGGACAGGTTGGCAGCTAATGGTGTACGTTTTGAGAATGCCTATTGTTCTGCTCCGTTAAGTGGCCCTTCCAGAAGTGCCATGTTTACAGGACATTATCCAGGAACTACCGGTATGCTTCGCAATGGTGCCAATATGCCTGATTCGATTAAAAAAATAACCTTAGGAACTTTGATGTCTGAAGGAGGATATGATTGTGTATATGGAGGTAAATGGCATATACCTGTTCTGGATATACCAGACGGCGAGTTTGGATTTTCCCAACTTCATCCTCATACAGATAATGGATTAGCCGAAGCTTGTGTGAAATATATTTCCCAAAAACATGACAAACCTTTCTTCTTAGTCGCTTCTTTTGATAATCCCCATAATATATGTGAATATGCAAGAAAACAGAATTTACCTTATGGTAATATTCAAGAGCCTGATACTAGAGATTGTCCAGGATTGCCTGTCAATTTTGCCAAAAATCCTTACGATGCAGGAGTGATAGAATACGAAAAGAGGAGTAATTTTAATGTCTATCCATCAGTTGATTATACTTTAGAGGATTGGCGAAAGTATCGTTATGTTTATTATAGGTTAGTAGAAAAAATAGATAAGGAAATAGGTAAGATTATTGATGCCATTGATGATAAGAATCTATGGAAAAATACAATTGTAATTTTTTCCAGTGATCATGGTGATGGTATAGGAGCACACAGTTGGAACCAGAAATCTGCATTATATGAGGAAGTCGTAAATATTCCATTGATAGTTTCTTTGCCTGGAAAAAAACATGCAGGAACAGTTCTTCCACAGATTGTTAATAATGGAGTAGATTTTTTTGCTACAATATGTGATTTTGCCGGTATAGAGTGTCCAAAATCATCAGATGGAATATCATTCAAAACGGTTTTGGAAAACGGTACTTCATCCTTTAAACACAAAGAATATAACGTAACAGAGACTCTATTTGATGGTGGCACTACCAGAGGATGGGCATTGCGTACGGCACGTTATAAATATGTGATATATGATAAAGGTAACAATCGTGAGCAGATGTTCGATATGATTAATGATAGGGGTGAAATGCGTAATCTTGTGGTTGAAGAAGCTTATCACGAAGAATTGGAAAGTTTGCGTGATTTGATGGACCAATGGATGAGGAAGAATAATATTAAACCTTCAAGAAGACGATTGAATGACGTGCCTGAGAGGGCAGATAGATAATTTTTATATAATTTCTTCTGAGTTCACTTTTAAGTGGACTCAGAAGATTATGAATAATTTAATATTAACCTTTTATCTACTTTTGTAAGTGTACTAATGTCTTGATTATGTTGCAATTAAAATATTTATTCTGTTTTTTATTTTTTACTTTGAGTATTGTTCCGAAAGTTATGGGACAGATATATTCTTTTGAACAACAGGAATTACCTTCAAACTTTAATATTTTTAATGGTAAGCTGTTTGTCTCTAAAGATAAATTTAAATTAGGTAAACAATCATTGCGAATTGATTGGAAATCTGGAGCAAAGCTGGTTATGTGTTCACCTATAGGTATAGATAAGGCTTCAGATAATAAAAATGGCGGTGTAACAGCTTGGATATATAATACTAAGTCTATTAGTTCTACCGCCGTTTTTGTTTTTAAAGACATTGATGGTAAAGAAGTTGGACGCTCTGATTTTAAACTTGGTTTTACAGGATGGAGATGTTATTGGCAACAGTTTCATGATGATATTGGTATAGACAAGAGAGTTCAAATAAAAGATGTTGAGTTAATATTTCCTGATATCGAGGATGGCGGGACTGTTTATATTGATTTTTTAGAGTTTAGTCCAAATGTATCTTGGCAGAAAATGTCTGATGCTCAATATAATGTAAATAGAACAGATTTCAGTTTGATCCCTGATTTTATGCTTTATAGAAATTCGGAAGAAAAGGTTAATAATGTCATATATGCCAATGATAGTGATATAGAAATTATTTCTGATAGATTAACAGACTGGTATCTTGGCAATAATATACTGTCTAAAGGCTTGTTTACCGATATAAGAGAGAAGAGTGAATTTGAGTTTGTTTCGGAAGGGTTAAAATTGTCGGAAAAAATAAAAGTTAATTACTCATCAGACGGTACTCCAGTTGGATATCCATTGTATCCTATGTGTTCACCTAATAAAATTGATGGTGAAAAAATATATCAGTTCCGTAATTTCAATGAGAAAATACTTTTGCCTTTGGCATTGGATTTCAGAAAGAATAATAATGAGGAGAGCCTTAACAAAATAAAATATATTTATGACTGGTTTAATGATCAAGGTTGGGCTGATGGAAGTGGTTTAGGAACCTTGTGTTTTGAAAAGTTGAGGAGTTCTGGGTATTTTCATTCATTTTTTCTTGTTAAAGATAAATTGAATGATAATGTTTACCAACGTGAGTTAAATACTTTATATTGGTTTACTATGTTTGGAATATGTTATAACCTTCCTGATCATGCAGGTGAGGTAGCAGATAATCTTCGTGCTTTGGCAATTCCTAAACTGATATATGCATTGTCTGTTAAAGATAAGCATAAACGTCAAATAGCATTGACAGCTTATAAAGCTTATATGGATAATGCGTTAGGCATTGCTCCTGGCTTTTTCGGAACTTTGAAGGCGGACTTCTCTGGTTATCATCATCGTGGCGCTTATAATAGTGCCTATTATCCACATGCATTGTATGCTGGTGCGCTGATAGCATATTTATTGCATGATACTCCTTATGCTTTGTCGGAAACTACTGTTGATAATTTGAAGAAAGGATTACTAACTTTTCGTTTCTTTAGTGCCAACCTTGAAATTCCGTCTGGTACAGTAGGACGTTTCCCTATGAAACAAGATGTATTGCAAGATTTATTGCCTGCATTTGCTTATGTTGCATTATCTTATGATAAACCTGATACCGAATTGGTCGCGGCTCTAAAAAAAATAATGAATAATACAGAAAATAGAGGTAAGATTATGGATTATGCCCGTACTGTAAATTCTAATCTTGCTTATACTGCAACTTTAGGTGAAATGAAGCTGTTGGAAAAAGTTGTCTCATTGAATATTGAAGCAGAAGGTGATGTTAAGGGTAATCTGTTCATGCCATATTCAGGGTTAATGGTCATGAAGGAAGCCAATTTACATTTTAATGTAAAAGGTTTCAGCCGTTATATATGGGATTTTGAATCTTCTGATAAGGAGAATATTAAGGGAAGATATTTGTCTTATGGTCAATTGGAATATTTTGATTTGAAAAATAAAAAGAAATCATTTAATCCTGCAGAAGAAAAATTTAATTGGAATTATATCTCCGGGACTACGGTAAAGGTTCTTTCAGATAATGAACTCATTGATCGTGGAGGGGGAAGTTCTGGACATCGACATTTTTCTGATGAAACTTTTTTGGCAGGTGTCGATGGATTTGAAAATGTATCAATGTTTTCTTTTAGAATGCATGATATTTCCTATGATAGCTCTTTCAGAGCAAATAAATCAGTTTTTTCGATAGGTGATTATATACTTTGTTTAGGTACAGATATACAGAATAATGATGATAAGCATAATACAGTAACAACAATATTTCAGTCTTTTGATAAAGCATGGAAAGAAAAAATAGATAACGGTTGTATATTGGGTGACGCATCTTTATTATATGCAGTTAAAAGTGGAGATGTTGTACTGGATAGAGACGGTAATCATTCTTGTGCTTATATACAGCATGGGAATGCTCCTGAATTATCCGGATATGAATATTATATTATAAAAAATCAAGATAAAGCTTTAGCTGAAAAGTTACTTACACGAAAATCTCCATTAGAAATTATTTCTAAAAACAATGATGCCCATATAATCCAAGATCATAAAAGAGGTGTTGTTTGTGGAGCATTGTTTAATATAGAAAAGGAATATGTGGATCTTATTGTTAAAAAAGTAAATATTCCATTAGCTTATATTTTAAATGATGATGGCAATAATATTAATCTGTCATTATGCGAGCCTGATATGCGTAGAGCTTCAAAAGAGCACATGGGATTACTTACTGAAGATGATGTTATACAGGAGGAGAAACCTTTTGATACTAAAATCGTTTTGAATGGAATTTTTAATATAGAATGTAGTCAGAAGAAGGTTGACGTTTCATACAATAAACAGAGGAATGAAACTTATATAACAATATCTACAATACGTGGTGAAAATTATAATTTGATACTAAAAAAACAATTATGAAATTAACAGTACGAATTTTATGCTTATTTATTGCACTTTATTCACTTGAAGTAGAGGCTGATAATCTTACATTATGGTATAATACTCCGGCAAGTGCTTGGGAGGAAGCTCTTCCTGTGGGTAATGGACGTTTGGGAGCTATGGTTTTTGGATATACAGACTGCGAACGCATTCAGTTTAATGAAAATACATTATATAGTGGCGGCCCTGAAAAGTCATTTGATATATCGGTACAATCGAAACTGAATGAAGTGAGAAGATTGTTGGAATCAGGAAAAAATAATGAGGCTGACAGTATTATTCAGAATCAGTGGATAGGTAGGCTTAATGAGGCTTATCAACCTTGTGGAGATTTGTATATTGATTTTAAAGATAAAGGAAATATAACAGACTATGTGCATAGTCTTGACATGGCAAAGGCAGTTGTTAAGACTGACTATAGGATAAATAATGTACATGTAAAAAGAGAAGTTTTTGCTTCTTATCCAGCACAGGCAATTATAATTAAACTGTCGGCGGAAAAACCGATTTTAGATTTTGATGCATATATCTCTTCAGAACATCCTTATAAACTTGTATCCACCGACAATAATATTTATATCAAAGGACAGGCACCGGCTCATGCCCAGCGTAGAGATATTGCTCATATGAGGACTTTTAAAACAGAGCGTTTACATCCTGAATATTTTGATTCTGAGAAAAATGTCATCAGAGAAGAACATATAATATATGGTGACGGATTGGATGATAGAGGAACTTTGTTCGAAGCATGTTTGGATGTATTAAGTCACAATGGTAATGTTTTTATTGAGAATGATACATTGAAGGTTGATGCATGTAGTGAAATTGTGTTTATGATATATGCTGCAACAAGTTATAATGGCTTTGATAATAGCCCTATGATGGCAGGAAAAAATCCTCACAAACTAGTACAATCTGTAATGAAAAAGAATGAGGGAAAGAATTATGATGAATTATATAAAGAACACATCTCAGACTATACAGCGCTCTTTAATCGTGTTAGTCTGGAATTACCGGCATCTGATAAACAAAAATCTTTGCCTACAGATGAACGCTTAAAGAGATTTCATGAAACAGAAGATCAAATGCTATTGGCTCAATTGTTTCAATTTGGTCGTTATCTTATGATTTCAGGTTCTAGGCCTGGAGGGCAACCTTTAAATTTGCAAGGTTTATGGAATGATAAAAGATTGCCTCCATGGAACTCAGGTTATACATTAAATATAAATCTGGAAATGAATTATTGGCCTGCAGAGGTTACCAACCTTTCTGAATGTCATATGCCATTATTTAAATTTATTGAGGAAATATCAGAGAAAGGTAAAAGAATAGCACGTAATATGTATGGCCTTGATGGATGGGTCATACATCATAATATTTCAATATGGAGAGAAGGGTATCCTTCAGATGGTTATGTCTATTGGTTCTTCTGGAATACATCAGGTGCTTGGCTGTGTAGCCATATTTGGGAACATTATTTATATACTGAAGATAAAGAGTTTTTAAATAAGTATTATGATATACTTAAAGGGGCGTCTGTATTTTATTCCGAATGGCTTGTTAAAGATAAGGATGGCCGATGGGTTACTCCAGTGAGTACATCACCTGAAAATGCCTATATTATGTCTAATGGATTAGAGGCTTCTGTTTGTCCAGGTAGTACGATGGATCAGGCGCTTATTAGGAATTTGTTTGATATAACAATCAAAGCTTCTAAGATATTAGGTATTGATGAACAATTCAGGTTTTTGCTAAGAGATAAAGTTTCAAATATGGCTGGTTATAAGATAGGAAGTAAAGGACAATTGCTTGAATGGGACAAAGAATACACTGAGAAGGAACCTAATCATCGGCATGTCTCACATTTATTCGGTCTTTATCCTGGATGTGAAATAACTTCGGATAAAGAGGATATATTCAATGCAGCACGTAAATCATTATATGATAGAGGGAATAAAACAACAGGTTGGAGCATGGCTTGGAAGGTGTCTTTGTGGGCACGTTTGTATGATGCGTCAAAATCATATGAAGCATTGACTAATTTGGTTAATTATGTAGACGTAAATAAGAAGGCTGAAAACAGTGGAGGTCTTTATAGAAACATGTTGAATGCTTTGCCATTTCAAATAGATGGAAATTTCGGTGTTACAGCTGGTATTGCCGAGATGTTATTGCAGAGTCATAATAATAATATTCATTTATTGCCTGCTTTACCTAA
Organism: Bacteroides cellulolyticus; assembly: GCF_025567135.1. Taxonomy (NCBI): domain Bacteria; kingdom Pseudomonadati; phylum Bacteroidota; class Bacteroidia; order Bacteroidales; family Bacteroidaceae; genus Bacteroides; species Bacteroides cellulolyticus. The sequence goes on from NZ_JAOQJJ010000010.1 coordinate 82,556, forward strand.
AAGCTGGAAGAATGGTGAAGTGAAAGGTTTGAAAGCAAGAGGTGGATATACGGTAGATATTAAATGGAAAGATGGTAATCTTGAATTTGCAAAAATAAAAAGTGAAAATAATAAGAATATAAGTATATGCTATAATGGTAGGATTCAATCTCAGAAGTTTAAAAAGAATGAGGTAAAAATAATAATATTTTAAAGTAACTAATATATAGATTTTATGTACTAAAATAACTTTTTACAAGTGATTATTTGTGCTGACATGTATTAATAGGACATTATTGATATAAAATTATACATATTTACAACTGAAAATTGTTTTGAATGTGTTATCCAATACATTATTGAAACGTGCTCCTTTACAAAATAATTAGATTTGTAAAAGTTAAAATGATTACTTAAAAAAATAATAATTCATATACATGATGCGAATGAAAAGGAACTTTTTTATCGCTGCAACGGCAGCATTGGTAATGGCCTCTTGTGGAAACACACAGAAGGCAGACAATAATGAATGGATAGATAATGCTCTTGATAGAGCTACGTCACAATTGTTACTTACTGCTAAAGAAGTTAGTGGTACTGGCATGCAGCCACGTTCTATCCATGTTGGCTATGATATGGATTTTCTAATACGCCAATTGGAGAGAGATACTGCTACATTTGTTGATTCTTTACGTAAGAAACCTTCTCCTGAGATGGAAGGTAAACGTAGGTTGTGCCGTATATATGATTGGACTAGCGGCTTCTTCCCTGGGACACTGTGGTACGCATATGAACTTACAGGAAATGAAGAACTGAAAAATGAAGCTGTTCAATATACTAACCTTTTGAATCCTGTGAGATATTATAATGGAACTCACGATCTTGGATTTATGATAAACTGTAGTTATGGAAATGCACGACGTCTTGCAAAAAATGATACAATTGATGCTGTAATGATTGAAACTGCCGATAATCTTATTGGACGTTTTGATGAGAATATATCTTGTATCCGTTCTTGGGATTTTGGAACTTGGAATTTCCCTGTAATCATAGATAATATGATGAATCTTGATTTGTTATTTACGGTAAGTAAGATCACAGGAGATCCTAAATATAAGGAGGTTGCAATAAAACATGCAGATAAGACCATGGCTAACCATTTCAGGCCTGATTATACTTGCTGGCATGTGGTTAGTTATAATAATGATGGTAGTGTAGAACGCAAACAAACACATCAGGGTAAAAATGATGATTCTTCTTGGGCGCGTGGTCAAGCATGGGCTGTATATGGATATACTGCATGTTATCGTGAAACAGGTGATAAGAAATATCTTGATTTTGCAAAGAATATTGCAGATATGATAATGAACCATGTAAAAACTGAAGATGCAATACCATATTGGGATTATGATGCTCCTGTTACAAAGGAAACGCCACGTGATGCTTCGGCTGCTGCTGTTACAGCTTCAGCATTACTTGAAATGAGTACAATGCTAGATGATGGAAAGGTGTATTTTGATTATGCGGAAAAAATACTGAAAAGTCTTTCGTCAGATAATTATCTTGCAAAAAAAGGTGAGAATTGTGGCTTTATCCTTATGCATTCTACAGGTTCGTTACCTAATGGTTCTGAAATAGATGTACCATTGAATTATGCAGATTATTATTATTTGGAAGCTTTGCAGAGGTACATGAGCCTGAAAGGTATAAAGTTTGCTAACTGTAATAAATGTTGATATGTTAATTTATGGCAAGGTCAATAATTTAATTTGACCTTGACGATAACATATTTTTGTTACTTAAAATCTTTTTGATTAAATAATTCACCATTACTAATAAAAGCAGGCAAGGAGTAGGCTTGCATATTAATCATTTAAATATGGGAAATATAATATTTAAAGCTTTTTGTTTATCAGTAGCGGGTGTCACAGTGACGGGTTGTAGTAAAAAAGAACATGAAGATAACAGACCTAATATAGTTTTTATAATGACTGATGACCATACTACCCAGGCAATGTCTTGTTATGGAGGAAATCTTATACAGACCCCTAATCTTGACCGTATAGCCAATGAAGGAATACGGATGGATAGATGTTATGCAACAAATGCTTTATCTGGTCCAAGTCGTGCCTGTATTCTGACTGGAAAAATGAGTCATATAAATGGATTTACGGATAATGCAAGTCGTTTTAATTCTGATCAGCAGACTTTTATAAGCCTTTTACATGACAATGGTTATCAGACAGGTATTGTTGGTAAGTGGCATTTAATATCAGAACCAAAAGGTTTTGATTATTGGAGTATTTTGACAGGACAAGAAGAACAGGGTGATTATTATGATCCGGATTTTAATGAAAATGGTGAAAAAATAGTAGAGAAAGGTTATGTGACAGATATTATAACAGATAAAGCTATAAAATATATAGACGGAGTGGATAAGAAAAAACCATTTTGTCTTATGTTTCATCATAAGGCTCCGCATCGTAACTGGATGCCTGCTCCACGACATTTAGGTATATTCAACAATACCGTTTTTCCAGAACCTCAGACCTTGTTTGATGATTATAAAGGAAGAGGAAAGGCATCAAAAGAACAGGATATGTCTTTGGAAAAGACATTTACTGAAGATTGGGATCTTAAACTTCTTACGAGAGATGAGATGCTAAGAGATACTACTAACCGTTTATACAAGGTTTATAAGCGTATGCCTGAAGATGTTCAGAGAAAATGGGATGAAGTATATGCCAAAAGAATAGAAGAATATCGCAAAGGTAATATGAATGAACGTGAACTTGTGAGTTGGAAGTATCAGCAGTATATGCGTGATTATCTTGCTACTGCAATGTCTGTAGATGAGAGTGTTGGGCGACTGATGAAGCATCTTGAAGATATAGGAGAACTAGACAATACTATTATTGTTTATACTTCAGACCAAGGTTTTTTCTTGGGTGAACACGGATGGTTTGACAAGCGATTTATGTATGAGGAAACACGTATGCCACTGATAATCCGATATCCGCGTTCTATAGAGGCAGGAAGTGAGAGCAAGGCTTTGTGTATGAATATTGATTTTGCACCTACTTTTTTGGATTATGCAGGTGTGGAGATTCCAAAGGATATGCAGGGACGTTCCCTTCGCCCTGTAATTGATAATGCAGGAAAAGTTCCGGCTGATTGGCGTAAGAATACATATTATCATTATTATGAATATCCGGCAGAACATTCTGTAAAACGTCAGTATGGAATACGTACAGATCGTTATAAACTTATTCATTTTTATAATGATATAGATGAATGGGAATTGTATGATCTTGATGAAGATCCGGATGAAATGAATAATGTATATGAAAACTCTTCATATGGTGAAGTCAGGAAAATGATGCATAATTTACTTGAAAAATCTCAAGAAGAGTATGGTGACAATGATCCTGAAGAAAAAGAAAAAGTTCTTTTTAAGGGAGATAGAAGAGTTATGGATAGGGTAAAAACTCATTGATAGGTATTATCTTGTATTACCTATTGTTTTATAATAATTGCCGGTATATATTTATTAAATAAAAAAACTAAAATCAAATATTATGGATAGAAGAAAATTTTTAGAAGTTTCTGGATGGTCATTGCTGGGTATTGCTGCATCCGGTAGCTTGCTCGGCTCTTGTACTCCTGGTTCTAAGGAAGCAAAAAGAATAATGCCAAGCAAATCTCCTTATAAAATGTTTTGGGGAGACCTTCATAATCATTGTAATTTGACTTATGGACATGGTGATATGCGCGATGCATTCGAAGCAGCCAAGACACAGCTGGATTTTGTAAGTGTTACACCACATGCTATGTGGCCTGATATTCCTGGTGCAAATGATCCTCGTCTGAAATGGGTAATAGATTATCATACAGGTGCATTTAAACGTTTGAGGCAGGGTGGTTATGAGAAATATGTGGCTATGACCAATGAATATAATAAGGAAGGTGAATTTCTTGCATTTATTGGTTATGAGGCTCATAGTATGGAACACGGTGATCATGTAGCGCTAAATTATGATCTTGATGCTCCTTTGGTAGAATGTACTTCTATTGAAGATTGGAAACAGAAAGCTCGTGGACATAAAGTCTTTATTACTCCGCATCATATGGGGTACCAGACCGGATACAGAGGATATAACTGGGACTTCTTTACAGAAGGAAAACAAACCCCTTTTGTAGAAATGTATTCTCGCCATGGTCTTGCAGAATCAGATCAGGGAGACTATCCGTATCTTCACGATATGGGGCCACGTCAGTGGGAAGGAACAATACTATGTGGTCTGGAACGTGGTTATAAATTTGGTCTTATGGGCTCTACAGACCAACATTCCGGATATCCGGGAAGTTATGGTGATGGACGTATAGGAGTATTGGCATCATCTCTTACACGTGATGCATTGTGGGATGCTATGGCTAATCGTCATGTATGTTGTTCTACTGGTGATAAAATATTGATTGATTTCCGGCTTAATGATGCTTTTATGGGCGACGTTGTAAGAGGAAACCAACGTCGTATATATTTGAATGTTGAAGGACAGAGTTGTATAGATTATATTGATATCATTAAGAACGGTAAACTGCTTGCAAGAATGAACGGACCTATGAGTCCTATTGTATCTGCAGATGATACAGTACGTTGTAAAGTAAAAGTTGAATTCGGATGGAACCGTGAAGAAAAGTATGTTACATGGAATGGTGCATTAAGTATCAATAAAGGACGTATACTCAGTGTAACACCATGTTTCAGAGGGGCAGCATTTACATCTCCGCAGGAAGGTGAAACAGAATTCCATACTCATGTGAATCGCGTTCTTTCAGCTACGGATACTTCTGTAGAATTAAAACTTTACACCACTAAGAACCCAAATACATTAACTCCTGCAACTCAGGCTGTAATTCTGGAATTGGAGATACCTAAAGATGGAATTTTATCTGCTGATTTTAATGGGAAACATTTTGAACATTCATTGGGAGAATTGCTTGCCGGTTCGCGTAGCCATTTTATGATAGGATGGTTAAGTGAGGCTATACTCTTCAATAGGGCAATGCCTGAGGATTGTTATACCATTGAACACTATATGGAAGATAACGAACCTGAGAGAGATACAGATTATTATTATGTGAGGGTACGTCAGAAAGATCAACAATGGGCTTTCAGTACACCAATATGGGTTGAACGTGTATAAATCTATTAAATATGAAAAGATACGCTATAGGAATAGACCTAGGCGGTACATCTGTGAAATACGCCTTGATTGATGACGAAGGCGTATTTCATTTTCAGGGACGTGTACCGTCAAAAGCTGATATTTCGGCAGAAGCCGTGGTTGGACAAATCTTGTATTCTGTAAATGAAGTAAATGCTTATGCTGTTTCAAATGGTCTAAAAGTAGATGGAATAGGAATTGGCACTCCTGGTATTGTTGATGCTACATCACGTATAGTAATGGGTGGTGCTGAGAATATTAAAGGATGGGAAAATGTTTATCTTGCAGACCTGATAGAAAAAGAGACAAAACTTCCTGTTATGGTTGGAAATGATGCCAATATGATGGGACTTGGAGAAACACGTTTTGGAGCAGGTAAGGGTATGACTGATGTCGTATTTATTACTGTTGGTACTGGAATAGGTGGTGCAGTAGTTATAGATGGGAAACTCTTTGGAGGTTATGCCAATCGTGGAACAGAATTAGGTCATGTACCATTGATTGCCAATGGAGAGAAATGTGCTTGTGGAGCAACGGGATGCCTAGAACATTATGCTTCTGCATCGGCTTTAGTTAGAATGTTTATATCTGAAGCTCCTGCATATGGATACTCTATTCCTGAAGAAGGGGTTGACGGAGAGCTTATAGTTCGTCTTTATAAAGAGAGACACCCGCTTGCGGTAGATTGTCTGAATAGACATTGTCGATATCTGGGACAGGGTATAGCAGGTTTTATAAACATCTTTAGTCCACAATTGGTAGTAATAGGAGGTGGATTGTCCGATGCCGGGCAATTTTATATAGATATGGTTAAAGAGGAAGCTTTGAAAAATGCTATGCCTGACTGTGCTGTCAATACTGATATCGTTTCTGCCGGACTTGGTAATAAGGCTGGTAGCTTAGGAGCGGCATCAATGATTTTTGATAACAAATATTGTGCTTTTCAGGGATGAAATTGTATTCCATTGGCTTTTGTCTTTACTTATTTAGGCGTAGTAGATTATAATTATAATTCTATGCGCCTATATAATTTATAAAGTATATATATTTATTAAAGGATTTGATTATGAGTAAAAGGACAATTCATTTGATATTGATAATGTCGTTTTGGTTTACCATTTCTTTTATAACAAACATTCTTGGGCCTTTAATACCGGACATTATCAGTAATTTCAATTTATCTAATCTTGCTATGGCAGGTTTCATCCCGACGTCATTTTTTCTAGCTTATGCTATAATGTCAATTCCGTCTGGAATACTTATTGACAAATACGGTGAGAAACCTGTTTTGTTTTGTGGCTTTTTTATGCCATTGTTAGGCTCTGTTATTTTTGCCTCTATACATACATATCCCGCACTTCTGGTCTCATCATTTATTATAGGTCTTGGAATGGCAATGTTGCAGACTGTAATAAATCCTTTACAGCGTACGGTAGGTGGAGAAGAAAATTATGCTTTTATAGCAGAACTTGCACAGTTCGTTTTTGGAGTAGCTTCGTTTGTTAGTCCTTTGGTATATTCAGGTTTAATGTCACGTCTTTCTCCGGATGTTTATGTACCCGGCAATAGTGTTGTTGCAGATATATTGGCATCAGTTACCCCACCTGACTTACCTTGGGTCTCATTATACTGGATATTTGCATTATTGCTTGCGTTGATGGTTGTAACTGTGTTGTCTTCCCGTTTCCCTAAAATCGAGCTAAATGATGACGAACGCGGCGGAAGTAAAGACACTTACTTGTCTTTGTTTAAAAACACTTCAGTGTGGATGTTTTTTCTTGGAATATTTTGTTATGTCAGTACGGAGCAGGGGACATCCATTTTTATGACTACTTTCCTTGAAAAATATCATGGAGTGAATCCTCAAACGGATGGGGCATTTATCGTAAGTCTTTTCTGGGGATTGATGACTGCAGGATGTCTGGTAGGTATGTTATTACTTAAATTGATTGACAGTCGTTTATTATTGAAGTATTCCGGATGTCTTACAATAATTCTTCTGGCTTGTGCAATTTGGGGAGGTCGTAGTCTATCTTCATTAGCTTTCCCTGCGATAGGATTTAGTCTTTCTGTAATGTATTCTATCGTGTTTTCGTTGGCTCTTAATTCGGTTCCGTCCAATCATGGCTCTTTTGCAGGAATATTATGTACTGCTATAGTTGGAGGAGCTGCCGGACCACTTATAATTAGCAGTATTGCTGATTTGACATCATTAAGGATTGGTATGTGTGTTATTTTTATCTTTGTTGCTTATATTGTTTTTGTAGCATTTACGGCACATCCGCTTGTTAATAATAAAACAGTAAGTGTGAAAGAATTGTTAGGAATAAAATAAACATATATAATAATAAAAAGGCTGCAACAGATTTAGTTCTGAGCAGCCTTTAAAGATGTATTATTATCTGTTAAACTCATATTTACCGGCAGTTCCTTCAAAGTATAATGTCCCTTCATCTGATTTAGCTTCAAGAGTAGGGATAATTATTTTCCCGTTTTTCTTTATTTGCCAGTTGCCGGCTTTAAGATCTGTGATTACAAATGTGTATTTCCCCTCCCCGTTAATAGTGAAATCAAACTTACCTGTTATTTCGTTACTTCCTTTACTGAATGTTACAACTCTGTCTTTTATCTGGACACCGACAATGCATTCGGAATCTATACGTTTGACTTCGTAAGTCTTTTCAATGTTGTCTGTCATTTGCATGACATTCAGGAATAAGTCTTCTCCTGATGGTTGTATTGGTGATAATTCTACTCTCCATGCTCCACGTTCGTTTGCGGGATCAGGATAAGATCCTAAAGCATCATTTTTATAATTCTGGCCGAATACATAGAATTCCTTACCGGGACCACCAATTTTCTCTATTGAAGCGTTCTGTAAAACAGGTAGTAGAACATGATTTTTTAATATGCCGGAATCACCGTTTTTAGTCCGTTTTATTGTAATTGAGTTATTGTCTATTTCAGGCTCCTCTATACTGTGTAGAAGCCAGTATTTCTTGAAATCAGGATTTGAAGAAACTACTTTATCGAATACTATTAATGCGGCAGGAACTACTTCCGATTTGAAATTAAGAAAAACAAAAGAACGCTTAGCTTCCTTTACTTTGTTTGAATATGCTTTTGTAATGTCACCTTTTAAATAAGAATACTCTGGCATGTTATTGTCAGGTCCATATCCATGGGCGATTGTTTTTCCCACAGTATATTCATCGGATAACAGGTCGTTCATACTGTTGCATGTTTTCCAACCATCACCGGGCATTCTTTGTCCTCCATCATTAGCGGCAAAACTTGATTTGTTTGCTCCTCCATAATTGTGGCAGGCAAATTTCTCATCAGGGTCATAAACTAATAAAGAGTTATGCGCGATAGTGCGTTTGAAATAATTTTTGTTGTGTGGACTGTTGTAACCCCCTGAACTACCGCTATATGCTCCTGCATCAATAGCGAGAGGACCTTTATAATATATTTGAAAACTTCCACCATCCAAATGTTGATGATTACCCACAAAATGTTCGTTTATTTTCATTTCTGCTATGACGCTGTTTTCTCCCCATCCTGTTCTGGCTATCATCCATCCAAAAGGAGAACCGGAAAAACGTGTTAATGGTAAATCGTCAGGAGCCTTACCTTTTAAAGTATAGTCTCTCCATAACAGGTCAAAAATAAGGCAATGATTCATAACTTCATTTCCGGAATTTTCCAAATGTGGATTTCTCTCAAATTCGTATGCCAAATACTCATCTTTATAATAACTAGAAGCGAGGAGCATCGGTAGCGGGAAAGTAAGAGTGGTAGGGCGGTTCTGAGGGTAATCATCACCTGATGGCAAAACAACTCCATCGGGCCTTCTTCTGTATATCATATCATAGAGTACAAACTGTTGGGATGAGTTATATACACATCCTGCACCCATTTTGTCAAGAATCCATAAAGGGAATAAATCACATGCGAAACGAACGTGAATATAATTTGTACCTTGGTGGTAGTTATGTCCTTCGTAAAAAAAGTTTCTTGCAGGTATGTAATCGCGGAATAGCATTTTTATTACATGATTGTACATATCCGGGTATTCATCATATATTGCTATTCCTGCAGATAATAAGTCGCGCATAATCATCCATTCCGATGGATGACCGGAAATTGGTTGATTGTCGCGGGGAGGATAACCACATTCCATTGTTTGGGCTATTCGTATAAAGGAATTTATATATTCTTCTTTTTCGGTTTTCTTCATTTGGTCGTAACACCAGTCATAGACTATGGCTCCAACCATAAGCATAGCTCCACTTGCTCTTGAATTGTCCTTTTCTATTCCAAAATTGGTATTCTTTAATGTGTCTAACATTGCCGTAATGGCTTTTCTGGCTTGTTCTTTCTTACCATTAACGAGATAATCTAACGCTTGTAATTGTACTTCACTGGTTATACCTCTCATTTTATAATAATATCTGAAACCGCGGTTTTCTCCTTCTGCTTTTTCTTCAATGGCAGTTCTAGGTTTGGAAAGCCCTTTTAGCACAGCTATTGTTTGTTGTGCTTCAGGAGTTTGCAGTCTTTCTTTTAGTTGTGAGATTTCATTTGAACGGATGTAAAGTCTCGGATGTGTTTTAGGAGGTATTGGTACAGATACTCCGTCCATATTACACCAGGTTACTCCTTTATTCAACTCTTGACAAAAGATGTGGTTGAAAAATGAACAGATACATAGTGTTACTAATATAAATGTGTGTTTCATGTGAATTATAATTAAATTGTTATTGTTAGACAAAGATATTTTTTCGGCTTTTATAATTGTGATAATATTGTGGAAAATACTTGTGATTTTGTTTAAACTTTTATAGTGATGTCATTTTATTATTCTTCTTTCTATATCAATGTTTTTCCAGGTCTCAGGAAACAATTTCGTTTTCTGAGGATGTTCTATTTTAACATGTAACAAAATGCTTTTATAATTTATGTGATGTGAAGTTTTTACCGCCATTTTATATTGATTTAAATCAAAAAAGCTCGAAAAAGTAAAATATTTGTCGTTAATATTGAACAAACTTGCTGTTCTTTTTGTCTTGATAGACGTATAACATTTAATAATTTGAGATGAAAAGGATAACACTATTTGCACTTATAGGCTTTCTTTTTATGGTGTCGTGTACAAACGACGATATGATGAACAGTAGCAATACAGGCTCAGGACGCAGTGGCATACGTTTTCGTTTGAAAAAGTCTGAATACGTAGGCGACAGTAACTCACGTACAGAATCTGTGAGTACAGGCGTTTATGACAAGGTCTTTTTCTATATAGCCGACTCTGAAGGCGATGTAGTGACTACAGTATATGGCAAATATAATGCGCTAACCTCGGAAATATATGCCGAAGGTCTTCATGAGGGCGACTATAACCTGCTTGTTCTGGCTATAAAGGGCGATGAAACGGCCGATCGTGCCGAGATAAATAAAATATCAAGTATGGATGATGAATGGCTGGTGTTTCCTTCTGATCTCCACAAGCCTCTGGAAGCAGAGTATTTTTATTCATGTACACCGTTTACAGTCCGTTTAGATCCTGCTGAAGGAGGTAGCACTGAGGTTATCAGCATTGACAGCGAAGTTACACAGGATAGGATAGTGGGTCGTTTGGATTTCAATTTCGTATATAATAACCGATATGTGAGTAATGCAACAGTCGAGAAAAGAGTGAGACTTACTGAGTCAAAGTTCTATACATCAATAACAGGTGGAGGCTCCTTTACCGGAGAAAGTGACGGTATTATAGACGATATGGTTTTAAGAGAGGATATTCCTTATCTTTTTATGCCTACAGTAGCCGGTACTGTTTTAAAAGGAGATATATTCCATACTTCAGTAAACTATCTTGATGAGAAGACTGTTCTTGACTTCAATTTTGGCCAGCAGGAAGTGTTGCCAAATCATGCACATACGGTAAACACCGCGGTAAAGCATCCTGATGACATTTCACTGGTGATGTATATAACTGCCGATGCTTACAGAGCCGGAAATCATGCCAGGATTCTGGATGATGATGAACCTGTATCTGTTTATACGGACAGGTCTCAGCGCACTTTTAACACGGCAAAGCCATTACAGCTTTCCATTACTGATGAGGGGCAACTGCATGCGCGTTTTTATTCGCCACGTGTGCTTTATGGAGTAACGGTGAGAGCACGCATAGCAGCTGTGGATGATGAATATTTCGATTTTGCATATTTCGATTCTATTCCTGCTTTCTGCGATTTCTATGAGTCCTCTCCACTGGTAGAGAAAGGCACTATGTGTCGTACTGAGAGCGGTCGAATAATCAATGTCCCGGCACTTGACGCTGCCTCCATAGCGGGAGCGGAGTTGAAGATAATTTCATCGGATCCTTATTGGGCGAAACTTCAGGAAATAAAGCACGGATGGACACTTTACTGGGGGCTTTTCGGTGGAGACCCTTCACTCGATAATGGAGGCCCGGTAGGAAACTGGATGGGTATCCGTCCGGTACATTGTAGAGAGTCTGTGGCTTTCTTCCTTAATTTTACATATTTGATAGATATGGATGAGCACGAAGCTATCCTCCATGAGAATGCAGGTAAGTTATACGATGATAACAGAGAACCCGTGAAGGTGGAGGAAGTATTGGCCAAGATGCGGCGTGGACAGACACTTCAGGTCGGATTGGTCTATCCTGGTAACGGTGTTATAGGTTTGGGTAGTCCGAGTGTGTTTGGAGCATATCAGCGAGGATGGTTCGAACATTATTCAAACCGTTATGCGTGTAGCGTGATGTTCCATGAACTGGGACACGTTATGGGATACGGACACAATAGTTCGTTCACATACGGGCCGTGGGCAGAGGAGCTGATGAATAATTTTTATGTTGACAATATCAGCAGAATGCCTATTGATTCGCCTGTTTATCTTGACAGTTACTCAAATTCTCATATATACAATTAATATCAGAATTATCAAAAATAATATTTCAATATGGGAGTAAGACTTGTAAATATATTATCTGTATTATTATTGATTTCTCTTTACTCATGTAGTGATGACAGCATATCCTACGGGAATTCATCAGGTGATGTAGTCACTGCCAGACTGTCATTGCTCAGTACTTCTGACGCAGAAACTGATGCGGTAGAGAATGTGTCGGCATATCGTTTCGATGGTGGTATGTTAGCGGAGGTGTTTGATAAGCTTGAGCCGGGAACAGATGGAGTAGTGTCTCTTAAGCCTTCTGCCATGAGTGGTAATGTATATTTTATGATTAACGCAGGAAATCTCGTTTCCGGTCGTGGTTTTGAAGTAGGCGTGACCTCTGAATCAGATTTCCAGGCAATGACTGCCGGAGCCGATGAAATGGTATCCGGTGGAATGTTTTTGTCCGGTATGTCAGCTATAAGCCGACAGACATCGTCCGTAGCAGTGGCAATGAAACGTTCTGTAGCGCGAATAGATATCAGTTCTCCAATCAATAACCTTGAGGTGAATAGTGTAAAGGTGAAGAATGTATGCCCTGAAGGTTATGTAATAGAGGGAGGTAATGGTGGAAACATTCCCCAGCCGGTTGATATGGTGAAAGATTATGCTGACAGCCCCTTAACTGCTGCTGAAGAAACTTTGTTTTACTTTCCGCACCAAGAAGGTAAGAATTTTGAAGTGGAAATAATGGTCACATCCTCAGGCTCATGGCACAGGTTGAAAACAGTTCTGCCGGACATATTACGCAATAAGGTTTATACTCTTAAAGTATATGGTGATGGTGAGGATTTTAGTGTGAAAGTAGTTGAAGCTTCTTGGCAGGAAGGCGACGGAACAACCTCAGACGGACTTAGAAATGCTTTTGTAGATGTTGATAACTCAGTACTTAGTGATGGCATTAGAGTTAATGAGACACGCGATTCTGTTTTTATACCATCATGGGAAACAAACTTCAGTCTTGCCATAAGCGGTGAGGTAGGTTCGACTGTGAATGTGGATGGCTTGGTGAAAGGTGTTGATGTCACTGTTTCTCGTTCCGGAAATCTTGATAATTTGTGCAGCTTGAATGTGAGCAGCAGTAATAAGATTATTGGTAGTGTGGACGGATACATGTATGTTAATGTACATTACGGTGATGCATTACGCGGTAGAGTTGTTCTTGTATTTCTGGCAAATCCGGTTAAGATGCAGGGACAGTTGAATTTTGATGATAATTATGTTTGCGATTTCGGACGATATATAGACGGTGAACTGGCCGTATTGAACGTTCCTGATGATAAAGTAATAAGACTGGAATTCGACGAAAACTCACCGGAATGGATGAAACTGGAAGAAACTGCGGATGGCACATACCGTATTTTAGGTGGATGGCGCCCGAATGATGCTGATGCCGATGGAAGAATACAGGAAGGACGAATTTTGATATCCGACTTGTCGGGCGTTCATAATGAAACTTATACGGTTAAGAGACAGAATTGGGGACTTCCAGTGGTAAACATAAACGGTACATGGTGGTGTAAATACAATCTTCGTGGAAATGTGAAAGAGTTTACTGATCAGATTCTTATTTCAAACGATCCTGCCCGTGGTGGAAGTGTTGCAGACTATTTGGCCGGATGTACGGACGATGAGTTCCTTAGTGTTCTTGGCGACCAGTATCAGGCAGGCAATCGTGATGGTTTGAAATTGAAGAATGACGGAACAGGATTCCTGTTTGAAGGGTATTCGTCGAAGACTGATAATTTCGGTACATTGAATCCTGGTTATATGGCTCCTGACGGTTATGAAATACCGGATTATAACGATTACAGATTCTTCAATTGGGGTAACAACAGTAATTTAGGATATCATAATCCTGGTGCGTTCAATAATGGTTTGGGGCAGAGATTGAACTTCTCTGTAGTAGAGAGAGAAGCTATATTTCTGGGTTATGAGTATGGAAATGTAACTTTCTACGATTTTGAATATGAAGGAGAGCACCTTGTATTATACGGCCTCGGTCATCAGTGGAGTGAAACAGATATATCTAAAAAAATGATTCAGTTCGCCACATACGGCAATTCTGGCAGTACATGGCTCATCGAAGGTTACTCTAATAGTGACGGCAGAGGAAACTGGTTCAAGTTCGCGGCAAGCAATGCGCAGAAAACTAGAACTATACGATGTGTGAAAACTCCTGTTGAATATATTTATTAATAATCAGTAAATAAAAAAGACATGTCCATAAAGAACATATTTGTCATAATCGTTTCGCTTGCTGTAATGTCATGTACAGATAAAGGAGCGGTGAACGAGCATAGTGGAGCAGATTCTGTAATATTACCACGCGTGATACCATATAATTATACTTCCGGGAATGATGAAACAACCGGAATAAAAGAGATAAGAATACTTCATGCCTGTCTCTTTGAGAATGGTGTTATGACACGCGTTTATTCTGATATAGATCCTTTGACTGGTATCAAGATAGATGACAGTAAGGGACGCCTTTATATGGTAGCCAATATTGAAAGAAACAATTCCGCTTCATTTTATAATGTAGGTATGACCGAGGAAGAGTGGTTGTCAATTGCAATACCACATGCTGGAGGTGTCAACCTTACATATATGAGTGGTGTTGTTGATATGTCAGATACGTCCCATGGAGTTTTGCAACTTTACAGGGGAGTAGCACGTATAGATGTCAACGTATCCGAAGAACACGGTTTGTCTGTAACGGATATCACGTTCAGGAATGTTGCACAGCAGTCGTATCTTAACCGCCGTAATACTGTAGAATCGCCGGAAAGTACAGGTTACAACGATGTTACTCCTGTTATAGATACTCCTCTTACAGGCAGCACATACGGAGTAGCTTATCTGTGCGAACAGGCATCGGAGAATATCTCTGCAGTGTTGACTGTAAATGTAGATGGCGAAACTGTGGAAAAAGAAGTTGCTTTGCCTTCTACACTAAAGAGAAACTGTGTTTATACTATCAATGTGTTTAAAGCATCTGTACAGGCTGACGTAACCTTAAGTGTAACAGACTGGGAAAATGGAGGTGACTTTAATCTGGCACCAAACGAAAGAGGTCTGACGGTGGATGTGGAAGGGACATCATTCCCTGCAAATACAGAGGTAGATTCTGACCGCAGGGGAATAGTCTTGTCACACTGTGCTTCGGATTTCGTTCTCTCCATAGATTGCGACGATGAACTGGAGCTGATAGCCGATCCTGAACTTCCAATGACCGTGGAACGTATAGGAGGAGCTGAGAATGTTGGAAAGAATCTTTTTCGTATAACAAAGAAACTGTGGTATCCTGGTATGGAACGTGTAGAGACAAAACTGATGTTTCATCGTAAGGGACTGAATGAGAATTATGCCGACGATTATATAAATGTGGTAATGTCTGAACATCCGGTTAAACTGGAAGGACTGATACATTTTGAGGAGAGCGCGTCATTCGATTTCGGGAAATATATAGATAACGAACTAGGTGTATTTACAGTTCCGGCATCGAAGTCTATAACTGTTGAGTACGATGAAGGAGAAGACGAATGGGTGAAACTAGATGCCTCAGGTCAGAGGGTACGCGTTATTGGAGGATGGCGTCCTAACGACAGGACTGCAAACGGCAGAGTACAGAAGGCGCGCATAGTAATAAGTAACTCGGCCGATGGTTCTGAAAGAGAAGAATACGTTATTTCACGCCGTAACTGGGGGTTGCCTGTTACAAAGCTTAATGGTGTGTGGTGGTGTAAGTATAATGCCATAGGAGATGCGAAAAACTTCTCAGACCAGATTCTTTCATCTGCAGACCCTGCGGTACTGGCAGGTAAGACCGTATTCGATTATTTGAGGGACTGTACGGCTGACGAGTTCTTCAATCTTTGGAAATGGAATTACCAGGGTAAGAGTTCGCAAGGGCTTCAGGTAATAGACGATGGAGGAGTGGCGAAACTGGAAGGTTATTCATCAAGTGCCGAACATATAAATAAGATAGACGCTAAGGCTTTGGCTCCTGACGGTTATGAATTGCCATCCATGGAGAATTTTGAAAGAGTATTCAATTCTACAAGCGGAACTATTTGGCTTATGTGGGATGGCTCGCATACTACTGCCTGGAATGGAAGTACCACTATACAGCGCAGGCAACGCAGAAGAAATGATGTTACCGTAGGGACAGTGTCACTGACAGACCTTATTTATATTTCTATGTATAACCAGTCGGAGGCAGAGTACGAACCGGTTGTGTGGTATGGCTCAAGTCCGCAGTGGAATAATGACGGTATAAATCATGGCCATTATAATAATCTGTTGATTGCCGTTCATAATCCTTCAGATGGACAGGGATGGTTTTTCGTTGGTGGAATGGGCGGTCTTTATCCGTCGAAGAACTCGGCAGGTCCTAATGATACCCGTATCCTGAGATTTAAGAAGTCTGATGTGGAATACATATATTGATACTGTCAGTAAACGCTAAACGGACTGACATTATCCATAAATACAACTTGTGTTTTTATAAATAAGTAAGTGATCTAAAATATTTTTATATTCAGCATAAATTATTAATATTGTCTCATGATATTTTAGAAATTGAATCATGAAACATATAAAAGTGCTTGAATTGAGTGAGGCTGATCGCCTCAAACTTGAGAAAGGGTATCATAATGG
>NZ_JAOQJJ010000011.1:0-98658 GCF_025567135.1 Bacteroides cellulolyticus
TAAGGACTCGCTTTTCTATTGTACAAACAGGGCACTGGCATCTGTAGGTACGAACTTATTTGTGAATTACTCATATGTATAAAATTAATTTTGAATAGTTACTTACAATGTTTTTTTTATAATTTATTCTGATATAATATCTATTGTTTACTTACCGGTTGTCTTTTCGTAATGCTTAACTTGTCTTTGTTTTAATGGAATCAATGTCTATTTTATGCTATGACTTACCGCTACAGCCTTTACTCCGGCTTCAGGATATTTCTCCTGATAATACTGTGTAAAATCTTTATAGAAATATGGAACAGGTGTAGGACCGGCAGATTTGCTTTTTGAAGGATTGCAAATGAATACATCATATTTTATTGCATTTTCTTCATTTTCAGGATCATTGCCTATAATGAAAGTCCATTCCATAGTTCCGGCTATCGTTCCTTCAGGTTTAAGATTTTTGTATGATTCCGGAAAGTCAGCACCATCTATGTTCACTTTCTTTATAAAACCAAGCATACCTATTTCCTTCTTTTCGTTTACAAGAAGCCATCTTGTCCAGTCGTTTTCTATATAGCAATTTAGATCGCCGAATGTAATCATAGGATTTGAGTTTATATCTTCTTCTATGATATCTTTATTTTCCGCATCAATATAATATCTGAAATCAGTATTAATACAGCTACAGTATTCAGTGTAGAACCATTCAGGGATAAAATTGTTTGGAACGTCATCAGATGTTTTTTCTTCCTTGGAAATCAGTTCCAGCTGCTCATATTCCGTCCACGCCGGATCTCCCATGCTATGATCCAGATAGTTGGTCTCGCTGATGCGTAAAGTATATTCATATCCAGGTTCGTATTCAAATCCTTTTATACTTCCAAGTTGTTCCCATTCGGCAGAATGTTCCCTCATTACCGCATATACTTCTGATAAGTGATTGTCACCGGATGAAAATAACAGTCCCGGCACTTTTTCTGATGCTACTGTGATGGTATATTCTTCATAACCTGTAATTTTTCTGCCTTCTTCTTCCTTCTGGCAGCTTATAAATATGGATGTACAGATTAATAATACAAGTGTTTTCAAGATTTCTGAAGTTTTCATTTCGATTACATGTATTCGTTTCCATAAGCAAATGTAGATTTTTATTTTATGAAAAACAATAAATTAGTATGCAAATTACAGTTCCTAAACGGCTTAATCAGCCCCTAAAAATTACCTTCTAAAAGAATATTTTAAAGCGTGGGCAAATTCGATCTAAAACGTGCCCGTGTTTTAGGTCGAATTTGCCCACGTTTTTTCAAAGGTATTTTCAAGGTGATTTAGTTCATTATAAAGAACAGAAGAAAGTGACTAGAAACGGAACGCTGAAGTCTACTACAAAACCATGAAATATTGAAACAACTACAAATTCCTGTCCGCTGCATCTTGTAATTATGGGTAATGTGGTATCCATTGTTGTAGCACCTCCTGATGAAATAGGAGCCAGGTTTCCGAACCATCTTACAAGTAATGGTGCAGCCAGTAGAGTTATAATTTCTCTTGAAATATTTGATAGCAGAGCCATTGTTCCTAATTCTGCTCCCTTATATTCTGTAATGAATATGCTTGATAGCGAATAATACCCGAATCCGCTTCCTACAGCCATACATTCAGCTGTTGTTCTGTGCGTCAGGATGAGGCTGGCCACTGCTGCTCCCGCCAATGTACCGAGGATTGTCATGACAGGTAGGAATACCAGTCTGGGATTTAGGGCACGGAAGTTTTTTATAGTTTGCGGATCATTGCCTATGCTTAGTCCTACGGAGAACATTAGTGCACATAAAGCATAGAAGCTGATGTCTGTTTCTGAAATATCCAATGGCAGAATATTATACAATCCTGTGATACACCCCAAAATAAAGAAACCTACGATAATAAGACTGCCTTTCATACTTTTGCTCCTTTCTTTCTTTTGTAGAGGACATACCATAATGCCCATGCACAGGTACAGCTGCCCAATACTGCACAGATTGTAATTATGATGGCTTCCAGGCCAAGGGTGGCTAGTCCGTTTATAATCTCCTGGTTGCCGCCTACCTCGATGCCGAGAATGAATAATAACAACCATATAAGAAATGTTATTAGTCTGTTGATTGGTTTCAACGGATATTTTCGGGTGAAAACACCTATAATAATACCGGTAAACATTATTAGAATTACTGTGAACATACGCTTGATTTGTGGATATTTAGTTAATAAAGATATACTACATGTAAATCGTGTTATAAACCATTGATTTGTTTATTTCAAATTTGCAAATTAAAAAAAACTCCTTACCTTTGCATCGTGTTTTTCATAGTATTAGATTTAAGGTTAATAAAGGTTGGAGTACAGCGGTACTCCTTTTTTTATGTCCGTATGTATAGGTCTGATATGTTTAAGAAAAATGACAAGTCGTTTTGTTTAAAAAACAGTACATTTTTTTGATTTAGTAAACCATGTTTGGTATAGATAAAAAAGGAGGTTTCAGTTTTATTGGGCTGAAACCTCCTTTGCTGTTTATTGGATATATGGTCAATTATCCTATATTCTTGACCTTGATGAGGTATTCTGCTATTTGTACGGCATTCAGTGCGGCACCTTTCTTGATCTGGTCACCCACAATCCAGAATGTAAGTCCGTTTTCGTCTGCCAAATCCTTACGGATGCGACCAACATAAACTGGATCCTTGCCTGCAAGGAACAATGGCATAGGATATTCTTTTTCAGCAGGGTTGTCCATAAGAACAAGTCCTTCGCCTTTTGAGAAAGCTTCGCGAGCCTCTTCTACTGATACAGGACGTTCTGTTTCAATCCAGATGCTTTCAGAGTGTGAACGAAGAGCAGGAACACGAACACATGTTGCACTTACCTTAACGTCAGAGTGCATGATCTTGCGTGTTTCGTTATACATCTTCATTTCTTCCTTAGTATAACCGTTTTCAGTGAATACGTCAATCTGAGGGATGAGGTTGAATGCAAGCTGATAAGCGAATTTTTCAACTGTTACAGGCTCGTTGGCCAATACCTGACGATACTGTTCGTAAAGTTCGTCCATAGCGGCAGCACCTGCACCGCTGGCAGCCTGATATGTTGATACGTGAACACGCTTGATATGTGTGAGGTTTTCGATAGCTTTAAGAGCTACAACCATCTGTATAGTTGTACAGTTAGGGTTTGCGATGATACCACGAGGGCGGTTCAATGCATCCTCTGCATTAACTTCAGGAACTACCAATGGAATATCGTTGTCCATACGGAAAGCACTTGAATTGTCTATCATTACTGCTCCGTACTTGGTGATTGTTTCCGCAAATTCTTTTGAAGTACCAGCACCGGCAGAAGTAAAGGCAATGTCAACACCTTTAAAATCATCGTTGTGCTGCAGAAGTTTGACTTCTATTTCTTTTCCACGGAATGTGTATTTTCGTCCTGCACTACGTGAGGAACCGAACAAAACTAATTCATCTAAAGGAAAATCTCTTTCTTCGAGCACTCTCAGGAACTCTTGTCCTACGGCTCCGCTCGCACCAACAATTGCTACTTTCATGTCTTTATAAATCTATTAAGTTAATATTTCCCTAACTATTATATATTCGTAAATTTTAGTCGTATTGTATCGTTTGTTATTATTTAGACTGCAAAAATAAAACATTCTGACTGATAAATATTGAAACTCGGAACTTTTTTTCTATTTTTGTTCAATAAATGAAAAATTACGATACGAATTTATGAAAGATTTGCTCAATTTACTAGACCTTGATTTTCATTTCCCCATAACAGACCCGACGTGGATTTTCTTTTTGGTGCTGGTAATCATATTGCTTGCTCCTATTATCTTGGAAAAACTGCATATTCCGCACATCATAGGAATGATATTGGCCGGAGTCGTTATCGGTGAGCATGGATTTAATATCCTGGCGCGCGACAGCAGCTTTGAACTGTTCGGGAAAGTAGGACTGTATTATATCATGTTCCTTGCCGGTCTGGAAATGAATATGGAGGACTTCAAGAGCATACGTGGAAAAGCGATGGTATTGGGGTTGTTGGCCTTCGTCATTCCGTTGGGCATCGGTTTTTGGACCAATGTAAACATCTTGGGCTATGGAGTCGTCTCTTCGGTATTGCTTGCCAGTATGTATGCGTCGCATACTCTTATCGCTTACCCCATTGTCATCCGTTACGGCATAAACCGCCATCGGGCTGTGGGTATCGCGGTAGGGGGTACGGCGGTGACAGATACCCTTACTTTGCTTGTGTTGGCAGTCATCGGCGGCCTGTATAAAGGCGAGACTTCGGATATGTTCTGGGTATGGCTGGTGTTGAAAGTGTTAGTGCTTGGAGCCATCATTATGTACACCTTCCCGCCTATAGCCCGCTGGTTCTTCCGCCGTTATAGTGACAATGTGGTGCAATATATTTTTGTCATGGCGATGGTGTTCCTTGGTGCCGGACTGATGGAAATCGTTGGCATGGAAGGTATATTGGGAGCGTTCTTGGCCGGATTGGTATTGAACCGTTTGATTCCTCACGTGTCACCGCTGATGAATCATTTGGAGTTTGTGGGTAACGCGTTGTTCATCCCTTATTTCCTTATAGGTGTCGGCATGCTGATAAACGTAAACGTGTTGTTCGGGCATATAGATTCTATAAAGGTAGCTTCTGTGATGATTGTGGTGGCATTGGTCGGGAAATGGATAGCTTCGTGGTTGACTCAGAAGATTTTCCGGATGCGTGCCGTGGAGCGTGAGTTGATGTTCGGGCTGAGCAACGCGCAGGCGGCGGCCACTCTGGCGGCGGTATTGGTGGGTTACGACATTATCTTTCCCTCCGGCGAGCGGCTGTTGAACGAAGATGTGTTGAACGGGACGATTTTGCTTATATTGGTGACATGTGTTGTCAGTTCGTTCATTACCGAACACACGGCCAAGCAGATTGCCACGAGCGACGATGTAGGCTTGGATGAAGGCAAAGAGCATGAAAAAGAGCGTTTCCTGGTTCCTATAGCTAATCCGGAAACTTTGGAAAGCTTGATGAGTTTGGCGTTGGTCTTGCGCAACGAAAAGATAAGCGACAATTTGGTTGCGCTTAGTGTCATCAACGACAACAACGATTCGGTGAAGCAGGAAATGCGAAGCAAGCGTAACTTGGAGCGGGCGGCCCAGATAGCAGCGTCAACCAATGTGCGGATGAAGACTGTTAGCCGTTTTGATTTGAACATAACAACAGGCATTCTTCATACGGCAAAGGAATGTGATGCGACTGACATTATCATAGGTTTGCATTATAAGGCGAGCATCGTTGACTCTTTTTTCGGTAACATGACAGAGAATTTGTTGAAGAATACATATTTGCAAGTGATGATTGTGCGTTTCCTGATACCTGTCAATACGTTGCGCCGAATAATTGTGGCGGTGCCTCCAAAAGCCGAGTTCGAGCACGGTTTTACCAGATGGATAACATATATGTGCCGTTTGAGCAGCCAGCTTGGGTGCAGGGTGCATTTTTATGCTCCTTTGCGTACTTTGGGATACATCAGCGGTTTTATACAAAAGAAATTCAAGGACACGCGTACCGTTTATTCCGAACTTGAGAATTGGGAAGACTTGTTGTTGTTGACCGGGCAGGTTAATTACGACCATCTGCTGGTTATTGTAAGTGCGAGGTGCGGGTCTATTTCTTACGATTCTTCTTTCGAGAAACTTCCGACGCAGGTCTCCAAATATTTCAATAACAACAGCATCATGCTGCTCTATCCTGAACAAAAAGGCGATCCTAACGAGAGTCTTTCTTTCTCCGACCCGCACGGATGGGCAGAGACGCAATATTATGATAAAGTAGGTAATTGGATTTATAAATGGTTCAAAAAGAATTCGTAAATTGGCAGCAGCGCACGGAACTGTTGCTGGGAAGAGAAAAAACGGAGCGGTTACGCCGTGCCCATGTACTGGTGGTAGGTTTGGGAGGAGTAGGGGCGTATGCTGCCGAGATGTTGTGCCGTGCAGGCATAGGGCACATGACTATAGTAGATGCCGATACCGTGCAGCCTACCAATATTAACCGTCAGCTTCCGGCACTTCATTCCACGTTGGGGCAATACAAGGCAGATGTGCTTGCCACACGTTTTCGCGATATTAATCCCGATATACGATTGGATGTATTGCCTGTATATTTGAAGGATGAAGCTATTACGGAGTTGCTGGACAGTGAAAGGTTTGATTTTGTTGTTGACGCCATTGACACCGTGGCTCCGAAATGTTATCTTATATATAATGCTTTGAAGCGAGGGCTAAAGATAGTCAGCAGCATGGGGGCAGGTGCCAAGAGTGATATTACGCAGGTCAGATTTGCCGATTTATGGGAGACTTACCATTGCGGACTTAGCAAGGCTGTGAGAAAACGTTTGCAGAAAATGGGGATGAAGCGGAAATTGCCGGTGGTGTTCAGTACAGAGCAAGCAGATACGAATGCCGTCGTATTGGTAGATGACGAGCAGAATAAAAAATCGACTACAGGCACTGTGAGCTATATGCCGGCGGTGTTCGGGTGTTATCTGGCTGAATATGTGATAAAGAGAATCTAAACATTCCTGAGATATGATAGAGATAGAAGGAATAACGAAAAGTTTTGGACAACTTCAGGTGCTGAAAGGCATAGACCTGAATATTGACAAAGGTGAAGTCGTGAGTATTGTAGGTCCGAGCGGTGCAGGAAAAACCACTCTTCTTCAGATAATAGGTACTCTTGACAGAGCTGATTCGGGTAGGGTAATTATAAACGGTACTGACGTAAGCCGCATGAAAGAGAAAGAACTGTCTGCGTTCAGAAATAAGGAGATAGGCTTTGTCTTTCAGTTTCATCAGTTGCTTCCGGAGTTTACCGCTCTTGAGAATGTTACAATTCCAGCCTTGATAAAAGGTGTGTCCGCAGCAGAAGCAAAAAAGAAATCTATGGAAATGCTGGATTTCCTTGGACTATCGGCACGTGCGTCGCATAAGCCTGCCGAGCTTTCCGGAGGAGAAAAGCAGAGAGTGGCAGTGGCACGCGCCTTGATTAATAATCCGTCTGTAGTGTTGGCCGACGAACCGTCAGGAAGCCTTGATACTAAAAACAAGGAGGAGCTGCATAATCTGTTCTTTGAACTGCGGGATAAACTGGGACAGACATTCGTTATAGTAACACACGATGAAGGACTGGCAAGCCAGACAGACCGTACAATACATATGCTGGACGGAAGGATAGTTTAATTAATAATGAATAATTAAAAATTAATAATTATGAGTTGACAAGGCTACAGTTACAAGTTAATAGAAAGGTTCTCCATCCGGATGGCAACCTTGTCAACTTGTAAACTTGTCAACTAACTTAAAAACTTAAAATATATGAGTCATATTAGATTGGGAGAATACAACCTTCTGGAAGTCGTAAAGGAAGTTGATTTCGGGGTTTACCTTGATGGTAGCGAAGATGGAGAAATATTGTTGCCTACACGTTATGTACCTCAGGGATGCAAGCCTGGTGACGTACTGAATGTGTTTATTTATCTCGATATGGACGAACGCCTGATTGCAACTACATTGCAACCTTACGTTAAGGTGGGCGAGTTTGCATGTCTGGAAGTGGCATGGGTGAACCAGTATGGTGCTTTCCTTGACTGGGGACTTATGAAAGACCTTTTCGTACCTTTCCGCGAGCAGAACATGAAGATGATAAAAGGAAATTCGTATGTAGTTCATGTACATCTTGACGAGGACAGCTATCGTATAGTGGCATCGGCGAAAATAGAAAAGTTCCTTTCGAAAGATATGCCGGAATATACTCCTGGCGATGAGGTGGAGGTCCTTATATGGCAGAAGACAGATTTGGGATTCAAGGTAATTGTTGACAATAAGTTCGGTGGTATGATTTTCAAGAACGAGATATTTACCGATGTGCGTACAGGCATGAAGATGCATGCATACATAAAGCAGGTACGTCCTGACGGCAAGATTGACCTTGAACTTCAGAAGGGTGGAGTGAAAAAGGTGGAAGACTTTTCAGATACTCTTTTGGAATATATCCGTAGTAACGGTGGTTCTACACCATTGAACGACAAGACTGACGCAGACGTGATATACAGCACTTTCGGGGTAAGCAAGAAGACCTTTAAGAAGGCTGTGGGTGACTTGTACAAGAAGCGCCTGATTGTTCTCGAAGGTGAACAGGGAATACGTCTGGCCTGATAATAGCAGTATATAGGATTTATCCTATGTCATGTAGGAACATTCCTAAAAACGTTTGGGAATATTCTGTTGTAGGGGGATTTTTATCCTCCTATTTTTGTATCAGGAAATTAAAACGGTAAGATTATGAAGAGAAGATTTTGTTTAATGATTATGGCAGTTGCAGCCTTTATGTTTGTGTTGCCTGCCGGTGCCTTCGATTTGGGCGACGTCAGGGTTAATGCCCGCTTCCTGACTGACAGGATGGCATTCGAACTGAAGTTGAACGAACGTCAGTATAATGATTTGTATGAGATCAATTTCGACTTTTTCAGTAATGTCGATCCTTATCTGGCGGCTTTGTCAAGGGCGGATGCCAGAGCCATGGATGCGTACTACAGGTATCTTGACGAGAGAAACGATGACCTGAGATGGATATTGTCGAATACGGCATATGTGAAATTCATGTCGATAGACTATTTTTTCCGTCCTATATATGCAATGAATAATGTATGTTATGTACGTGTATATAAAGTTTATCCAGACAGACGTTTTTACTATTACGGATTGCCTCCGCACTATTATACTTACAGAGGAGCACACGCACGTGCACATTGTGGTGGAGTAAGTTATTATAAGAAGAATTTCAGAAAGTATTATAACCACAAGGTATATGCGGGACATTATCAGTGTCGCCCGGAACACAGACCGCATGATTTTGGAAGACCTGAACCTCCGGTACGTCCGCCACGTCAGGTGTGTCCGCCGTCACGACCTATTCCTCCGTCAGTGTCACGTCCGCCAAAGCATGACAATGACAAGCATGACAGATACGAACGACGCAACGAAAGAAAGGAGAAAAGGAGCAATGTCAGAAAACCGAATGACAGGAACTTTTCACGTAGCGCAAATGAAAGCACCCGTAGAATAATGCGGGAAATTTG
Source organism: Bacteroides cellulolyticus (assembly GCF_025567135.1). NCBI lineage: Bacteria > Pseudomonadati > Bacteroidota > Bacteroidia > Bacteroidales > Bacteroidaceae > Bacteroides > Bacteroides cellulolyticus. The sequence goes on from NZ_JAOQJJ010000011.1 coordinate 9,158, forward strand.
AAACAGCATCAATTAATTCTTTTTATTATATCTCTCTTGTTACAGTTAGTATTTTTTTTCTAAGGAAATGTTTTCAGGATAATAAAAGCCGACCATACTTACTTGTGGGTAATAAACTGGTATGGTCGGCTTTTTATATAATTGTTTATATATCCGTATTATTTCAGTGTCAGAGGTACTCCTTTATAGAAATCAAGAATCTTCGTACGGAATATATAGTCGTATTTGGCCTGAAGCTTTTCCGAGATTGCTTTCATCCAGCTTGTACGGCTTTCGTTGTATTCGGTGGCATTGGCCTTACCTTCTGCATATTTTTCTTTCATAAGGTTGAAAGATGCTTCTGCAGCCTCGTCGGCTGTCAAGCTGCTTTGGTATCTGCTTTCGGCGCCAAGTGCATTGTAATATGCTTGTTGTATTTCTTTGTATAAGGCTTTTTTGCTGTCTTCAAGTTGCCAGTTCAGGGTGTTCTGCTGTATTCTGGCACTTCTTACCTGGTTTCTTGTGCCGAAGCGGTTGAATATAGGAACACTAAGCTGGAAACCGAAATACTGGCTGAAATTGTCCCTTAACTGTGAACCGAATACAGGATTCTTCATGCCTGCTACCTTGTAATAGTTTGTACTAAGGCCGGCTCCGAAGCTTAATTGAGGGAAATAAGCGCTTTTGGCTATTTTCACTGACTTGGCGGCTCCTTCAAGACGGTATTGTGCCGCTTTAATTGATGGTTTGAACAGTATAGCCTGATTGTAAATGTCAGTAGGTGAGGTTATGCTGCTCATATACTCTTCCATCTCGGCTGTTGGAGACACAATGGAAAAGTTGTCCGGTGATGGAAGTTCCAGCAATTGGCTCAAATCCAGTAAAGCCAATTTGTAGTTGTTGTCTGCCTGTACAGCCGACAACTGGTCCTGTGCCACTCTGGATTTTGCTTCAAGCCATTCTGCTTCAGATGCCTTTCCGGTTTTGAAATACGCTTCCTTTTGCTCTAGCATTTCTTTGCTGAGTTCAACCTGTATGTGTGCCACCTGGGCAAGCTCGTCGTTGAAGAGTACTTGCAGATAGGCTGACGCAACCTGTATGCTGATGTCTTCTTTTGCTTTATTCAGGTCTTCGGTTGCAGCCTGCAGGTTAAGTTTTGCAAGGGCTATGTTGTTAGTTATCTTCAGTCCTGTGAAAAGCGGTATGCTTGTATTCAGGTTGAACGAGGTGTTCTGTGTGTTCAGGCTTTTGTAAGTGTTGTCGGCCTGGATGCTTCGTCCGAAGTTGAAAGAGTGCGATGCACTGCCGTTCAAGTCCGGCAATCTGCTCCATTTGGCTGTATTAAGCTCTACTTCGCTCTGCTCTTTTGACGCTTCCTGCTGTTTGATATTGAGATTGTTCTCTATGGCATGTCTGATGCATCTTTCTAGGTCCCATTTTTCCTGTGAGTATGCATTTGCCGATAGCAGAATCATCAAAGCCGAGGTTATGATTATGTTGTTCTTCATTTCAGTTTCCGATTAAACTGTTATACATTATTCTTTCTTTAGTCCGCGGACAAACTCGTTCTCTTTCAGTCCTGATTTTATCTCAACGTTAATTCCGTCGCTGACTCCGGTTATGACACTTTTACGCTCGAATTTCTGACCTGACACGCTGTCGGTGAGCAGGAACACGAAAGTAGAGTCTCCCTTGAATTCCAATGCGCTTTCGGGTATGCTGAGCACATCGTTTGCTCTCTGAAGTTCCATTTCGGCATTTGCACTATATCCTGAACGGATTGTAACACTGTCGGGCACTGTAATGGCAGCTTTGATTTCAAACTGGTTGGCTCCGTTGTTTTCCACGCTTTTAGGTGAAATGTATTCCAATGTTGCGTTGAACGACATATCCTGTAGCGCACCTAAAGTAATCTTTACAGGTATTCCTACGGTTATTTTTCCAACTTCTGTTTCGTCAACGTTTCCACGGAAAATGAGGTCGCCCATGTCGGCAACGGTTGCAATTGTCGTACCGTCATTGAAAGTGTTACTCATGATTACCGAGTTACCCACTTTAATAGGTACGTCAAGTATCAGTCCGTCGATAGTGGAACGTATCAGTGTGCTGCTGAATGAAGCACTGTTCTTGGTTATACCTTCCTTGATGATTTCCAGATTGTCCTTTGCTGCCTGTATCTCTTCGCGTGCCTGTTTGGTTGTGAGCAATGTCTTTTCATATTCTTCGCTGCTGACCAGTTTCTTTTCGTAAAGTTTTTCCATTCTTTCAAGGTCAATTTCTGCCTGGCGGCCATTCATCTCGGCCAGACGCACACGGCTTTCTGCAGAATTGAGCTGTCCCAATTCAGGAATAACTTTCACTTTGGCTATCACTTCTCCTTTTTTTACTGTTTCTCCGGCTTCTTTATATACTTCTGATATGATACCTGAAATCTGTGGCTTTATCTGTACCTCGTCTCTAGGTTCTATCTTTCCTGTAGCCACGGTTGTTTGTACGATGTTTGATTTTACTACTTTCAATACGTTGTATTCAACGTCTTTTGGCTGTGATTTCTGGTAAAGGAATACGAAAGTTCCGATGAACAGCAGTGCTATGACTACCATTATACCGATTCTGATAAATTTCTTCATATGATTTGTTTTTTTAAGTTTCCTGTTTTTATGTGTTATCTAGCTATAAATGACTGACAAATAACTCTTAATTTTTCATTATTAATTTTTAATTATAAATTGAACATCACTCATCCCTTATAGCCTCGATTGGTTTTATTGCCATTGCCCTGAAGGCAGGTGCCAGTCCGGCAAGCAGTCCTAATATAAGCAGTAAGACACAGGCCCCTATGGCTCCCCAGAAACTAATCTGGAAGTGTGCTGCCGAGGTAGGCGAGGAGAGTGCCTCTTCTACAATATTCAGAAGGAAAACGGCAAAAGATATTCCGCTCATACCTGCTATGATGGTAAGTACCATACTTTCTGTAAGAATCTGACTGAGGATGTCGTTAGGGCGTGCGCCTATCGCTCTGCGGATACCGATTTCAGTGGTTCTCTCTTTTACTGTGACCATCATTATATTGCTCACGCCAATAGCTCCAGCCAGCAGTGTACCCAGACCTACCATCCATCCCAGAACTTCTATGCCGGAGAACAGATTGTCCATCATTCCGAACATGGCTTCGGCATTTACGCTGATTACAGCCTGTTTATCGTCTGGATGTACATTATGTGCGCGCTTTATTACGGATTCCACTTTTTTCTGTACTTCGCTTACGGAGTATCCCTTCTTGACGGTAAAACTCAACATCTGGATTTTGTCTCCGAAATTATAGTTTTGCTGCATGGTTGAGAAGGGGATAATGATTGAGGTTTCTGCCTGTCCCTGAACAGACATGTTTCCGGCAGCCATGTTGACTCCTATCACCTGATAATATATACCGCTTACTTCGATATATTTTCCGCAAGGATTGCTTTTGTCGGGAAAAAGACTTTCGAAGATTCTGCTGCCTAGTACACATACTTTTCTTCGGTTTATAATATCCATATCGTTTATATATCGTCCCATGGATATTTGTGGCTCTTCTATCTTGGCATATATCGGATAAAGTCCTTTAAGAGTACCCGAGGTCTTATTCTCATTATATACCATGTCTATTCCCCATTTCGTTATGTTCGGGGTTACAACTTCTATTTCAGGAACACTTCGCCTTACTCTTTCCACGTCAGTGTTTGTGAGTTCCCAGAAACGTCCCTGCTGGAATCCTTTATAGGCTTTGCTTGTCTGGTTTGTACCCATAAAACCTGAGTTTGTTGCAAATCCTACAAACTGTTTTGCCATAAGGTCCTGCACACCCTTGGTTCCTCCCATAAGGGCCACAAGCATGAATATTCCCCAAAACACTCCGAAAGCCGTAAGCAGGCTTCGTGTCTTGTTTCTCGTTATGGTGAGGATTATCTCCTCGCATGTATCCAAATCAAATCGTCTCATAATCAGTCTGCTCTAAGTGCTTCAATCGGTCGTATCATTACAGCCTTTCTTGCAGGGAACAGTCCGGCAAGCGTTCCGGCTATTATCAGTGTAAGAGTGGCTTGTATGGCAATGCTTATATCGACAGTAGGATTTTCGAAGAAAGTCATTGAGAAGACTCCTGCATCCACCACTTGCTTGCCTGCTACTATATTCATGTATTCTGTGGTGGCAATTCCCGCAACCATGCCTATATATCCGAAGAATGTTGTAATTACTACGCTTTCGGATATGATGAGCCAAAGAATGGAAGAAGGCTTTGCCCCGAGTGCTTTTCTTATTCCGAACTCGTGTGTTCTTTCTCTGACCGTAATAAGCATGATATTGCTTACACCTACGATTCCGCTAAGCAGAGTGAAAATACCTACTACCCATATCGAGATTTTTAGGATATTGGTTGCCGACTGCTGTTGCAGATATTGTGTAAATCTGTTCCAGATCCATATCGCGCTGTCATCGTCGGGAGCAAAATTGTTGTTCTTGCCTATTGCAGCGCGGTATTCTTTTTCAAATTTATCGTTTGTAGCCTGGTCTGTAAGATTTTTTGTGGCAAATATTATATTGTCGATACTGTCACCTTTGCTGTATATCAGCTGTAGTGAGGTGAATGGAATAAGCGCGCTTGGTGAGAAACTGTTCTGGTCGGAATATATACCTATTACTTGATACATGACACCTTGTGATGTGATATATTTGCCTATTCCTTCAGTGTGTGGAAACAGTATGTCGTATGTCTTCTGGTGAAGTACGATAACTTTTCGCATTTCATCCATATCACGCTTGTTGATAAATCTTCCCCTGACAAGTTTCATCGGTTCCATCTCCGTGTGGTTCGGGAATACACCGTCTATGGTGATGCTGACATTTTCTTTGCCGTATGTCAGTATTCCGCTGTGACTTGTTGTGGCTCCTACTGTGGTGATGTTGTCTTTAAATCTTTTTGACGTGATTTTCATATCGCTTTCGTTAAGCGATATGTTTCTGCCTTCGTTCAATCCGTTGAACGCTTTTGATGTAAATCCCGGATAAATCTTCATGGAATTCATCTTCATGTCAGCCGACTGGTTTTCGAAAGCATGGATAAGTCCGTTTCCGGCCCCCAAAAGGACAATAAGCATATATATTCCCCAAGCTACGGCAAATCCTGTGAGTGCCGTACGAAGCTTGTTGCGCATTATTGTACCGTATATTTCCTGAATAAGATCTGTCATTTCCCTATGTGTTATTTCATAAATCCGTTTTTCCCGAACGGTGATGCGTTATGATCGATATTGTCTTCTATCTTTTCTATAATACCGTCTTTTATATGGATTATCTTGTTTGTCTGGTTGGCTACACCGCTTTCGTGTGTCACTATAATGATTGTAAGGCCTTCTTTTTCGTGCAGCTCTTTAAGGATATTCATTACTTCTACCGAGGTCTTGCTGTCAAGCGCTCCTGTAGGTTCGTCCGCCAGGATTATTTCTGGTTTTGAAATCAGAGCTCTTGCTATTGCCACTCTCTGTTTTTGTCCTCCTGACAGTTCGTTTGGCATGTGGTGTGCCCATTCCTTCAGGCCGAGCTTGTCAAGATATTCCATTGCAAGCTCGTTTCTTTTCTTTCTGCCTACTCCCTGATAATATAGGGGCAGGGCTACATTTTCCATTGCATTCTTGAACGAGATTAGGTTGAAGGATTGGAATATGAAACCTATCATCCTGTTTCTATATTCGGCTGCTTTTGTCTCGCTGAGGTTTTTTATCAATACACCGTTTAAAGTGTATTCTCCGGTATCGTAATTATCGAGTATCCCCAATATATTAAGTAATGTGGACTTTCCGGAACCGGATGCTCCCATTATAGAAACGAATTCCCCTTTTTCTATATCCAGATTTATACCTTTCAGGACATGTAACGGCGCACCGTTGTGATATGTCTTGTTTATGTCTTTCAGATGAATCATTTTGCCAGTTGATTAATAAATTCGCGGCTAAATTAGGAAAAAACTTATAGATTCGTATTAATATTTATTTGAAAAATTTGTGAGATTATTGTCTATTGTATATTTTTGTCTCAATAATTAACCCTAAACAATAAATGTCATGACTGTAAATATGGAAAAACCCTATGTGGTTGGTATGGACATCGGCGGTACAAATACCGTTTTCGGTGTAGTTGATTCTCGTGGAAACGTTTTGGCTTCCGATTCAATCAAGACTCAGGAACATGAGGAAATAGATGAATACGTTGATGCAGTGTGCAAAAAACTTATTCCTTTGTTGCAGCAGTTCGGTGGAGCTGAAAAGTTCAAGGGAATGGGTGTTGGTGCGCCTAACGGAAACTATTATAAAGGAACAATTGAATTCGCTCCAAATCTTCCTTGGAAGGGAGTTATTCCTTTGGCAGCAATGTTTGAAGATAAGTTGGGAATACCTACAGCTCTTACAAACGATGCCAATGCAGCTGCAATCGGTGAAATGACATACGGAGCTGCACGCGGATTGAGAGATTTCATAATGATTACACTTGGAACAGGTGTTGGTAGTGGTATCGTTGTAAACGGACAGTTGGTTTACGGTCACGACGGTTTTGCAGGTGAGCTAGGTCACGTGGTAGTAGAACGTGACGGTCGTATTTGCGGTTGCGGACGTAAAGGTTGTCTTGAAACATACTGCTCGGCTACCGGTGTTGCACGTACTGCACGCGAATTCCTGGTTGCACGTTCAGAACCAAGTTTGCTTAGAGAGATTCCTGCAGAAGAAATCGTATCAAAGGATGTTTACGATGCAGCTATCAAAGGTGACAAGCTTGCTTTGGAAATATTTGAATATACAGGAACAATTTTGGGTAGAGCATTGGCTGATTTTATCGCGTTCTCAAGTCCGGAAGCAATTATTCTGTTTGGAGGTCTTGCCAAATCAGGTGATCTTATCATGAAACCTATACAGAAGGCTATGGATGAAAACGTTCTTAAGATATATGCCGGTAAGACTAAACTGTTGCTTTCACAGCTTAAAGATGCAGATGCTGCCGTTTTGGGTGCAAGTGCATTAGGTTGGGAAGTGAAGGAAGATTAATCTTTAAGTAATATATACATAAAAAAAACTCATCAGGTGTTTGGTATGATACCTGATGAGTTTTTTTATGTATATATCCGATTATTTCTTCTTATACTTTTTCCATATGTATGGCCGTAATACATAGTAACTGAAAATGCTGCCCAGTATTACACCTGTGATGTTGGCTGCAAAATCCAGCCAGTCGCCACCTCTTGTCTCTGTCAGTGTGGCTTGACCTATTTCTATGAGTCCGCTCATGATAATAGGGCATATAATTCCCCCTATTATAAGATGTCTTTTTATCAAAGGAAAATGTTGCCTTATATGTTCAGACCATAGAATGACTGTAAGTCCTCCGTACATACAGATGTGTACTATCTTATCGAGATTCTTTATCTCGTTCAGTGACGTTTGCGGAGGTTTGAAGAACGACAAATAAAGTATTGCCGCTATCACCAGAATAGATAATGGATAACGCTTTAAATATGTAATCATGTTATAAATATTAATTTTCCCGCCAAAAATATGATATTTTTTGTACATTTGTGCCGCTAAACAGTTCTATTTATTATTTAATATGTTTTTTTATGCAACATAATCACGACAGAGTTAGTTTTGGAAGTAAATTGGGTGCGATATTGGCGGCGGCAGGTTCAGCAGTGGGATTGGGTAATATATGGCGTTTCCCTTACGAAGCGGGTAATCATGGTGGTGCTGCTTTTATCCTTATATATTTGGGATGTATCTTCATATTCGGTTTGCCGATAATGGTAGCCGAATTCACTATCGGGCGTAGTGCCAAAGCGAGTACCGGAGGATCTTTCAGTGTTCTTGCCCCCGGCACAAACTGGAAATGGGTGGGATATTTGGGTGTTCTTACCGGTTTCCTTATCTTGGGATATTATTCGGTTGTGGCAGGATGGACGTTGGAATATCTGCTTCAGTCGGCTATAGGAGGTTTCGAAGGAAAGGATGCCAACGGCTTTATAGCTATGTTCAATGAGTTTTCGTCCGATCCGTTACGTCCTATCATATGGTTAACGGTTTTCATGCTGCTTACACATATTGTAATTGTCAAGGGTGTGAAAGACGGAATAGAGCGTTCGTCAAAGGTTATGATGCCTGTCCTTTTCATTCTTGTAGTTCTTCTAGCAATATGTTCTGTCACTTTGCCTGGAGCTGAAAGGGGTATAGAATTCCTTTTTAAACCGGATTTCAGTAAGGTTACTCCTGAAGTATTCTTGGGAGCTATGGGGCAGGCTTTCTTTTCGATGAGTCTTGGTATGGGATGTCTGTCAACCTATGCATCATATTTTGGAAAGGAAACAAGATTGGGGCATACGGCGATGAGTGTCGGAATAATTGATACGTTCGTGGCAATACTTGCCGGTATAATTATATTTCCGGCAGCTTTTTCTGTTGGAATAAACCCTGGTTCCGGTCCTTCATTGATATTTATAACATTGCCAAATGTGTTCCAGCAGGCATTTTCCGCAGTGCCGTTATTGGCTGTGGTATGTGCTATGGCATTCTATCTTCTTCTAGCTTTGGCCGCGCTTACTTCAACGATTTCACTTCACGAGGTTTCTACTGCCTTTCTCCACGAAAAGTTCGGACTTACACGTGGAAGGGCTGCGACCATCGTGTCTTTGGGTTGTTGGTCTATAGGTGTCGTTTCATCGCTTGCACTGGGAGAATGGAGCGGATTCAAGATTGCTGGTATGAACTTCTTTGATGCCTTGGATTATTTTACAGCAAAAATCATGTTGCCTGTTTCCGGTATGTTGTCTGCTATCTTTGTCGGATGGGTACTAAACAAAGCTATCGTAAAAGGTGAGGTTACAAATTATGGCGCGTTGAAGTCAACTTATTATCCTCTTTATATTTTCATTTTGAAGTTTATCGCTCCGGTCGGTATAATGCTTATTTTTCTTAATGAGTTGGGACTTTTCTAAAAAGCATTATATATGTGGAAGGATTGGTTCTTTTATTCTCGCGGACAGCGTAGGGCAATAATATTTTTATTGTTGGTTCTTATTCTGCTGATATGTATTTTGGCGAGCGAAAATATAGGGAATAACAGGACTGAAATTGCGATTGAGCCGTTAATAATTGCCGATTCTTTGTATGTCAGGATTGATAATGACAAGCGTAATCGTGACAATTACAGAAGATATAAAGATAAAGAGCCTGTATATAAGAAGAAAAAAAAGCAGTCTTCTGATTTTTCCTATGAGCATAAGAAGGAAGAGAATAAAGAGATAAAGAAATATCCTAAACAGGAGAAATTCAATGCAGGAATCATAATTGATGTAAATACGGCCGATACGTCAATATTGAAGAAAATTCCTGGCATAGGAAGTGTCATTTCAAGAAATATTGTGAACTATAGGAACCGTTTGGGAGGGTTTTACAATACCGCTCAATTACTAGAAGTACAGTATGTTGATTCTACATTGCTGAAATGGTTTGAAGTCAAGTCAGATGTTTTCCGTAAAATCAGAATCAATAAAGCCGGAATAGATGAATTGCGTTCGCATCCGTATATGGATTTCTATAAGGCCAAAGCTATTATTGATTTCAGACGTAAGAGAGGTTCTATAGATGGTATGTCTCAGATATCAATGTTCGGGGAATTTTCGGAAGAAGATATAGATAAGCTAAGTCATTATTTTTCGTTTGAATAGGGAGTTAGCAGTTCTTTTCCATTATATGTTATCAGCCGTTTGGTAACTGTCCGGTTGAACATTCACCTGACAATTTCCAAACGGCTGATAAATATTTTTAAACTATTGTGGCTGTACAGTTTATTTTTCTACTGTATATCCGGCAGATTTTGCTATAAGTGCAGGAATTTGTGTGTTGTCCAATCTTCCGCTGAAGTTTTCAGCTCCGGCTCCGATTGCAAATACAGGAACATATCCGGCAGAGTGTCCTCCACTAGTCCATCCTATAAGAGCAATCTCGCTTATTATGCGTTTAGCCTCTGCGGCAAGAGCTTCATCGCGTGCATACTCACTTTTTTCCATTTTGGCATTCTGACCCTTCAATGTGTTTTCGTAAACATTTACCAGGCGTTTTTCCTGTTCCTCTGAAAGCTTTATTTCATCCCAAAAACCGAAGTTCTCTTTCAAGGCTGTCTTTACTGATTCCCATGGAACATTATTCTTATATTTCTTACGCAGTGTATTCAGTACTTTGGTAAATCCGCTTTCGCTCATTTTCTGGTTATCCAGTGCTTTCAGGTTAAGTCTGTATTCTCCTGTACCTAATACTATACCACCGGTTTCATGGTCGGCTGTTACCACAATAAGTGTTTCGTCAGGATGTTGTTTGTAGAATTCGTATGCTTGCCTGATAGCCTTGTCCAAATCCTGCACTTCGCGGAAAGCAGTTGCTGCATCGTTGCTGTGGCATGCCCAGTCTATTTTTCCGCCTTCCACCATCAGGAAGAAACCTTTACTTAAATCTTTTGAAAGGAAATCTATGGCAGAGCGTGTAATTTCTTCAAGTGAAAGGTCTTTCTCTGTTCTGTCTATAGCATATGGAATGGCACTTCTGTCTTTTGATGAGGCTTCTTCACTTTGGAAAAGAACCATCTTGTCGGCTTTAGCGCTTTTCTTGGTATAGTCATTATAACCTCTGGCGATGGAATAACCGTATTCGTCAGCCATCTTGTAAAGGTTCTTTGCGCTTTTGTCTTTCTTATTGTCCGGTTCCATAAAATCTGAACCTGCGTAGAAATCAAATCCTGCAGCATAAAGATCGGCACCAATGTTGTAATAGCTTTCGCGTCCTGCTTCGTGGGCATAGAATGCAGCCGGAGTTGCATGATCGACGCTGACACTTGTTGCTACTCCAACTTTACGTCCGCTGTTTTTTGCCCATACGGCAACACTGTTTACAGGAGTTTCAAGGTCTTTCAATACACCGATAGCACCGTTTTTTGTCTTGTTGCCTGTAGCCAATGCAGTACCTGCTGCGGCAGAATCGGTAACTCCGTTTGTTGCGGAGAAAGTGGTTGCGACCGTAGATACCGGAAATTGAGTGAAACACAAAGGTTCGATGGCTATTTCGCCTTTCATTTCACCCTGGAAAAGTTCTGTTCCCTGTACCTGGTTTACACCCATACCGTCGCCGATAAAATAAAACACATATTTAGCCTGCTGTGCAAAGCTCCAGTTGCACGAAAGTAATACGAGAGCAAATAATAAATGGAATTTTTTCATTGTTGTTTGGTTTTTGATTTGTGCAAAAATAAGAAAATATTGTGTTTTAGCTTTAGTTTAATCTTTTTTCACGTTTAAATAATGGATAAAATCCGTTTTTGAAAGTTTAGATATTACAAATAAATTAATTATGATTATGTCTAAAGTCTTTTATCTGGTATCATTGCCTCTGATTTTTTGTTCATGTAAAAATGAATTGCCATTAAATGATGATATGTCTGTAAAATTATTTGTTGAAGTAGGGAACTCTCCATTTTCAAGAACGGTAACTTCAGTTGACGGAAGTGTTGATTTCCGTGAAAATGATATTACAGGCATGTTTATAGAGAATATTGATAATCCTGTTGAGTGGACATACAGGAATGGCAATTGGGCTACGGAAAACAGTATGATGTGGGAGAACCGTACTGATGATTTTGAGTTCCTGGCATATTATCCGTGTGTACAAACCGATAATGTATTGCGCTCTTCTGTCCCTATGCCTGACCTGTCCGTACAGTCAGGTAATATATCTGATATCGGCGAAAAAGACTTTCTGGTAGGAAAATGTGTTACTTCTTATGCTGATAATAACGGAATTGTATCTTTCAGTGGGGAAAATTCTTTTGTACACGTTTATTCTCTGTTGCATCTGAGTGTCATCAATGACGACCAGTCACAGTCATTTTCCATGAAAGAGTGTAGCTTTTCCGGTGAGGGTATAGTTACTCCTCATGTCTATTCATTCGATACATCATCTGAAGGAATGAAGAAAAGTGGATCTGATGACATCTCAGTATTACAGATTAATGATTTGTCTTCTTTGTCGGCTGTTACGGTACTTATAAACCCTATCACACTGCAAACTCCTCTTAGATTTACATTGAGATATATTTCCGGCGACAAAGAATACGAGGCTTCAGCCAATTTAGGTAATAATTTTGCAGGTGGAAGTTTCAGTAAAATTACATTGAGGGTTATTGACGGTAAACTGGTGATGACAGGTAATGAAGTAACGGATTGGAATGTCATAACGTTGGATGAAGTAATATTAAATGGGGCTTCGGTGTAATATAATGTCATTATTTTGTAATACATAAAGAAATTTCTTGTAATTTTGCACTTTCAAAATCATTTAGAAACTCTTTTAATTATTAGTTGCACGTATGAAAGCACTGAAGGAACGGATATTGCGCGACGGAAAATGTTTTGAAGGTGGTATCCTTAAAGTTGATAACTTTATCAATCATCAGATGGACCCTATTCTGATGAAATCCATGGCGGTGGAATTTGTAAGGCGTTTTGCCAGTACCAAAATTAACAAAGTGCTGACTATCGAAGCAAGTGGTATCGCTCCTGCCATCATGGTGGGCTATTTGCTTGAACTTCCCGTAGTCTTCGCAAAGAAAAAGAAACCAAGCACAATGGAGAATATGCTCACCACTACTGTTTATTCTTTTACTAAAGACAGAAATTATGATGTATGCGTAAGCAGCGACTATCTGTGTCCTGGTGATAAAGTGCTTTTCATTGACGATTTCCTTGCCAACGGTAATGCTGCCAAGGGTATAATAGACTTGGTTAACAAGGCGGGAGCTGAATTGGTAGGTATGGGATTCCTGATTGAGAAATCATTCCAACACGGAGGCGAACAGCTCAGAAACATGGGGGTACATGTAGAGTCACTCGCCATCATTGAAAGTCTTGACGACTGTAAGATTGTTCTTAAAGAAGAATAAAAACTCATAAACTCAAAAACTCAAATCAACAAATGGAAAATGAACAGAATGTAGCCCCAGGCGAGGGGCTGATTTACGGACTTAACGACCGCCCACCTTTGAAGGATACCATTTTTGCGGCCTTGCAACACTTGCTGGCTATTTTCGTGGCAATCATCACTCCTCCGCTTATCATAGCAGGAGCGTTGGGACTTGACATCGAAACTACCGGTTTCCTTGTTTCCATGGCACTTTTCGCGTCTGGTATTTCTACTTTCATACAGTGCAGAAAGGTAGGACCTATCGGTTGCGGACTTTTATGTATTCAGGGAACAAGTTTCTCTTTTATCGGTCCTATCATTTCAGCCGGACTGACAGGAGGATTGAGTTCTATATTCGGAGCAACTATTGCTGCTTCTACTGTCGAGATGCTTATCAGCCGCGTGCTTAAATATACACGCAAGATTATCACTCCGCTAGTGTCGGGTATCGTTGTTACACTTATCGGTATGAGCCTTATCAAAGTAGGTATATCTGCTTGTGGAGGTGGTGTAACGGCACAGAATGACGGTACTTTCGGAGCGTTCCAGCACGTTGGTCTGGCAGCTTTGGTACTTGTGCTTATCATTATTTTCAACCGTAGTTCGAACCGCTATCTCCGCATGAGTTCCATCGTTATAGGTCTTCTGGTGGGATATGTCGTAGCCTGGGCTTTGGGTATGGTAGATTTCTCGTCTGTGCAGAGCTATGGAGGTTTCAATATTCCTATACCTTTCAAATATGGTATCTCGTTCGATATCTCTGCCATCATCGGTCTGGGACTTGTCTATCTTATCACAGCCATTGAGGCATATGGCGATGTGACTGCCAATTCGCTTATTTCAGGCGAGCCTGTAGAAGGAGAGAAGTTTGTAAAACGTGCTTCGGGAGGTATCCTTGCCGATGGTTTCAACTCTATGCTTGCAGGTATCTTCAACTCTTTCCCTAACTCGATTTTCGCACAGAACAACGGTATGATACAGCTTACCGGTGTAGCCAGCCGCTATGTGGGATATTTCATTGCCGGCTTCCTTATCCTGCTCGGTCTGTTCCCAGCGGTAGGACTTGTGTTCTCGCTTATGCCTGAGCCGGTACTTGGAGGTGCCACTCTGCTGATGTTCGGTACTGTGGCAGCTGCCGGAATACGTATTATCGCTTCTCAGAAGATTGACAGAAAGGCTACTTTGGTAATGGCATTGAGTTTCTCTTTCGGTCTTAGTGTTGAGCTTGTTCCGGAGATACTTTCTCAGTTGCCTGAAACTGTAAAGAACATATTCTCGTCAGGTATCACTACAGGTGGTCTTACAGCTATTCTGGCTAATATTCTTATCAGAATAAAGGAATAACATTGTTTTAATATCAAAATAAGGGCGATGGCTGTCTTGTTTGTGGACGGCCATCGCCTTTTTTATGTTTTGTCGCAGTTGGCGTTACACGTTCGTGTTACACCCGTTACACGTTCGTGTTACGCTCGTTGCACGTTTGTGTTCCGCCCGTTACACGTTCGTGTTACGCCAATTATGTCAGAGAATTTCATCAAGGGTGTCCATTATTTTCACGTGAGGATACATTTCAAGTTCATATCGAGTGGTCATCCCGTGCAGTACACCTGCGAAATCAGCTCCGGCGTTGCGTGCCGTCTCCGCATCTACGGTGCTGTCGCCGCAATACAGGACATCTGCTGTTTCTAATCCCAGATGACCTATGGCGAACATCAATCCCTCGGGCGAAGGCTTTGGAGTTTTTACATCCTCTCCGCCTACGATTATGTCAAGAAATCCTTCAGGCAGTTTCGTTTCCAACAGTTCCATTATTCTGTATCTGTACTTTGTAGAGATTATTCCGATTTTTGCTCCTCTTTCCTTCAGGCGTGAGAGCACATCGAGTGTTTCCGGAAACAAAACTGTGTTTGCTGTCATTAGTTTGTCGGCTTGTGTCACATATTCTTTGCGGTAGGCGGCCAGAGTTTCTTTATCGTCTATGCCTGTAAGTATAGTAAATGATTCCTCAAGAGTTTTTCCTATGGTACGCTTTATGGCTTCGTCGCTGATGCCTTCATGTCCGTGCGTGGCGAGTACATTTCTGAAACACATAACTATGCCGCGTGACGAGTCGGCGAGTGTATAGTCGAAATCGAAAAGATAAGCCTTGTAAGTTTTCTGTATCATTTGGTTATAAGTTTTTATTTCGCGTAAAGGTAATGCATAATGAGGGTTATCCAAAGTAAAACATGTTTTTTGTTTTCAGATTGTAGTTTGAGCGATTTTTTTTGTAACCTTTATACCTTCATGCTTATGCATATTTTCTGAATTTTTTGTACTTTTGTTCCGCTTAAACTAATTTAATTGTTTTAAAAGAATGGGAGGTTTTTTTGGTACAGTCTCTAAGGCTGAATGTGTGACCGATTTGTTTTACGGCACAGACTATAATTCTCACCTTGGCACAAAGCGTGCCGGAATGGCTACTTACTCTGCCGGTGAGGGTTTCATGCGCGCTATCCACAGTTTGGAAAGTTCTTATTTCCGCACTAAGTTCGAATCAGAGTTGCCGCAATTTAAAGGAAATGCAGGTATTGGAGTTATAAGCGATACCGATCCGCAGCCTATTATGATAAACTCTCACTTGGGCAAGTTCGCTATAGTGACAGTGGCAAAAATCAATAATGAAGAGGAGTTGGTAAATGAGCTTCTTTCATCGAACATGCATCTGTCGGAAATGAGTATGGGCAAAACCAATCAGACGGAACTTGTAGCATTGCTTATTGTTCAGGGAAAGGATTTCGTGGATGGTATAGAGAATGTATTCAACAAGATAAAAGGTTCTTGCTCAATGCTTATTCTTACTGAAGATGGCATAATCGTTGCACGCGACAAGTGGGGACGTACTCCGATTATCATAGGTAAGAAGAATGGTGCATATGCTGCAACTAGCGAGTCGAGCAGTTTGCCAAACCTTGATTTTGAAATAGAAAAATATGTCGGCCCGGGAGAGATTATCCGTATGCGCGCCGATGGATTGGAGCAGATGCGTAAACCTAATGACAAAATGCAGATCTGCTCTTTTTTGTGGGTTTACTATGGTTTCCCTGTTTCTTCATACGAAGGAAGGAATGTAGAGGAAGTTCGTTTTATGTCCGGTTACAAGATGGGACAGACTGACGATTCTGAAGTGGACTGCGCTTGCGGTATTCCTGACTCCGGTGTAGGTATGGCGCTGGGTTATGCCGAAGGAAAAGGTATTCCTTATCATCGTGCAATAGCAAAATATACTCCTACTTGGCCTCGCAGCTTTACTCCTAGCAATCAGAGTATGCGTTCGCTTGTGGCAAAGATGAAACTTATACCTAACCGCTCTATGCTTCAGGGTAAGAGACTGTTGTTCTGCGATGACTCTATTGTACGTGGTACCCAACTTCGCGATAATGTGAATATTCTCTATGATTACGGAGCAAAAGAGGTACACATGCGTATAGCTTGTCCGCCGCTTATTTACGGATGTCCGTTTATCGGTTTCACTTCGTCAAAGAGTGACATGGAACTTATCACACGCCGTATTATCAAGGAAATAGAAGGTGATGAGAATGCTAAACTTGACAAGTATGCTACTACTGATTCTCCTGAGTATAAGGAACTGGTGGAGCGCATCAGGTCTCGTTTCGGACTGACTTCGCTGAAGTTCAATACCCTTGAAACTTTGATTGAGGCTATCGGACTTCCTAAGTGTAAGGTTTGTACACACTGTTTCGACGGTTCAAGCTGTTTCTGATATAAATAAGACATATATAAAAAAACTCCGCAGGTCATCGTACCTTGCGGAGTTTTTTAGTATATGAAATGTTTTATCAGAATGCTTCTGTCATATTTATATAGAATAGGTTCTGTTTGTTTACGAAGTCCCTACCTATATCAAGTCTGAAGTTCATACGTGGCTGTACTTCTATTCTCAGACCGACACCTGCGTTGGGCAGTACACCTTCGATCTTGCCTGGATTCGGTCCCATAAAACCGGCGCCTCCCCATACTACGTATCCTAAGCGGTTAGCTACTTTCTTCCACCAGTTACTTCTGTCGGTATTGAACATCTGTCTGTATTCCAGTATTGCAAGATGTGATGACTTGTCGCGGAACTGTCCCATATAGTAGCCTCTGAGGTCGAACGGAGTACCGCTAAGCACATACTTGTTCAGAGGTATATTATTGCCGAATACGTTTTTGCTCTGTACTGTCCATGCCAGGACTTTTCTTTTGCCTACCGACTTGTACTGGCGGTAGTCGAATTCCAAACGGTAGTAATTGTCATCGCCACCTAACCATTTCTGATACATTACACCGCGGAAATCAAAATACAGACCTTTAAACGGATTGGCTGGAATGTCGCGTGTGTCGTAACTTAACAGGAATCCCAGACCGGAACTGAAATTGCTGTATCCGTCGGCAGTACCTCCGGCCTTTATGTAATTCTTGTCTTGTGTTATACCTTCAGCCACATTCATCATGTGGTCGTAGTTCAAGTCAATCTGCGGACCGGCAAAAAAATTTGTTTCTTTTATACGGAAAAGGAACCATGGGTTAACCTGTATTCCGCTGTATTTGTATTGGCTGGTTTCTTTGCCTCGGATGTAATTCTTGTTGGTGGTATATCCCACTCCGTAATAGTTCTCCTGTGTGTTCTTGTAGATGAATTGTCCGAAGATACGGAATTTATCGTTCTTGAAGAACAATTGTGGTTTTACCACTATATTAAGTCCACCTTTGAACATCAGTGCTACGGAAGCAGGAACTACCGAACGCTTCATGGTGCTGTCCTTTGGATTCATGCTGAAAGTTACCAGAGCGCTACCACCTACCAATAAACCGAAATCAGGGGTATAG
The DNA here is from genome assembly GCF_025567135.1 of Bacteroides cellulolyticus. Classification (NCBI taxonomy): domain Bacteria; kingdom Pseudomonadati; phylum Bacteroidota; class Bacteroidia; order Bacteroidales; family Bacteroidaceae; genus Bacteroides; species Bacteroides cellulolyticus. The sequence continues at coordinate 27,031 of NZ_JAOQJJ010000011.1, forward strand.
CTCGGACCGCCAAGAATATTATAATGTACGTTTCGTTGGGCTTTTTTTTGTCTTTTGAGTTCTTTTTTGCTTAGAACGACTGTTGTATCGCCGGCAATAGGAATACCTTGTTTTACAATCTCTGCTTCTTGTCCTAAAGTTTTCACTGGAAGCGCTGTCAGACACGCTATGAGTAATAATGTAGGATATAATTTCATTCTATCTATTATATATATTTTGGTGCAAAATTACGAAACTTACTCAATAGTTTGATGTTCTTTTGATAATACTTTTTGGTTTTTATGATGTATTTCCTTTTAAATGAGTTTCCGAGTATGAAAAATTACCAAAAAAAGGATATGTAGTTTTGTTATTAGAAACCATTTATTTAACTTTACATCAATCAATAATTTAACATATAAAAAACATGACAGTAATAGACAGATTTTTAAAGTATGTGACTTTTGATACCCAGTCGGACGAGAATACAGGCGTTACTCCAAGTACCGCAAAGCAGATGGTTTTTGCGAAATATCTGCAGCAGGAACTTCAGGAACTTGGACTTGAAGAAATCTCCCTTGATGAAAACGGATATTTGTTTGCCACCTTGCCGGCAAATATAGACAGACCTGTTCCGGTGGTAGGATTTATCGCCCACATGGATACAAGTCCTGATATGAGCGGTGCTAACGTCAAACCTCGTATAGTAGAGAATTATGACGGAACTGATATAGTATTATGCAATAAGGAAAATATTGTTCTTTCCCCTTCGCAGTTCCCTGAATTGCTTGACCATAAGGGTGAAGACCTTATTGTGACCGATGGTCATACTCTTCTTGGTGCCGACGACAAGGCTGGTATCGCCGAGATAGTTTCTGCTATGGCATATCTGAAAGAACATCCCGAAATCAAGCATGGAAAGATCAGAATAGGTTTCAACCCTGATGAGGAAATCGGTTTGGGAGCACATAAATTCGATGTACAGAAGTTCGGTGCCAAATGGGCCTATACAATGGACGGAGGCGAAGTGGGCGAACTTGAATTTGAGAATTTCAATGCCGCAGCCGCAAAAATAGTGATAAAAGGAAGAAATGTTCATCCGGGTTATGCGAAAAACAAGATGATAAATTCAATGCTTGTAGCAAATGAGTTTATGTCTATGCTACCGGCTGATGAGACTCCGGCCACAACCGAAGGTTACGAAGGTTTCTATCACCTGGTAGGCATGAAGGGCGAGGTAGAGCAGTCGGAACTTTCATATATCATCCGCGATCATGACAGGGAAAAATTTGAAAGCAGAAAGGCTTTCGTTGCCGATTGTGCAAGCAGGATCAACGCCAAATATGGCAGTGAAATTGTTGCAGTGGAACTTAAAGACCAGTATTACAACATGCGTCAGGAGGTGGAACCGCTGATGCACATCATTGACATTGCATTCGGTGCGATGAAAGAGGCCGGAGTAGAGCCTAAGGTCAAGGCTATACGAGGAGGTACTGACGGTGCGCAACTGTCGTTCAAGGGATTGCCTTGTCCTAATATCTTTGCGGGAGGATTGAATTTCCACGGAAGATACGAGTTTGTTCCTGTTCAGTCTATAGAAAAGGCTGTAAAGGTAATAGTGAAAATTGCGGAACTGACAGCAAACAGATATTGATTATTGTAATAGTTTGTGAGTTTGTAAGTTTTTAAGTTGGTAATAACAAACTTATAAACTTATAATCTCATAAACTAATAAACTCACAAACTTTAAACTTATACTTATGAAAACTACTCCATTTACAGAGAAGCATATAGCTCTTGGAGCTAAGATGCATGAATTCGCAGGTTACAATATGCCGATTGAATATTCAGGAATTATCGAAGAACACCTGACGGTGTGTCAGGGTGTGGGAGTCTTTGATGTTTCGCATATGGGAGAATTCTGGGTAAAGGGACCATCTGCGCTTGAATTCATTCAGCTGGTTACCTCGAACAATGCTGCAGTACTTACTCCGGGAAAAATTCAATATTCATGTTTCCCTAATGAAGATGGCGGAATAGTAGATGACCTATTGGTTTATGCATACGAGCCCGACAAATATATGCTTGTGGTGAATGCGGCAAATATAGAAAAGGACTGGAACTGGTGCGTTTCGCATAACACAGTCGGTGCAGAACTGGAAAATTCGTCCGACAATATCGGACAGCTCGCTATACAGGGACCTAAAGCCATTGATACATTGCAGAAGCTAACAGATATTGTTCTGGCTGATATTCCTTATTATACTTTTAAGGTTGGCGAACTTGCCGGTGTGAAAAATGTCATTATATCCAACACAGGATATACCGGTGCGGGAGGTTTCGAACTATATTTCTATCCGCAGGATGCAGAGAAAATCTGGAATGCAGTGTTCGAGGCAGGCGAGGAGTTCGGCATCAAACCAATAGGCTTGGGAGCCCGCGATACTTTGAGACTCGAAATGGGATTCTGTCTGTATGGTAACGATATAGACGATACGACTTCGCCTATAGAAGCTGGGCTGGGATGGATAACAAAGTTTGTTGACGGAAAGAACTTTACAAACCGTGCCGCACTTGAGAAGCAAAAGGCAGAAGGCGTTTCACGCAAGCTTGTAGGTTTTGAGATGATAGACAGAGGTATTCCGAGACACGGTTATCCTCTTACTGATATGGATGGAAACGTTATCGGTAATGTTACATCTGGAACAATGTCGCCAACACGTAAGATAGGTATAGGCATGGGATATGTCAAAACTGAATTTTCCAAGCCGGGAACAGAAATATGTCTGGACAATCGTGGCAGAAAACTTAAAGCCATAGTAGTCAAACCTCCTTTCAGAAAATAAAAATATTGTCTTTTTGATATTATAAAGCGGAAGTTTATGTGATATTTTACATAGACTTCCGCTTTTGCTATTATTTTATTTAGTAATTTTGCGGTTGTAATAACTATTTATAACGATTATGTCTCATTTGGCTCCTTTAATAAGCGATTTGGCCCTGATATTGATATGTGCCGGTATAATGACCCTTGTGTTCAAGAAACTGAAACAGCCATTGGTGCTGGGGTATATAGTTGCCGGATTTTTGGCCAGTCCGCATTTCACTTTTACTCCTTCCGTAACTGATGCCGACAGTATAAAGACCTGGTCGGATATAGGTGTGATATTCCTTTTGTTTGCCCTTGGTCTTGATTTCAGTTTCAAGAAACTGATGAAAGTCGGGGGGGCGGCAGTTATTTCGGCATGCACCATTATCCTGTGTATGATAGCGGTGGGAATATTCGTAGGTTGGACCTTCGGATGGAAGCAGATGGACTGTATCTATCTGGGAGGTATGCTTGCCATGTCATCTACCACCATTATATATAAAGCATTTGATGATTTGGGCATCAGGCAGCAGAAATTCACAGGACTTGTGTTGAGTATTCTTATTATTGAAGATATTCTTGCCATCGTACTTATGGTTATGCTTTCCACAATGGCTGTGAGCAAGAATTTCGAAGGAATGGAGATGGTAGGTAGTATCCTGAAACTGGTGTTCTTCCTTATCTTGTGGTTCGTGGTCGGCATGTATCTCATTCCTACATTCCTCAAGCGCTCGCGTAAGCTGATGAGTGACGAGACACTTCTGATATTCTCCTTGGGCATGTGTTTCGGAATGGTGGTCCTGGCTGCCAAGGTGGGATTCTCTCCGGCATTCGGAGCTTTCATTATGGGTTCCATACTTGCCGAGACACTCGATTCGGAGCGTATTGAAAAGCTGGTTGCCCCTGTAAAGGACTTGTTCGGTGCCATATTCTTCGTGTCTGTGGGTATGATGGTCGATCCTAATCTGATAGTTGAGTATATATGGCCTATTGTAGCCATAATAGTGGCAATCCTACTAGGACAGACCATATTCGGTACAGGCGGTGTGCTGCTTTCCGGGCAGTCGCTCAAGACCTCCATGCAGTGCGGTTTCAGTCTGACACAGATAGGTGAGTTCGCGTTTATCATAGCGTCGCTTGGTGTAAGTCTGAACGTGACCAGCGATTTTCTGTATCCGATAGTCGTTGCGGTGTCTGTAATAACCACGTTCCTTACACCTTATATGATCCGTCTTTCTGTTCCGGCATATAACTTTGTAGATAAACGTATGCCTCCTAAATGGAGAAACATGATAGAAAGATACTCGGGCTCCACCCAGCCGGCCAATTATCAGAGTAACTGGAAATCGTTGATTTATGCCATAATCAGGATTACTGTGATATATTCTGTACTGACTATTGCGGCCATTTTTATATCTTTCAGCTTTATTCTTCCTTTGCTTGTTGAAACTATGGGAGACAAATGGGGACGTTGGGCAGGCGCGGCCATAACGATAATTCTTATATCGCCTTTCCTGCGTGCCATGATTATGAAGAAGAACCACTCCGTCGAGTTCAAGGCTTTGTGGAAAGACAGCAGGTTCAATCATGCTCCTCTGATATCTGTGGTGATACTCAGAATAGTGATAGGTGTGATATTCGTGATTTATGTGATTAACCATATATTCCAGGCTTCCGTCGCTATAGTTGTCGGAGTGGCAATAGTCGTGGTGCTTACAATGATATTCTCCCGTTTCCTGAAGAAACAGTCAATTCTGATGGAGAGGACTTTCGTCCAGAATATGAGGTCGAAGGATATGTTTATGGTTTATAGGGGAAGCAAGAAACCGGAGTACGCAGGACGATTGCTCGACAGGGATATACACCTGACGGATATAAAGATTTCGGCAGATTCATTGTGGGCAGGTTTGACTCTGATGGAACTTAACTTGGGGAAAAGATTTGGAGTTCATGTGGCTTCAATCATACGTGGTACGCACAGAATCAATATTCCGGGTGGACAGACAAGAATATTCCCGGGTGATACAATTCAGGTTATAGGTTCCGACTCGCAATTGTCGGCATTTGCCGAACATGCTGAAGCTGTTTCGGAGGGGTGTGTGGATGATGACTTTGAGAAGAAAGAGATGCTTCTGAAACAGTTTGTTGTGACCGAAAATTCAAAGTTTGTTGGAAAGACTATCCGCGAAAGTGGAATTAGAAACAAATATCACTGCCTTGTAGTAGGAGTTGAATCTTCCGGCGATATGTCATTGCGTCAGCCTGATGTAGATGCAGAATTGCAACAAGGTGATATCGTTTGGGTAGTGGGAGAGGAGTCCGCACTGAATGCCTTATTCGAGGATTGATAGTTTATTCATGTATATAACACTTAAAAGACTAAAAAAATATATCTGAAAAGACTGTATATTATTTAGATATTAATACGGTTTTGTATCTTCGTAATAATATTAACCTTATCTTGATTTTATGTCTTTATACAGTTTTTTCAGATATCTGATATATTCTTTTCTTTTTGTCTTTATCATGTCTTCTTGTTCGCGTCGTGATGATGCCGATGTGAAACGTGCAGTAAACGTTTTGTCGATGGTGAAAGACATGTGCGATAAAGACAGTTTTCCAAAGAATGATTCTATTTTGAATTTTTCAGTCAAGGTATTTTCGCGTGAGGAAATGGATTCCTGTCTTGCTATGGCCTATTTTTATCAGGCCCGAATTCAGCATAAGAATTTTTATCTTCTCAGGGCCATAGACAGTTATGTCATGGCAGGTGAATATGCCGGATCGGACAGTATGCTTCATTTTAAGATTAATCTGGAATTGGCGAAAATATACCGTTTCAAGATGAGGCATGATATGGAAAAGTCGTACATAAATTCAGCTGAACGCTTGTTGAAGTCACTGCACGATTCATCGGCAAACATAGATTTCCTACATGAAAAGGCATTATATTATCTGAATAAAAAAGACATGCCGAAGGTATATTCCACTTTAAGGAAGGCATTGGCATATTTATATGATAAAAACGATAATACTAAGTCGGATATATATAAACATTTGTCGGAGGCATATATGGCTTCGGGTAATTCTGACAGCGTAGTGTATTTTGCCGACAAAGGTCTGGAACTGGGGCCGATTCCCCAGTTGAAGAGTGAACTGCTCATGTTAAAAGGACTGGCATACACCTTGAACGGGAACTCTGATTCTGCATTGCATTATATAATCCCCAACATGTATAGTGTAGATATGCCTGCACGTATTAAATCGTACAAGGCTATGGCTGAAATGTATGACGGTTTGGGAAAACTTCCGCAAGCTTATGATTTTCTTAAGAAATATACTGCAACTCTTGATTCTCTGATAGAGGACAGGCGTGATGAATTTATGGAAAAGATGCACGGATTACATGAATATAACATACAGAAAAAACGTGCCAACAAGGCTGAGATGCAAGCTGCATCAAGCCAGTTGATGTTTTCCAACTTTGTACTTGCCGCATTACTTCTTATTATGTTCTTATCCATATTGCTCCATTATTACCGTTCCAATAAGCGTAAACTGACGGAACGTCTGAGGGAAGAAACATGTCTGAAAATGGAAGAGACCATAAAACGCAGGGATATGGAAATATCGCTTGCGCGCAAGCAGGAAGAACTGAAACAGAAAGAGATAGAAAAGCTTAACAAGAATATTGACTATTATAAGCAACTTAACAATATCACTCTTCCGGTGATAATGAGGAGGCAGAATGCGCAAGGTTCCCTACATCTTTCGGATGATGACTGGAATATAATAACAGGCAATGCAGATGCTTGTTTCGATATGTTCACGGAGAGATTGAAGACGCTTTGTCCGCAACTTACTGACGATGACATACGTTTCTGCTGTCTGGTTAAGATGGAGCTTTCCATGTCAATGCTTTCAGAAATATATCACATTGCAAAGGCCAGCATATCCAGACGCAAGATGAGGCTGAAAGAGAAAATAGGAATAGAGAATACCAGCTTCGATGAGTTTATTATTGATTTCTAGGATATTTGCTTAAGTTTCAGTTTAAAAACAAAAACGGCTGTAAATCAAATAATTTACAGCCGTTTTTGTTTTTAAACCTCTCCTATATCGAACTTCTCAGGATGTTTTCCCTTGAAATCCTTGAAGTAGAGTTTTATTTCGCGCATGTCTTTATCAATATCACCTGTAGGCATGATAGCTTTGTTGGCATAAATGCACTTTTTCTGATAATCAATACCTATAAGCACAATAGGTATATTTGCGCCGCTTGCTATGAAATAAAAACCTTTTTTCCAATTAGGGTTTGCCGAACGTGTACCTTCCGGAGTTATTGCCAAATGGAATTTCGGACTTTTCTTTATCAGTTCCACAGTTTGTTCAACCAGTGAAGTTCGTTTGTTCCTGTTTACCGGTATTCCGCCCATCCATCTGAACAGGTATCCCAGCGGGAAGAAAAACCATTCTTTCTTCATCAGGAAACCAGATTCGCGACCTATTGCACCGATGAACAGTTTTCCTATTATCAGGTCCCAGTTGGTGGTATGTGGGGCAGCACAGATTATACATTTGTCGTAATCGGGAACATTGACTTCAGCCTTCCATCCCAATAGTTTGAAGTAAATAAAACTGAAAAGCGCTTTCTTCATTTCCTCCTGTCAGTGGATTATTTTTCGTTCAGCTTGTTGAATACTTCTTCAATCTGTGTATTGAAATCCGATTTCAGTTTTTTGTAGAAACCTTTTACATTTCCCGGTTCAGTATGGCTGATTCGGCTTATTATATCTGAACGGAGGTTTAGTGTCTTTTCTACAAGGTTTGCGATAGCTTCACGTCTTTCACCTTCGGCGTTCATGCCTTCTATAATACACATACCAACAGTTACTTCAGAAATATAGTTCACATGTTTTTTCAAGTCTCTTCTACTAGCCATAATTCTATGATTTTAATTGATTAATAAAAAATATTTTGTCGTAAAGATAATGTTTTTGTTGGAATATCTACTTCTTTTTGTCAAATATTATTCCTATGGTGTATTTTTTTTATCCGTCATTTTCGTATTTCCGAAAAAAAGGCGAAATTTGCACGGAACGTTGAAAAAGCATTTAAAATAAAACGTCCGCACGTTTTTATTAAAACGGCAAGGCGAATTTTAAAACGTATAGAATAAAATAATATACACCTTATATAAATAAATTTTGAAATTATGACAAAAAGTGCATTACAAATTGCTAGAGCTGCTTATCAGCCAAAATTACCAAAAGCCCTGACAGGTGCGGTTGCAGTGAAGGAAGGTGAAGCTACTCAGTCTGTAGCCGATCAGGAAGCTATCAAAAAGTTGTTCCCTAACACTTACGGAATGCCTTTGATCCAGTTCGTAGAAGGACAGGCTCAGAACACTGCAGAGATGAATGTCGGTGTTATCTTGTCTGGTGGACAGGCTCCTGGTGGACATAACGTTATCTCTGGTCTTTTCGACGGTATCAAGAAACTTAATCCTAACAACAAACTTTACGGATTTATCCTTGGTCCTGGCGGTTTGGTTGACCACAACTATAAAGAACTTACTGCTGATATCATCGACGAATACCGCAACACAGGTGGTTTCGATATCATCGGTTCAGGTCGTACAAAACTTGAAAAAGAAGAACAGTTCGAAAAAGGTTACGAAATCTTGAAAGAACTTGGTATCAAGGCTTTGGTTATCATCGGTGGTGATGACTCTAACACTAACGCTTGTGTATTGGCTGAATATTATGCTGCCAAGAACTATGGCGTACAGGTAATCGGTTGTCCTAAGACTATCGACGGTGACTTGAAGAACGAAATGATTGAAACATCATTCGGTTTCGATACTGCATGTAAGACATATTCAGAAGTTATCGGTAACATCGAACGCGACTGTAACTCAGCTCGCAAATACTGGCACTTCATCAAATTGATGGGACGTTCTGCTTCTCACATCGCTCTTGAATGTGCTCTTCAGACTCAGCCAAACATCTGTATCATCTCTGAAGAAGTTGAAGCTAAGAACATGTCACTTGACGATGTAGTTACTTCTATCGCTCAGGCTGTTGCAAACCGTGCTGCTGAAGGAAACAACTTCGGTATCGTTCTTATCCCGGAAGGTCTTATCGAGTTCATCCCTGCCATGAAGGCTCTTATCGCTGAACTTAACGACTTCCTTGCAGCTAACGGTGAAGAATTCAACAAAATTGAACCTAACAAACAGCGTGAATATATCATCAGCAAGCTTTCTGCTGAAAACGCTGCTATTTATGCTTCTCTTCCAGAAGGTGTTGCTCGTCAGTTGTCACTTGACCGCGACCCACACGGAAACGTACAGGTATCACTTATCGAAACAGAAAAACTTCTTTCTGAAATGGTAGGCAAGAAACTTGCTGCATGGAAGGCTGAAGGCAAGTTCGCAGGTAAGTTCTCTGCACAGCACCACTTCTTCGGTTACGAAGGACGTTGCGCTGCTCCATCTAACTTCGACGCTGACTACTGTTACTCACTTGGTTACACTGCTTCATTGCTTATCGCAAGCGGTAAGACAGGTTACATGTCATCAGTGCGCAACACTACTGCTCCTGCTGCTGAATGGATTGCAGGTGGTGTGCCTATCACAATGATGATGAACATGGAACGTCGTCACGGCGAAATGAAACCAGTTATACAGAAGGCTCTTGTTAAACTTGACGGTGCTCCTTTCAAAGCATTCGCTGCACAGCGTGAAGCTTGGGCTAAGGAAACTGCATATGTTTATCCAGGTCCTATCCAGTACTTCGGTCCTACAGAAGTTTGCGACCAACCAACAAAGACTCTTCAGTTGGAACAGGCTAAATAATATCGGTTAATGACTGATATGATATAATTGCCAGGAATCACCACAGACAAGCAACAGAGTATGTATGCTCCTGTGGTGATTCTTTTAATATAGTGAATGTACTCGAAATTCAATTCTCTGTTTGATTTTATAATATAAATTTTTTAACCATGATAAAAGAACCGAAAGTTTCTGTGGAGAAGAAGGTTGCAAAAAGGCCTGCCGCAAGACGCAAACCGTTGCAAACAGCAAATGGCGGAAGTCGCAAACCGGTAAGGGCTAAATCTTCCACTTCAAAGAAACAGTCACAGTCTGTAAAACTGTCGGATACTGCCCATTACGTATTGATGGCAGTCGGTGCATTGATATTCGTGGTTGGATTTTATTATTTCTTCATACGTCCGTATTCATACAGGTGGAAACCGTGTTATGGGATGAAAGCATACGGAGTTTGTCTCCCTTATGGATATGCAGTACATGGAATAGATGTTTCACATCATCAGGACGAAATAGACTGGAAAGTATTGAAAAGTGTACAGTATGCACAGTTTCCGGTACGTTTCGTATTTATAAAGGCCACAGAGGGAGGAGATTTCAAGGACAGGGCTTTCGACTACAATTTTGCCGAGGCTGACAGTATGCATTTCATACGTGGCGCATACCATTTCTATAATCCCAATACAGATCCTGTGAAACAGGCGGATTTCTTTATTGACAATGTAAAATTGAAAGCGGGCGACTTGCCTCCGGTACTTGATATTGAGAAAAGACCAAAGGATGCGGTTAAACTGAAAAGAGACCTGCTTGTATGGTTGAACAGGGTTGAAAGACATTATAAAGTAAAGCCTATATTATACACTTCTTATAAATTCAAGAACAAATACTTGTCTGATTCTGTTTTTAATACATATCCTTATTGGATTGCACATTATTATGTGGATTCGGTGAGATACGAAGGCGAATGGAAATTTTGGCAACACACGGATGTAGGAACCATGCCGGGAATAAATGAGCAAGTCGATTTGAATGTGTTCAACGGTTCCATGAGCGACTTACTGGAATTAACAATTAAGAATTAATAGTTAATAATTAGCCCATGCTGATTGCTAACAACTGATAACTAACAACAAATAACCGACAATTAACCCATGAATATTTTGATGAACATTCTTTGGATAATCTTCGGCGGATTATTCGTATGTCTGGAATATGTGATTTCCAGCTTTCTTCTTATGATTACCATCATAGGGATTCCTTTTGGTCTCCAGACTCTAAAGCTGGCAATGCTTGCGCTTTTTCCTTTTGGGGTGAAGGTACAAAGCACATCTTCAGATGGAGGGTGTCTGAGTGTATTCATGAATTTGTTGTGGATACTTTTGGGGGGCGTATGGATTGCGCTTACACATCTTCTTTTCGGTGCCTTGCTGTGCATTACAGTGATAGGAATACCTTTCGGAATGCAACATTTCAAACTCGCTGGACTGGCTTTGACTCCGTTTGGTAAAACTATATCCTGACACTATTATTTTTTAACTATTAATACATTTTTAATTGATGACAAAATTCTCTCGTGCGTTCTGGACAGCCAACTTGTCGGAACTTTTTGAACGTATGGCCTATTATGCCATCTTTATCGTAATTACACTTTATCTATCTAACACATTAGGCTTCAACGATATTGAAGCGAGTCTTATTTCAGGTCTTTTCTCCGGAGGACTTTATTTCCTTCCTATGTTTACCGGAGCGTTTGCCGATAAGATTGGTTATCGTAAGGCAATACTGATTGCATTTACACTGCTTACTATAGGATACCTAGGGTTGGGTATGCTTCCTGTGATGCTTGAGTCGGCAGGATTGGTAGAATATGGCGAAAAAACTCATTTCACAGGACTTGAAACCAGCAGTCTGCGTCTGCTCATTGTGCCAGTGATGGTGATACTTGTGATTGGAGGTTCTTTTATCAAATCTATAATCTCTGCTTCTGTGGCTAGAGAAACAACATCCGAAACTCGTGCACGCGGATATTCCATATTCTATATGATGGTAAATATCGGAGCATTTACTGGTAAGTGTTTTGTCGATCCTATGCGTTCTATAGTAGGCGATGAGGCTTATATCTATATAAATTTCTTCTCAGCCACATTGTGTTTCATCGCTTTGCTTACTATATTCTTTTTCTTCCATTCTGCCAATACATCAGGTGAGGGAAAAAGTATGGCGGAAGTGTTCCGTGGATTGGGTAAGGTATTTACCAACGGACGTCTTCTGTTGCTTATACTTATAGTGACAGGTTTTTGGATGATACAACATCAGATGTATGCCACAATGCCTAAGTACGTAATCCGTATGGCGGGCGAGACTGCCAAACCGGGATGGATTGCCAATGTAAATCCGTTCGTTGTGGTAATATTCGTGAACATCATTACCCAGCTTATGGCAAAACGTAAGGCTCTGACATCAATGGCGGTAGGAATGTTCCTTATACCTCTTTCCGCATTGATTATGGCGTCCGGAAATCTGTTCGAAGGAGATATCTTCGGTATGCACCCTATCACAGTGATGATGATTGCCGGAATTGCTGTGCAGGCACTTGCCGAATGTTTCATCTCTCCGCGATATATGGAATTCTTCTCATTGCAGGCTCCAAAAGGAGAGGAGGGACTGTATCTGGGATTCAGTCATCTTCACTCATTCCTTGCTTCAGTAATCGGTTTCGGTTTATCAGGTATTCTTCTTACGGCATATTGCCCGGACCCTGCACTGTATGATTCCGTAGAGGCATGGAAAGCCGATGCTGCTAATGCGCATTACATCTGGTATTGGTTTACTGGTATCGGTGCCATTTCGGCTATTGCACTTATAATATATGCTAAGGCTACAAAGAGCGGAAAATGATATTCTGTTCAGTGAACGGCTACTGAACGGGCAGTGAACATATTTTGAAAAGGAGAAGACGCATAATGAATGGGTTCTGATGCCATTCGTTATGCGTCTTCTTATTATGGGTAAAGGTTTGCAATATTCTTGCAAAAGTTTTGCAAAGCTTTTTTAATCCTTTCTCTAATAGTTTTTAAACGGTATTTAAATGATGTTTAATCAGTGTTTAATGTTGTATCTATTCTATTCTTTTATGAATACAGAAAGTACAAACATGCATATACTTGGAATAGTAAGCACTAAAGTAAAAAAGCTGGCTATAGCAATGCCAAATGAGTGTTTTATTCTTTTCTGCATAAGATCTACTTTGCTTGACCTGTACTTGTCACTTCTTGATAAAACTTCATCAAAGTTCTTGTAAGCAAATATACCTATTGGTATAGACATTATTATTGCTATAATGCATGTAGCAATGAAAATAACTTTTCCTAAAAGATTTATATCTTCACCATTATCAGATATTGTGTAACCACAATATTTTAATGCAAAATATCCTAAAAATATTGATAAGGTAAGGAATGCGTATATGCCATTGGCAAGAATGTAGAGTAATGTTTTCATTTTAGTCTGAATTCTTTACATATTTTGTTAGCATCATCGTAATTATATATTACATCGTCACCATCGTAAGATGTAGAAGGTAGTAGTAGAGCAACTAAAGTTTTCTTGAACTTCGGGCTTAATTCTGCTCCTTGATAGTCTAAATGTATCAATAGCTTTTTTATGGCATTATTATTCTTGCTATGTATTTCATTTATTTCGTCGGTTGCCCAATGACACATGATTGATGAATATCCAGTACCAGCCCAATATCTTGGAGATGCATTATTTATTAGAGGATAATTAATAAGCGACATAGCTTTTATTACATCTTCTTCCCCTCCATTACTATAAATATAGATTAAGTTCTCCAATACAGAGTTTGCGTAATAACCTTCATCTTTTAGTCTGTCTTTGGAAATGTTTAAAGCAAAAATGAAATCTTTGTTCTTTATCATGTAGTCGATTTCAGCAATAGGCACATAGTCAATATTCATACCTTCCTCGTTCATAATCTTATATGCCGTTTCAAAATCGTTTTCATTTACATATTCCATTAATCTTTTTTCCAAAGAATCGTATTTTTCTCTTTCTTCTTTTCTTCTGTTACTATCAACACAGTCATAAATTATGGCAACGACTAGGAAAATAAAGAAAGCAATCAGACACCCAATTTTATTCATGATTTTATTCCTTTCCAAAATAGAATAATTTACCTAACCAGCTCATTTTCTCGTAGTTTACATCTTTCTTGTATTTTTCTAACAAAGTAGTCTGTCCTTCTATTGCTACTTTTGTTGACATTTCTGTTTTATACATATCCAATTCATACTGTCTGTCGAGCTGTTTCATTGTTGAATCCCATTCCCTCATGTCCTGCTCATGTTTTAGCTTAGCTTCCGGATTAAGGCTTTTTATATATTCAGAGTATATTTTGTCGGCTTCTTTTTTGGCCTTCGAATCCGATGGTATATTCCTGTATATAGCCATAGCTTTTTCAGAAAATCCTCCAATATTATCTCTTTCTGTTCCTAATGTCGCTTTAAAGTCATTCAGCATTATATCGGAGTTATTTTCCATATATTTTTCTATAGCATCAAACCTCATTTTAGAAGATTTCCTATATAGTTCCTGACATTCATTTGGTATTGAATTTAATATAGCTAATGCTTCTTCATATTTATGATTATTAATGTATCCGACAGCTTCATTCAGTAACAATTCTCCATTAGTATTATAATAATTGATGATTTTTTGTTCAGTTCCGCTAATGAGATTTGTTATATCTGTATCATTTGTAGAGATAGAAGAAATGGCATTTATAGTAGCCAATTCCTTTGAATCGCCCACTCCAATAAGCGTTTTGTTTATTGAATTGAATATTTCTCCTGTCAGAATATTTCCAATATAGATTATTACACTGTAATTAATTTTATGTTTCTGGGGTATGGTAGAGGTTATATCATAGCTGGTTTCTGTCAAAGTCGGAGCAACTATGATTTGTGGATTAACGCCTTGTGATGCTATACCATTATGTGTTATAATATTTATAATCTTTGATTTCAGTAATTCTGCACTTTCTGATGGCAGATTGTTTTGTACAATAACGCTTAGTGCAATATTGCCATTAATTGGAGATACAGTTTTAGTGATATTGGATATTTTATTAGTTACAACAGTTTCTTGTGTAGTCGGATTGAATGTCGGCTTATTGTTCTTTTTATTTTCCGAACATGCTCCACATAAAACTATACCAAACAATAGGATAATCTTTTTCATATACAAGTGATTAATTTATGATTACTAATGCATTACCTAATCCCTGAGAATTGTTGCTTGACTGTAATGAGAATGTTTTGAAGAATTCTTTTCTGAACTTTCCTGCAAACTCGTATGCATTAAACTGAGTTCCATCATCCATTACATTTGATATTCTTACATTGGTAAATGCCATTTCTTTTTTTGTATTTGATACCATATTTGCGCTGCCATTTTTAGCATTTGTTATTACCCAGCGGCGAATCCAGTCAGAGTATGTATCTCCTTCATTATTATACATGTCCGATAAATTGATTGGGCAGTCATTGCTAAGGGTAACTCTAAATGAGATTTCTCTACCATTAGCTACGATATCAGTGAAATAGTTTCTTAGCTGAGGCTCAAGTGTTTCCAAATCCTTTGTAATTCCTTTTTCCAAGTATTCATCTAAACTCATATCAAGATTATTTTTATTTGATACGGCAATGACTTTATCGGAATATACATCTATGGCTGACAATGCTATATTGATATACGATTTTCTTGAAGTCCTTCCTGTTATAACATTTTCTTGGTAGTCAAGTTCCAGTATTATATCGGGTAAAACTGTATTGATTAGAAGTGTTTTAGCGTCCTTAGCAATATTATCGGCTTCATCTAGAATCTGTTTATTGTTAATGGATTTAAGTGATTGTTCCAGGTCATTAAGAGGATATCCTATATGTATAAAATACTTTTGTATGGCAGAAACGATACTATTTGATTTCTCACTTTTCACGATGAAGCCATATATATATCCCTTATAATTGTTTCCTTTCCATTGAATGTTTTTATTGCCAGACATTTTTCATCCTTTAACATCCTGTCGCTCGGAATAATCATCAATTTAGGTTTTGCCTGATTGATAACGTTAACAGTGTTGTCATTATTCTCAGTGATATTGATGTCAGTAATATTTTTTTTCTTGTTTCTCTGTCCGCACGAAACAAAACTTAGAGTCAATAATATATAGTAAAGGTATTTCATTTTTTCTAAAAAGGTGCTGTTATACTATCAATGCAAATATAAACGTAATTAAAACCCATAGATTTGAACAGATTTCCAAGTTTAAGCATACCTGTCTTCTCAGCTTTTTCAAGAATTCCAAAATTTAATGCGTCTTGTAATATCCTATCCTTTGCTTTTTCTGTAAGTTTAACTACTTTTTCATGAGACCATGTTCCGTTCTCAACATAAATCTCATAATCTGTAGGATTAAGAATTACATCAAAGACCACAGCTTTAGGCAAGGTAATAGATATAGAATCTTCATTTACAACCAAATCATTACTGTCTAGTTCTGCCAGATTAAATCCAGCTTTGACTTTACCATTTGCTATAATTACAATTTCATCCTTGAAATCAGTATTAAACAAGTCTCCTATATACGATTTATTGAACTCACTGCTCTTAAAGTCTTTTATAACAAGTTCTTCATAATAACAAGTACTATAAAATTCGCCTATTCTCTTAACATCTTCCACCACATTGGCGGTCTTGTCAATTTTTAATTCACTATTGCCGAACAGACCCAATTTATATGCTCCAAAAGCAGCTACTCCAAGTATCGCAACCAGAACCAGAATCTTTATTACATATTTTATCATAACTATTTAATTATTCGAAGTTAACAATAATAGATTTGAATCCCATTTGAGACATCATTGCTTTAAAGAAATCGGAAACATTGTTTTCTGCTTCCTTCAGTATACCGATATTCTCTATATCAGAAATGATATCTTGTTGTCCTTGTCTAAGAAGCATAGTTCTTTCTTCTGCAGTGAACCCACTTCTCAACAACGAGACCTGGTCATATACCAGTTCTGTTTCATCTGTCGGCATATCAATGGATAAAAGCTTGGCATGTGGAAGTATAATAACAACCTCTTTTTTGGATTGGTCAATTTTGAAATTCTCAATGCCAAGCCCCTCAAGGTCTATACCAGCCTTAAGATATGCAGTGCAATTGAACAAAATCTTTCTATCTCCGATTTTATACCATTCGCCTATATCATTGGCTTTTATAACTTTCTTCACTGTATATTCCACAGAACCTAACTCCGATAGTTCTGTAACCTTTTGTATTTTGCTTTCTATCTGCTTGTTTATGTCATTGCATGAAAACATAAACAAACATGAAAACAATACTAAAACTGATTTGTAATTTTTCATATTGATGTAATTCCTTTTAAATTGAAAATGCAACAGTATTGAATATTTGTAAATTATTGATTTATATCTCTTTAAGAATCATATAACCTAATATTTCCCTCAGTCTTGAGTTCAAGATATTCTGAACGCGTATTACCTGATCTTTGATTTTTAATAATAAAAATAGATGATTATATTTAATCCATTTTTGTCTTTTTATTTAAAAATATATTTTGAGAATAAGAAACTTGAATAACTTCTATTTGCATAAATCTTCAATCTGTTCAGGAGTAAATCCCAATCCTTTGCCGACCATTTTTAAATATACCAGTTCAGAATTTTCTGTTTTTCCATCTTGTATAATAAGTTTTGATAGTAATGACATCATAGTCATAGATAGTACAATATCTTCTTTAAACAACTCATAATTTATATTTTGGGTTTTGGGATGTTGTATCATTTTATACAATCCATCTCTATTCTTATCAGAGATATTTAAAGTGTTAGTTAAATTGTATAAGAATTCAGCTTCGCTTTCACTGTATTCTCCATCAACTAATGCCATATTGATCAGTATCTTCACCTTTTCCTGTTCAATAAGTTCCTGCTTCTCAAAATCTATAATTTCATTTAGAAAAAGTGCTTTTGCCGCTTTTGCTATGGCATATGTAGAAAGAGCATCAACACTCGCACCGATAACACCTCCTAATATAGGTATCATTCTATTTATATTTACAAGTCCTGTCTGCCCGAACTTAGTAAACAGTCTGAAACCTACAGCTTTGTTTATTTGTGTCAGTACTGTACCTGGAAGTTTTTTTAAAGCAGCAGTGGTAAATTTAATAGTAAATTGCGATGTTGTCTTTGACAATACATTTCCAGCTTGAGAGCCTAATAGACAAAGATACATACCTGTTTTCTTTTCTTCTGATTCTTCGTGATATCCGCCAAGTTCTGCTATAGCTCCAATCATGCGCAATTGAATAGCCATTACTCCAGCTATATTTGCGGGCAATGTAAGTGGCATAGTTGCTAATCCTCCCAAACTACTTACAAATCCAGTTGAAGCTGCTGCTGTTATTTGCCATCTGACCATAGAGTCAACAGCTTTTATCACACTTCCACCCTCCTTGTCAAGATATTTCTTTGCCATTTCTGATGAAGTTCCCAAACCTGGTATGTCACTATTTGCTTTAGTGTAAGCCCAGTCCAGAACTTGCAGCATTTTATTAGATTTATCTTCTTTAACCTCTTCACTTAAAATTTCTTCGACTTCAGCTTCAATCCCATTTTTCTCTTTATTACTTAATTTCTCCTTAAATAAGGTAATACAATCTGTAGTCTTCTTTACTGCTTCGCCTATCTGTTCTCTACTGTTAAGTAAATTTTTAATTCTCAATAATGTCATAATATAAAATCTTGGTAAATTTATAATATCACACGGAATTCTGATTCAGAACCATTTTCAACAACATTTATTTTATTTACCTTACAAAGGCTAAATATTGCAGAATCATCTTCAACGCCGGATTTACGCATTGCATTAATTTATTTCTTAAAAATGAATTTAAGAATTGCTCCTCCTATTTTCCTCTCCAATCCCTGTTTTGTAGTTGGTATTCCCGTCTTTCTTGCTACTTTATGCTTTAATGCAGTAATTCCAATAGCTCTTTTGAGTGAGAAAGATACTCCTGGTATTTTCATAATGTGATAAATTATGTTATTTATTTTAATATCGTGAGGAAAATATTTTTTAGTAAGTACTTTCCTCACTTTAATACATTATTACGCTTGTGTTACAGGATAGCCTAATTGTTTGTTTACTATTTCTAAAAAGATAGAAAATTCAGCTGGCTTTCCTTGTGAAGTAGTTGGCCAGTTTGAACATATAATAATAGGTTCATCTGCAGTTTCTATAAAGTCTGAATCTGTTGCATTCTTCTTTATGAAGTTCAGTTTTCCTGCGGCTTGCTTTTCTATATATGTGTCTTTTCCCATGAAAACAGTTTCCATATTTTTCTTTATAGGAAAGGCCGCCTGTAACATCGCTTTTGTTGTTCCAGGATGATCTTTTATATATTTTCTTATTACGTCACGGACCAACTCTACCTTAACACTATATTCTTTTCCATCAAATTTGTAGTTGTTTGTATCTCTATTAAACACATGTACCTTTTTAGGTGTATCAAATGCCTTAAGGTTTGTAACAGCTGAAAGTTCGATTGTATCTTCTATAACCTTGCCAATACTGTTGTCATCTTTTATCATCTCAGCTATTTTATTGAGCATTTGTGACACTTGAAACACGCGATTGCTCAAATGGGTTTCTTTTTGACACATACGGAAAACAATTTTCTCCCATTCTTCATCAAATTCTTCTGCAGCATCCAAACTTATCTTTTCTTCTGGTGTCAACGAACGTAATTTAAGCTTTGCTGCAATTGTCTCATTCCATTGTTTAAAATCTGGTTCCTCTGCTAACTGGTTGTAGATATATGGATAAGCAATCTGCATGCATACAAGCCCGAAATTTATTACTTTATATTTATTGGCTATGTCCTCTGCTCCTGTTTTCGATATACCTGTGTTTATTATTGATATCAATGACAGCGTATTTGTCAATCTTTTCAAGGAGCGTGGATTTGTACCAACTGATAGTCTTGCTAGTTCAGAAACAGATTCTTGAATAGCATTATCTTTCATTTCCTCTTCTGTGAAGAAGTTTATTTTTGATAATGCGTCAACTAAAAAAGCATCAATGTTATAATTAGCTACAGGCATTGAGAATGGCAACTGTATAATTTTGTCGAAAAAAGATCTGAACTCACGTTCATTCTTGTCTGTAAGCTCACCAAACTTAGGTTTTAGGCCTTTTATCACTACATCATAATCAATGGCTAAAATAAATATGCAATGTTCAAGATCGAATATGTTTTTCAATAACTCGAGAATTTCAACTGCAACTGGCGGATCAATTCTATCAAGGTCATCTATAAAGAAAGTAAAACCTGTTCTTGTCGAATCATTCTTGAGTGATTCTTCCACTAATTTTGAGATTTCTTCTTTCAACTGTAAAATATCACTTTGACCATTATCTGAACCAAATAAATCGTCAATAGCTTCTCCGTCAACTCCTACAGTACTAATAGCTACCTTAGTTCCTACCGAAGCTATCTTTTTAAAAAGTCCACCAATCTTTTTTTTACTCTCTTCCCATTTATGTGCCGGATTAAGTGCACCGATTTGATTAATAATACCATCAAGTATTGATATTATAGCTTGAGCAGGAGTTTTCATAAGTGAATACTGCCATGTATTAATCCATATTGGAAAGAACTGCGCATTATCGATATCACACAGATTCCAGCGAAGAAGATTCATAAGAGACGTTTTACCGGAACCCCATTCACCCTGCAAAGCTATTGTAATAGGTGTATCAGTAAGCTTAATGTATTGTATTAATGCGTCCTGATAGATTTTTATTCCAAAAAGGTCTTCCTGATCATGACGCCTAGGAACGTCTATTATACTTGATTTCATTTCTTATTCTATTTAATAAAGATTGATGTAGTTTGATGTTTTATTTAAAGTGCTATGGTTATTTAGACCTTTTAAGTGATTCTTTCGCACTTTCAATCTGCCTTTTAAGCTCTTCCACTCTTCTGTCATGAGAGGCGGCTTTATCTATTTTATATTTTTTATAACTTGCTTTAGATAATGGAGAAGAAGTATTTTTTATCATTCTTGTATAATATTCATTATCTTTCTTCTTTGCCTCCTTCTCCTTAGTTATACTTGCTCGCAGATCTATAATTTTCTTTTTATAATATTCTTTGCTCATAGTATTGTTTATAATGACATGGTAAACGTACTTACCATGTCATATTTTTAGATTTATTATCAGACAACAGTTTTATTTTCCTGCAGCGGCAAGTGTCAAATCGTTGTCTACAAGCTTTTTGTCTTCAGGATCTGAAACTTGAACACCTATACCATACATTTCACCTATTTTCTTTTCAAAGTTTCCAACTCTTAAATTCCCACCAACTGTCAATGAGCCACCTTTTGCGTCAGCTTTCCTTATTGAAGCCAAAGTAGCTTTATCATCTGCAAATGTTTTACAAGATGTTGTTGTGTAAACTCTTAATGAAGCTCCAAAACATTTTTTAAAATTCTCTTTCAAGCCTTTTACTGTCATACGACCATCTAAACTAAATTCTGCCATAATTATAACTTTTTAAATTACTACCAGTTACTAATAACAATTATTTACATCATACTAAATTTCAACTATGCAATAATGGAATTTAATTTCTTTTATTTCCTTAATATGCCAATTGATACAATATTCTTTATTAAGTTCAAAACATTTATATTGTTTTGCACAAGTTGTTTCTGAATTTAACCATTGCTTTTTTGTACTATGAAATCCTTCATTCATATTAAAATGAAAACAATTGGACGTTAACGAGCTTTCTTTTGTATAAGAATCATCATTTGTTAAAAATACAGCAATAGCATTTTTAATGTTATTAAACCTTTCACATACCTGTTCCAATCGCTTAATATCTTTCCAAAAACTATATCTACCAATATCTTGTGCGCTCTGATTTTTTATAACAGTTACATTTTGTTGAAGCATTTCCCCAAAACGTTCTATTTTACTCTCAACCTTCTTAGTTTTATACTTAATTTCTACAGGTAAATATTCACAATCTTTCTTTACAACGATATCTAATCGTAATTCACTTTCCCAAACATAATCATTAAGTTCATTATGTGGTACGTAATACTCTACATCGACATCATCATAGTTGCTAGTTGATTCTTTTAACCACAAAGCAAGATGCATTTGAAAGTCTCTTTCATTAAAAAGAATTTCATTATTTTGTTTTAAAAAACTGTGAATATCTTTTTTGACTACTGACAATAAACTTTCCATACTAATATTCACCTCTTGCTGCCTGCCCTATTGTTATTTCATTTGGAACAAATTTAGAACCAGCAGGATCCTTTATCTGTACTTTTAATCCAAAATTCTTATTAAAGAGTTCTTCTACTTCACCCACTTTCATACTAGCCTTTATTTTCATTCCATCAGCAGAACTCTTTACTTCTTTAGTAGTCTTTTGATTTAAAGCAGCCAATGTTAATTCTCCATCAGCTATTTTCATGCCTTTGTAGAAAACCAAAGTTAAACCAAACGATTTCTTGAAATCAGATGAGATTGTTTTTAATTTTTTCTGAGGAGCTACAGTAAATTCGGCATTCTTGAAATTGTCTAATAAATTATTTATTATGCCCATAACAATATATTTAAGTTATACCTACTCTAGTAAGGGATTTTCAGCTTATTCCCCCTATAAGCCTCCGAATTCAGATTTTAAGATTATATACAAAGAAAGGCGTGAGGCTTGTCCTGCAGTCCATTATAACTAGGTATCGCCAAACACCCAACAGAAATGAACAAAGACAATTTACCCACGCCTGAATGTAGTATCGACCGATATGGAGACACCATACCGGATACATATACAAACAGAAAATGAGCGTAATATTGTCCTTTATCCTTCTGTTTTTAGAAATTGGCGATTTCAGTTATAGGATAAAAGCAAAAAACGCTTTCTTTACGTCCAACCATTTCTCCGGTCGAACATTGCAAATATAACGTTTTTTGTTAATATTACGCTCTGTTGGTATTTATTTTTTCAAAAATATGATTAATTCATGTATTGTGTACAGTCCAAATTAGTCCATTTATTTATTAGTGAACGTTTACTGAACGCTCAGTGAACGTGTGCTGAACAATGAAAAAACGCATAATGATGAAGGAGGGAATACTTTCATTGTGCGTTTTCTGATATTACAAATTGTTCTTAAAAAAAGTTTTTTAATATTCTAATGGTCTTCGAATGACATTCTAACGCTATTCGAACACTATTTAAACGCTATTTAAGCAGTATTTAAATGCTATTTAATAACATAAGAAGAACCTCTATTTCTTATAAAGTATCAGTCCGGAAAATGTTCGCTGAGCGTCCATTCACCGTTCACTGCCCGTTCGGTAGAAATTATCATTCCATTATAAGCTTCACTGCAGCCCAGTTGTTTTTCTCGCGGTAATGTACAAACTTGAGTCCGAGGCTTTCCCCTTTGCTACGGATGGCATCTATATCCTGTACATAGAATCCGCTCATGTATATTTCCGAGCCTTTGTGCATACATGCTGTATAGGCAGCCATATCGTTCAGGAGGATATTTCTGTTGATATTTGCTATTATTACATCGAATGGCTTGCGTCCTTCGAGAAGTGATGCGTCGCCTAATTCCACTGTAATATTGTTGATGTTGTTGAGTGCTATATTATCGCGCGAATTGTTTACACACCAGTCGTCGATGTCAATAGCTGTTACCGGGTCCGCGCCTCTCATGCTTGCCAGAATAGCCAGGATGGAAGTTCCGCATCCCATGTCGAGTACAGATTTGCCTTTCAGGTCGGCATCAAGCAGTTCGCCAAGTATAGAGCTTGTAGTTTCGTGATGTCCTGTTCCGAAAGCCATCTGCGGATTAATGACAATGTCATATTCAGCCTTTGGATAATCCTTGTGGAATGTGCTGTGTATCACACATCTGTCTTCTATTACTATAGGTTGGAAGAAGTTCTTTTCCCATTCTTCATTCCAGTCCTTGTCTTCAGGTTCTGTGATGGTGTATGTTATCTTTGTATCCGGAATAGGGAAGTCTGCTATTATGTTTTTGAGTGCTTCTTCGTCGAAAAGTGACTGTTGTATATAGGCTTGCATGCCTCCTTCGCATTCTACAAAACTTTCAAAACCTGCTTCAGCCGTAAGTGCGGAAAGGATGTCTGTAATAGTTTCATTACATGGATTAGCGGAAAATGTAACTTCAAAGTATTTCATATGTGGATATTTTTGTTTAATTTATGACGCAAAGATAATAAAAGAATGAATGGCATAATAATGTTGTTTACCTTTGTTTATCTTGATATTGTGAAATAATAAATTTAAATATACTATATTTCAGATTAATTGTTTATCTTCGCATAAATGAACTGTTAAAATGTCATATATATGGAAAGAACTGTATTTAATAAAGCTCAACTTGAGATGCTTGAAATTATGGCAAATGTGCGTTCGGAAAAGGAGTTGGATGAACTTAAGCATGTGATATCTGAGTATTATGCTAAGCGTGCAGATGAAGAAATGGAAAAATTATGGGAATCTGGTCAATGGAATGAACAGACATTAAAGGATTTAAGTAATGCTCATTATCGTACACCATATAAGCAATGAACAGGTTAATTGTATTGGATACCAATTGTTTGGTACAAATGTTGTCTATTCATAGTCCGTATCGTTCTGCATGGCAGGCTTTTCGAGATGGAAAGTATATTTTATGTGTTACAAATGAAATTTTGGAAGAGTATCAAGAGATTATATGTAGAGTAGCGAATGAAGCTGTAGCTCATAATATTGTAAATGCGATAGCCCGTAGTCCTTATACTCGTTTTTTTACGCCTCATTTTCGTTTTCGTCTTATAGAACAAGATCCTGATGATAATAAATTTGTTGATTGTGCGATAGTGTCGGGTGCTGATTATATAGTAAGTGAGGATGCTCATTTTCGCGCTCTGGATACAATTCCTTTTCCTAAAGTTTTTGTCGTAAGATTGGAAAAATTTGTAGCAGAAATAGCCAATTACTAAAGGATTTTTCTATCTATGATTCTATATCGTCTTATCATATTATTATTGTGATATGGTAGGACTATATTTTTATTGTATAAACTCAAATTAGGGAAATCCCTATGATATATTAGGGAATTTCTATACATAGTATGATATTACCATATTATATTTGTACGTGAATAAAAGTATGATGTATTAAACCTATAAACTAAATAAATAAAGATATGAAGATGAGAAGAAAAGTACTGGCTTCCATGCTGTTTGCTTTCCTGCCGTGGTTGGCAATGGCGCAGAGTACTGACGACCTTTATTTTATCCCAAAGAAGGAGAAAAAGACCGAGGTGAGTCAGAAGGTTGGAGTAGTACCTAAGGAAGTCTCAAACAAAACGGTGAACGAACTGCCGTCGAATACGGCTATAGTTGTGAAAGATGTGAAGGGGAATGTGCGTGATGTTGACGAATATAACCGCCGATATACATCGCGTGACAATACTTTTACATACGATAATGATACTCTATATATTGAGGAAAAACCATATAATGAACGTGGTGAGTGGGTAAACGGTTTCCAGGGTTCGGACATGGACTATGAATATGCAATGAGAATTGTACGTTTCCGTAATCCGAGATATGCCATACCTATAAGTAGTCCTCTTTATTGGGATGTGGTTTATGGAGCTTTCCCTTCATGGGACTGGAATGTTTATGACGATGGCATGTATGCTTATATCTTCCCTACATATACCAATCGTTTGTGGTGGGACTGGAGATGGTCATACGGTTTCTATGGTCCAGGATGGGGATTTGGCTTTGGATGGCATTCCCCATGGTACTCTCCTTGGTATTATGGTGGATGGTATTCACCATGGTATGCAGGTTATTGGGGTGGCTACTGGGGTGGTTACTGGGGACCTGGATGGTATCATCACCATCATTATCCATATTATGGATGGAACAGCGGATGGTATCGCTCAGGACATACTGACTACAGACCAGGCAGGTACCAGTCATATAACAGAGGTAGTTCTATTGTCGGTTCAGGATCGTCATATACCAGACGTCCACAGTCTTCTTCGTCTGCAATAACAACAAACAGAGCCAATACGGCTGCCAGACGTTCGTCTATAGGTAGAGTGGTGACTGGAAGTAATACAAGAGGTGAGGCTACTCAGTCTGTAAGACCGGGCAGAACTGCTATAAGGAATCAGGGTGTAACGACTGGAACAAGTACAGGTACACGTGTAAATTCAAGCAATACATACACTCGTCCTAATACCGGAACTTATACACGACGCAGTGCTACTAATATAGACAGAACAGGCTCTAACTATAATCGTCCTAGCAGTACACGACGCAGCTCGAACTATTATAATAACAGCAATACGCGAAGCACATATCAGCGTTCAAACACAGGTTCGTCCGGTAGCAGTTTCAATAGAAGCAGCAGTAGTTATAGCAGATCATCTGGAGGCTCTGTTACACGTTCAAGTGGTGGCAGCAGTCGTCGCAGATAATTATAATAAGTTGTTTCCTATAAATTTTCAACACAATGAAAAGACTAAATATTTTTGCTGTATTGACAATGTCAGCATCGGCATTGTTTGCACAAACACAATATGATGCAGCCCGTATCACCGGTACTGAGCTTAACGGAACAGCGCGTTTTGTTGGTATGGGTGGTGCAATGGGAGCTTTGGGAGCCGACATATCTGTCATAGGAACAAATCCGGCAGGTATAGCGTTGTTCAGAAGTCATAATGTCTCAACTTCGTTCGGCTTTAACAAGAATATGACAAGCAGCACATTTAATGGCACCAAAGTGAATGACAGCCGTACTAAAGCTTCATTCGATCAGATAGGTTTTGTATATTCAAATAAGATTGGTAACAAGACTAATTTGAGATATCTAAACTTTGGATTCAATTATCATAAGGCTGCAAACTTTAACAGGCAATTTACTTCGAAGGGCGCTTTGAATGGTTCTTCTTTAAGTTGGCAGATGACTGACATGATGATTGGTGCAGGATACGGATCGCAGGAAAGCTATGATAATGTTCTCGATGCTGACAATCCATATACATCTGAATATTTTTATGGAACACCATTTCTTGGTGCAATGGGAGCCAGAACAGGACTTGTTGATGGCGGAACAGATGAGCAGGGATTCTATATGATGGGATGGAACGGCGATATGGGTGAATACTATAGCCGTGAAGAAGGTGGTATCAACCAGTATGATTTCAATATGTCGTTCAATGTTCAGGACCGTTATTATTTTGGTGTGACATTGGGAGTGTATGATGTAAATTATAAACGTTATTCTTCATATTCTGAAACTCTTCTTGATGATAATGGAGCGGATAACGGAAATTTTACATTGAACAATTGGTTTAGTACTCAAGGAACAGGTTATGACCTGAAGTTCGGTTTTATCGCGCGTCCGTTTGAATATTCTCCTTTCAGAATAGGTTTTGCAGTACATACACCTGTTTGGTATATGTTGACAGACAGATATACATCAACATTAAGTACGGATATATTTGCAATGTCTGAACCTTATACTGAAAACCTTTCAGACTATCTGAATCCGGATTATGTGTGGGATTACCGTATGCGTACGCCGTGGAAATTTAATGTGAACATGGGTACTACATTCAGTGGTGTATTGGCTGTAGGAGCAGAATATGAATATTCTGACTATTCGTATATAAATTACAAGGATTATAACGGATATGATCTTTCCAGTTCAAATATTGCTACAGATAAGTATCTTAAAGGAGTACATACATTGAAACTCGGTATGGAAGCCATGCTTACACCGTCGTTCAGTTTCCGTGCCGGATATAACTATGTTACTTCAGCATTCAAAGAAGGTTCTGTACGTTATGTGCCAAATGTAGAAACAATGAACGATAAATATATCTGGTTTGACGAAACACGTACCGATCCGGAATATCATAATATCAAGGCACGTAATACTATAACCTTGGGACTTGGCTACAGTGGCAGGATTGTGTATGCGGATGTGGCTTATAAGTACGATTTCTATAAATCAGATTTCTATATGTTCGACGATTATAAGTTTGCAGGCGATGGAGTTACTGTTGTTGACAGAAACAATTCTGCGTTGGTCGATCATAACCGTCATCAGGTATTATTTACTGTAGGTTGCAGATTCTAATCATTTTCATCTTTCATATACAATATCTTTTGTTTCATCCGGCTTGACGTTATGTCAGGTCGGATGATTTTTTGTATATACGGAGATAAATGTTACATTTGCGATTGTATATAAGTTTTGTATTCTATGAGACATCTTTTATCATTTATATTTTCATTCCTGCTATCTTGTATTTTCATTTCGTGTAATTACGGAAATAGTCAGACTGATGATACTTCGTATGATATAACGTTGCTGTTTGACCAGGCAAAGGCTTATGAAGCTGAAGGAGATGCTGAAAAAGCTATGGTATGTTACCTGAGTGCTATTGATATGCTGAAGGAAAGACAGGACACTGTATTGAAGGTTTCAGCATACACAAGACTGGGAGATTTTCATTTCAGATACGGAATGTATGAGAAAGCGGTTGAGAACCATCGTGAGGGATACAATATAGCGAGAAGAATGGATGATGATAAACTCTTGTGTGAGTCTGCGGCAAGATTGGGACTTGACTATATGATGCTTAACCAGAAGGATACAGCTGTGTATTTTATAGACAAGTACCGTAGTGTTTCTTTTGCAAAAGGTTTGCAATATGTTTTCAAGGATGACTATGGACTGGATTCGTTTAA
This sequence comes from Bacteroides cellulolyticus, assembly GCF_025567135.1. NCBI lineage: Bacteria > Pseudomonadati > Bacteroidota > Bacteroidia > Bacteroidales > Bacteroidaceae > Bacteroides > Bacteroides cellulolyticus. The sequence goes on from NZ_JAOQJJ010000011.1 coordinate 55,645, forward strand.
TCCCGAAAAGGATGATTGGAGTTCTATCGTCAATACGGTGAAGGCTGATACTATTGGAAACCTGAAATGCAGGGAACAGCTTATGTCGCTGGAGGCAGATTTCATGCATGAGAAGGCTTTGTTGAGAAAAGAGAATGCAGAAAAGAGTAGTGTTGTTAATGCGGCTTCTGTCATATTTATTGTAGGTATGCTTTCGGCTTTGTCCGTTTTCTTTTACCGTGGAAGGAGGAAAGCCGAAAATAATCTTACTGATGCGATACAAAATGGTATAGACAGGAAAATTTATTATGATAATCTTGAATTGGACTTATGCAGACAGGAGGAACAATTGAAGATGCGCGAGGAACGGTTGCTTTCTGATAAGAATATATCTGCGGTGGCTCTGATGAACAAGATGAAGTCTTCGCCTTCATACATGCCTGTAAAGAGTACAGATGAATGGGAGAGCCTTTTTTCATTGGCAGAAACATTGTATCCGGGATTTTCCGATAGTCTGGATACGGCATGCGGGTTGACAGAACGTGACCGGGAGATTAGTTGCCTGACGAAACTTGGATTTACAACCGGACAGTTGGCTGTATTTTATGGGATATCACCGGGCTCTATAACAAAAGCAAAATTCAGAATACAAAAGAAAATGGAAACGGGACGTGTTTCTGAAATTCCCGCTCAGATGGCCTGATATATGTGTATTGATGAGGCTCAGAATCGGTAATGTCTGCATCGTTTTTTACTGGTTTATTTTGTAAGTACTTTATTTATAGTGGAATATATACTGATTTCTGTCATGAAGATGTCCGTATAGATATTATCAATGTAAATGGAGAAGCTCGCTAACTTTGTCTGAAAAAACAGAGAAAGTTATGTGTAAATATCAACGAGTGAATCTTATTTGCGGATTTATAGCATTTTTAATTTCTGCAGTGGTCTATATAATCACTGTAGAACCGTCTGCCAGTTTTTGGGATTGTCCCGAGTTTATTCTTTCGGCATCGCGACTTGAAGTAGGTCATCCGCCCGGTGCTCCTTTTTTCATGTTGGCAGGAAATGTGTTTTCTCTTTTTGCTTCCTCGCCTCAGGATGTTGCATATTGCATAAACGTGATGAACGCACTTCTCAGTGCCGGATGCATATTCTTTTTGTTTCTTACCATAACATATCTAGCGTCGTCGCTGATATGTGCCGGTAAATCTAAGAGTGAATATTCCTCGTCTTCGGTAGCATTGATTATGCTGTGTGGATTTACCGGAGCTCTGGCGTATGCTTTTACGGATACTTTCTGGTTTTCGGCAGTGGAGGGTGAGGTATATTCTTTCTCGTCTTTTCTCACAGCTCTTACAGTATGGATTATCCTGAAGTGGGACGAAGAGTCGGGCAGCGTCTCTTCCGACAGATGGATTGTGCTTCTGTCGTATATTATCGGATTGTCAATAGGTGTGCATTTGCTGAATCTTTTGTGTATTCCTGCTGTAGGACTGGTTATATATTATCGTAAATTCTCAAATACCGGTTTACGGGGACTTTTTTCGGCACTTTTACTAAGTATGGTTGTGATAGCAATAGTGCTTTACGGAATTATTCCAGGAGTGATGAAAATGGCAGGGCTTTTTGAGCTGTTTTTTGCCAACACCCTGGATGCCGGATATGATACGGGCATGATAGTTTATTCCGTCTCGCTTTTCATTGTGCTTGTATTGTCATGTATCGAAAGTGTCAGAAGGAGTAATGTACGCATTGCATTGTTCTTTATTTTTCTTTCTATAATGATGCTTGGCATAACTCTCCATGGAGATATTGTCTTTACGCTTTGTCTTTCAATTATAGTAGCTCTGATTATGGTCTTCTTCTTTAAGAAGGTTAGGCTTGATAAGCTATGGAGAATATCGTATGTTGTAAGTTTCAGTATTCTTATGCTTACGGTCGGCTACAGCTCGTATGCCATAATATTGATACGTTCATCGGATAATACTCCTATGGACCAGCAATCGCCGGAAGATCCTTTTACGCTTCGCGATTATCTTGGGCGTGAACAGTATGGTGATACTCCTTTGCTTTATGGTCAGTCTTTTGCATCGGTGAATGCCTTGAAGGAAAAAGACGGGTATCTGGCTTATGATTATAAGGAAACAGAGAATATATATAGGAGAAAGGACTGGACTACAGATTCTGCAGAAAGCCGCAAAGACGAGAAATATGTCATAACAGGAAAAAAGATGAAACCAAAGTATGAGGATGTGACATGTATGATTTTTCCACGCATGTACAGCCAAGCTCATGCAGAGCAATATAAGTCCTGGATTCCTGGTGGCATGAAAGGTAAGCAAGTTACTTATTATGATAAATCAAGAGGGGAGAATGTTTCTGTAACTGTTCCTACTTTTATGGATAATTTGAAATATTTCCTGTCCTATCAGATTAATTATATGTATCTGAGGTACTTTATGTGGAACTTCGTAGGCCGTCAGAATGATATTCAGGGTTATGGTGATAAAATAGCGGGTAACTGGATAACAGGCATTGGTTTTATAGATAAGCTTAGAGTTCTTGATAATGAGTTTCTTCCTTCATCCCTGAAAAACAATAGGGGAAGGAATGTATATTATGCCTTACCGTTGATATTCGGAATATTGGGTATCTTGTGACAGTGGAGGAGTGGCTCTCAAGGAAAACGTCAGTTCAATATAGTGATGATATTGTTCTTTATGACAGGACTGGCTATCGTTTTATATATTAATCAGGTTCCTTTACAGCCACGCGAAAGGGATTATGCTTATTCCGGTTCGTTTTATGCATTCGCTGTATGGATTGGTTTTGGTGCGGCATCTATTTTCAATTGTATAAGGTCAATATCCGGAAAAATCAAGCCTTGGACTGCTATTTCTCTTTCTGCTATGATGTGCGCCGGGCTTGTATTGCTGATTGTTTCCCAGACCTGGGATGACCATGACAGAAGTGATCGCTATCTTTGCCGCGACATGGGATATAACTACCTGAATACACTTCAGGAAGAGGGTAATCCGATACTTTTCGTAAATGGTGACAATGAGACTTTCCCTCTTTGGTATGCGCAGGAGGTGGAAGGTGTGCGTACAGATGTGCGTGTGTGCAATCTGATGTATCTCACAGGAGGCTGGTATGTCGATCAGATGTGCCGACCGGCCTATAATTCACCAGCCTTACCTGTTTCGTTTTCAAGAGAATATTATAGGGATGGAGTGAATGATTATGTGCGTGTAAATCCTGTTGTTGGCTATTCAGACGATGGAAAACCGTATCGCATAAAGGAACAGATAGAAGCTTATTATAAGTCTCATCCCGGAGAGTTCCCTTTCGGGGAAGACCCGTGGGAGTGGAAGAATATTGTCCGTTATTGGCTTACTTCCGAGGATGAGGCTATGAGATGTATTCCTACTGATGAGATACATTTCAGTATAGACGCTGATGCAGTAAAATGTTCTGGTATGTATATTCCGGAAAATGTTGATATACCGGAAACAATGACTGTCAGTCTCAAGGGAAAGTCGTATCTTACGCGAAGCGGTGTAATACTTGCAGATCTGATAAGTAATTGCAATTGGAAACAGCCGCTTTATGTAGCCAAATCAATGCAGATAAGTGAATATCTTGATTTGGATGATTATCTGGTGCTGGAAGGAATGGCCCAAAGGATTGTTCCGTTTAATGCACGAAAACTCAATAAAACCGTAGATGCCGACAGATGTTATGAGAATATAATGAACAAGTATTCATATGGAAACATGTCTGATAATACGGTCTATTTCGATGAAACCAACAGACGTATGGCTATCACCATGCAGAGGATGATTTGTGGTGCTGCCGAATGGATGCAATCTACTGGCGATACAATACGCAGTTCTTCCATGGCAGCAAAATGCCTTGATGAAATATCAAATAATGATATTCTCTTGGACGAATATTCATGTGCCGACCGTTTGGCGTTGATTTCTGATTCCTCTCTTAATAAAGATATCTATTCTGATATCATGAAGAACCGTATGGAATATGTTTTGTGGTATCTATCGTTCTCAGACACCGATTTTATATTATATGCGGACAAGCTTTTGCGTACGCTGTATAGTGTAGATCCGGATTTGGTAGATCGCGAATATAATGAAGCGTTGAGTATTTCTGAAGAAAGATTTAATATTCTTGGTATGAAAGATTATGCCGAATTTGTCGGAAAAATGAAAAAAAGGATTGGCGATATGGAATAAAAATATTCCTGATAAAATATTCATTATTTCATGTAAATATAATGGGCGTTTTCTGATATGTACATCATATAATTTATCAATATGTTGTAAATCAGTATAATAGATATTCTATATGTACATCATGGAATTCACTTTCCTTTGTCCATAATCCCTATCTTTGCAATGTAACACAAAAACACCCATATATTTTCATTCTATATCTTTAATCGCTGAAAAGCCGTATCTTAATATCATTGCTCATGGATATTATTGATACGGCTTTTGTCATTTTATATTTTCTGATTTATTGTTCGTCTTCTTCGTTTTCTTCATCTTCCAGATCGAAATCAAAATCATCGAAATATTCAGGAGTAAAGAATTCGTCAAGACTTCGTCTGTCTTTTTTGGTTGGACGTCCGGTTCCTCTTGCACGGTCTATGAAACCGCTTATCCTGCTCATCTCAAGAAGTTCGTATTGTTCAGGAGATGTTACGTTTTCCATTATTTCAGGAACAAGTTTTGCACCGACACGTTTTTCTATGGCTTGCAATACTTTGAATGAATATGTGATAGGAGATTTCTTTACGTTTATAACATCTCCCGGTTTTATCATTCTTGATGGCTTGGCTTGTGCTCCGTTAATGCTCACTCTGCCTTTTTTGCAAGCTTCTGCTGCAATAGTTCTTGTTTTGAAAATTCTGGCAGCCCACAACCATTTGTCAATTCTTGCTTCAGCCATTTTATTTGTTGTTATATTGGTTCATTGTAATATTCAGACCTGCCAGACAGAAGCTTTTGATTATTTCGTCTGCCAGTTCAATCCTTTCAGGAAGGATTTTCTTAGCTTCATCATCGAACTCTCCTAAAACGAAGTCTATTTGTCCACCTTTAGGAAAATCGTTGCCTATACCGAAGCGTAAGCGTGAATAGTTTTGTGTTCCCAATGTAGCAGCAATGTGTTTCAATCCGTTATGACCGGCGTCGCTACCTTTGCCTTTCAGTCTAAGCGTTCCTAAAGGTAGGGCAAGGTCATCTACTACTATTAAAACATTTTCCAAAGGGATTTTTTCTTGCTGCATCCAATATCGGACAGCGTTTCCGCTTAGGTTCATATATGTTGACGGCTTTAACAATATCACCTGACGTCCTTTCAACGACAAGTTGGCTACGGCGCCATAACGTTTGTCGCTAAAAATAATATTGGACGCCTTAGCTAAGGCGTCCAATACCATAAATCCTATATTGTGACGGGTATTACGGTATTCATCACCGATATTTCCCAGTCCTACTATCAGATATTTCATTAATATGGATTTGTAATGTATTAGTTGTTTAAACTATTACTTATTTCTTTCCTGTAGCTGCTGCAGCCTGAGCACCACGAGCGGCACGAGTCAATTTAACAGCACATACAACTGCTTCTTTTGCATTCAAGATCTGCAAACCTTCATAGTTCAATTCACCAACCTTGATAGTTTTACCAAGACCCAAGTTTGTTACGTCGATAACAAGTCTTTCAGGGATTAAGTTGTAAAGAGCTTTAACTTTCAGTTTACGAACCTGCAATGCCAATTTACCACCGGCTTTAACACCTTCAGCAAGACCTTCCAATTTAACAGGAACTTCCATAACGATTGGGTTAGATTCGTCAATCTGCAAGAAGTCAACATGAAGAATGTTGTCAGTTACAGGGTGGAACTGTATATCTTTCATTATGGCTGTAACAATTTTGCCATCGATATTCAAGTCAACTACGTAGATGTGTGGTGTATATACCAAATTACGTAAACCGTCGTTTGTTACAGTGAAGTGAGTTGCTACCTGATTACCGTTTTCATCTTTGTTCAATCCGTACAATACACAAGGAACACTGTTGTTCTTACGAAGGTCACGTGTAGCTTTTTTTCCAGTTTCAGTTCTCAAAGAACCTTTGATTTCAATTGATTTCATTTCTTTAAATTTTTTGTGTTACTCTAAATTAAGTTGAATATAAATTTGCTTAATTCGCCATCACACGATGCGGTATATCACACGATGAGCTTAAAAAAGCGGTGCAAAGGTAATCGATTTATTTTTAATAGCCAAATATTGTCTTGATTTTATTTATATAATATAGTTCTTGATGAATTTATCAGAATTCAATGTCTATCTTTATGTCTGATGATGCATTAACGTTTTCTTCATCAGATTTGTCTTCTATATTGTTTTCGCTGTCTTGAGTGTCCGGTGTATTTCCATTATCTTCTATGAACTTAATAGCTTCCTGCAATCCGTTGATGAATTTATCAAAATCTTCTTTATAAAGGAATATTTTGTGTTTTTCGAAACTTATAGATGGAGCATTCCCCTCTCCGGTTATAATTTTCTTGCTTTCTGTTATAGCAAGGAACATGTCGTCTTTCTTATTTTTTCTTACATCAACATAATATATTCTTTTGCCAGCTTTTATGGCTTTTGAGAATACAATTTCCTTGTCTGTTTCTGTCATGCTTTTCTTTTTCAAATCTTCCATAGTCACTATATATTATAAATAAATTGTGCCCAAAGTTGAATATTTTTTTTTTATGTTCAAAGAAACTGTGTGTAGAATTTAATCCAATAGTGAAAAAAAATAGAATTTTGGGCGTTTATATTGCTTTAAAAGAATAAAATGATTACTTTTGCACCCTGAAATTTCATCTTATTAATATGATAAACAGAGTTCTTATTCGTCTGAAAATAGTTCAGATTATTTACGCTTATTATCAGAATGGCGGTAAAAACTTGGATACTGCAGAAAAAGAGTTGTTCTTCAGTCTATCCAAAGCGTACGATTTGTACAATTATCTTTTGCTTCTAATGGTGGCAGTAACTCGTTATGCGAGTAAGAAAATCGATGCTGCCAAAAACAAGTTGGCACCTACTAAAGAAGACTTATCTCCTAACATGAGGTTTGTCGAAAATAAGTTCATAGCCCAATTGGAGGCGAATAATGAACTTAACGCATTCGTTGTCGCTCAGAAGAAAACATGGGACAATGAAGACGATTTCTTGAAATCTCTGTATGAAAAAATACAGCAGAGTGATATCTATGCTGAGTATATGGCAGCTGAGTCAACATCATACGAGGATGACCGTGAATTCTGGAGAAAAATCTACAAGAATATTATCTTCAATAATACAGAACTTGATGAGGTATTGGAAGACCAGAGCCTTTACTGGAACGATGATAAGGAAATTGTAGATACTTTCGTATTGAAGACTATAAAGCGTTTTGATCCGAAAAACGGTGCAAAGCAGGAACTTCTTCCTGAATTCAAGGATGAGGAAGATCAGGATTTTGCCCGTCGCCTGTTCCGTCGTGCAATTATGAATGCAGAATATTATCGTCATCTGATAGGTGAAACTTCAAAGAACTGGGATTTGAACCGTGTTGCCTTGATGGATGTTGTGATAATGCAGATAGCCCTTGCAGAGATACTTAGTTTCCCTAATATTCCTGTTAATGTTTCTCTCAATGAATATGTTGAGATAGCAAAACTTTATAGTACTCCAAAAAGCGGTGGCTTTATTAACGGAACATTGGATGCTATAGTTAATAAATTGAAAAAGGAAAATAAGCTGACAAAATAATAATATATTTGTCGGCGTAACTATTATTAATTAAAAAAATAAGAAACTATGAATTTATTGACAGTAATGCTGCAAGCTCAGGGTGGAGCAGATTATTCTTTCTTGATAATGATGGTGGCAATATTTGCTATCATGTATTTCTTCATGATTCGTCCTCAAAACAAGAAGCAGAAGGAAATTGCTAATTTCCGTAAGAATCTTGAAGTTGGACAGTCTGTAATTACTGCAGGTGGTATATATGGAAAAGTAAAAGAATTGGAAGATAATGCAGTAATAGTAGAAATTGCTCCAAGTGTAAAGATCAAGGTTGATAGAAACTCTATATATGCTGACGCTCAGGCTCAGGTGAATAAATAAAATAATAAAGATATGTTGTTCGGTAAAAAGAACATCAAGAATATTTTAAAGTCTTATTTAAATAAAATCAGAAACTTCCTGCTTACTGAAAAGTGCAGGGAGTTTTTGATTTTTTTGTTTTTTGTGGTCATATCTTTCGGCTTTTGGATGCTCCAAACCTTAGATGGCGGTTTCGAAACAGAGTTTACTATTCCTTTAAGACTGAAGAATGTTCCTAAAAATGTAGTCATAACATCAGAATTGCAGGATGAGGTCAAGGTGAGAGTAGCTGACCGCGGAACTGTTCTTTTGAATTACATGTTGGGCAGATCGTTCTTGCCTATATCAATTGATTTTGCTGATTATGAAAATGGAAGTTCGCGAGTAATTCTGCCGCAAGAAGATTTGAAGAAAAGGGTTGCATCGCAGTTGAATTCCACTACAAGGCTCTTGTCTGTATATCCCGACTCTGTAGGCTTTGTTTATTCTACAGGCAAATACAAGAAGGTGCCTGTCTCTGTCAGCGGAAAGATAACTCCGGGAGTTCAATATTATGTCTCAGATATAAGTATAACACCGGATTCTGTTATAGTATATGCTCCATCGGAGATATTGAAAACCGTACAGACAGCATACACAGTACCATTGGAATGCGAGGATCTGACAGAGAAAACCTCTTTGAGAACTTCTTTTAAAAAGATAGAGGGTGTCAAGTACGAACCTTCATATTGTGATGTATCAATATCCGTTGATATGTATTCTGAGAAAACGGTGGAAGTGCCTGTCAAAGGAATTGGTTTTCCGGCAAACAAGACCTTACGTACATTCCCTTCTAAAGTTAAAGTTACCTTCAAGGTGGGACTTTCCGATTATTCATCAGTCGATGCTTCCGATTTTCATATAAACGTAAAATACGATGAATTACTGCGGTCTGGAAGTGATAAGATAGATTTGTCGGTGGATACTTCTTGTCCACATGTGTCTAATATAAGGGTAAATCCGTCAAGTGTTGATTACTTGATAGAAGAAACCAGTTTTTTCGTTTCAGACAATGAAAAATAACGTATTTATAAGGCTGGGAATAACCGGAGGTATTGGAAGTGGTAAATCCTTCTTTTCTTCTTCGTTGAAAGAACGTGGTGTGCCTGTTTTTGATTCTGATAGTGAAGCCAAGAAACTAATGGTTGCGGACCCTGTTATAGTTTCTTCATTGAAATCCTTGTTGGGTGATGAGGTGTATATTGATGGGAAACTGAACAAGCAACTTCTGGCAGGCTATATTTTCAGTTCACCTGATAATGCACATAAGGTAAATGCCATTGTGCATCCATGCGTAAAGCAAGCGTTTCTTTCGTGGGCTGACGAGCATTTCAAAAAAGGAAGTAGGGTGGTAGCCATCGAAAGTGCCATATTGTTCGAATCCGGTTTTGACGATATAGTCGATAAGATTGTAATAATTCATGCTCCTTTGGAAGTCCGCATTTCCAGAGTGATGAAGCGCGATAATGTAACCAGCGAGAAGGTTATTGAGCGTATAAATTCACAGATGAACGATGATGAAAAAATATCAAAATCGGACTTTGTGATAGAAAATGACGGCTCGGTTTCATTAAACGAACAGATAGACAGATTGTTTTCTGTATTGTGAATCATAAAAGATATTCAATGTCTTGTGTAATTCGAAAGTGAGTTGTATTTTTGTTCGGTAATTAACAATTAAAATAATAAGAAACATGTTGAAAACAATTTTGGCTATATCCGGCAAGCCGGGATTATATAAGCTTATTTCTCAGGGAAAAAATATGCTTATTGTTGAGTCTGTAAGCGCAGACAAGAAGCGTTCACCAATTTATGCTTCGGATAAAGTGATTTCATTGGGAGATATTGCAATGTACACTGATGCGGATGAAGTTCCATTGTCAGAAGTTCTTGAAGCTGTAAAGACAAAAGAAGGCGGAAAAGAAACATCTTTAGACTACAAGAAAGCTTCTGCTGAAGAGTTGGGAGAATTTATGGCTGAAGTACTTCCTAATTACGACAGAGATAGAGTTCATTTGAGCGATATCAAGAAGCTTATTCAGTGGTATAATCTTCTTGTATCAAACGGAATTACAGAGTTTGTAGAAAAAGCAGAGTAAAGAATCTCGATATTTCTTATTTCAGGCTGTCTCTTATGAGGCAGCCATTTTTTTGTTATAATATGGCATAAAAAAAAGAGTCCTGAAAAGGACTCTTTGTAGAGCGGAAGACGGGGCTCAAACCCGCGACCCTCAGCTTGGAAGGCTAATGCTCTATCAACTGAGCTACTTCCGCATCTTTAATATTTGTGGGCAAAGATGGATTCGAACCACCGAAGGCGTAAGCCAGCAGATTTACAGTCTGCCCCATTTGGCCACTCTGGTATTTGCCCTTTCAAGAAACTATGTTTCAATAATGAGAGCGGAAGACGGGGCTCAAACCCGCGACCCTCAGCTTGGAAGGCTAATGCTCTATCAACTGAGCTACTTCCGCATCTCTATTTTTGTGGGCAAGGATGGATTCGAACCACCGAAGGCATAAGCCAGCAGATTTACAGTCTGCCCCATTTGGCCACTCTGGTACTTGCCCTTTCGAGAAACTATGTTTCAATAATGAGAGCGGAAGACGGGGCTCAAACCCGCGACCCTCAGCTTGGAAGGCTAATGCTCTATCAACTGAGCTACTTCCGCATCTCTATTTTTGTGGGCAAAGATGGATTCGAACCACCGAAGGCGTAAGCCAGCAGATTTACAGTCTGCCCCATTTGGCCACTCTGGTATTTGCCCTTTAGCCATTGAAAGCTTAACAACAGATGTTGCTTTTTTCAATTGCGATGCAAAGATACAACTATTTTTTTAATCTGCAAGTGAAGTCAATCATTTTTATTGCAGTAATTGCACATTCGTCACCTTTATTTCCTAATTTTCCACCGGCTCTGTCCTCAGCCTGTTCCATATTATTGGTTGTAATCAGACCGTAAATCACTGGTGTATCGGTTGTTGCATTCAGGTGAGCTATACCTTGTGTAGTTCCGGCGCATACATAGTCAAAATGTGGAGTATCGCCTCTTACAACGCATCCTAATGCTATTATTGCATCGAACTTATTGCTTTTTATCATTTGTGCCGATCCGTAAGTAAGTTCGAAGCTTCCAGGTACAGTCTGCACATGTATGTTCTCATCTTTCGCTCCGTGCTTTTTCAGAGTCTTTACTGCACCATCCAGTAACGCTCCTGTAATATTGCTGTTCCATTCAGATACTACTATTCCGAATCTCATTTCCGATGCGTCGGGCACTGAATTGAAGTCATAATCCGATAGATTGTGATAAGCTGTTGCCATGATTTTATAAGTTTAGTAGAGTTAAGATAAAAAAACAAGCACGGAACTCCTTTTGCGCATAACTTTTCCTGCGCCGGAAATCCGTGCCTGTAAGTAATAAGTTTATTATTTAATAGAAGCGCGTTCTATATATTTGTCAATATCCATTGCCTGATATGAGTTGGCATAATCTTTCTTTACAGTTTTGTATGCTTCAACTGCTTCAGCATTCTTTCCCTGTTTTTCAAGAATCTGTCCTGCTTGAATCAGGTAAATAGGGCTCAATGAAAGGCTGTTGGCACGTTTGGCAGCTTTGATAAGTGTAGCGGCAGCTTTGTCCAACTGTCCCATCTGTGCATAGCAGTTACCCATAGTACCAAGTATTGCAGGAGCAACCAACTGGTCGTCACCGTCGAATTTACTCAGATATTTTTCTGCATCTTCATATTTGCCAAGCTGAGCGTAGCAGATACCTGCATATGCGTTGGCAAGATTTCCGGCTTTTGTTCCGCTGAATTCGTCAGCCAATTTAACGAAGCCGGCAAATCCAAGGCTGTCACCGTTTAATGCTGCTTCATAGTTGTCAGCACCAAAATATTGTTCACCTTTGAAGATAGCTTCAGAAGCTTTTAATTCTTTAGGTTCAGATACAAAGTTCTTATATGCCATGTATCCGCCTACGATAACTACCAATGCAATAACTGCACCCAATAACAAATTCTTGTTTTTGATAAGGAAATCTTCAGAATTGCTGATAGTTTCATCCATGTTCAGCAAATCATTTGTGTTTTTTTGTTGACTCATTGTTATATTATTTTTTATTATTATTTCTAATGTGTATTTCGGACAGCAAAAGTAATTTATTTATGTTTATAAACGAAATTTGTCGGCATCTTTTTTTACCAATCATGCTTTTATTGTTAATTTTGTGGCTAAAACATGACTTAATTATGTGGCTTAAACGCATCTCCATATTAAATTACAAGAACATAGAACAGGCAGAGCTGTCATTTTCTCCCAAAATGAACTGTATTATAGGCCGTAACGGTATGGGAAAGACCAACCTTATGGATGCCGTATATTACCTTTCATTCTGCAAGAGCGCTACAAATCCCATTGATACGCAGAATATATTTCACGACCGTGATTTTTTTGTGGTGCAAGGCTTCTATCAGACTGACAACGGTGAGCCGGAAGAAGTATATTGCGGACTCAAACGAAAGCAGAAAAAACAGTTCAAGCGCAATAAAAAGGAATATACCCGACTTTCAGACCATATCGGCCTCATTCCTCTTGTAATGGTTTCTCCATCCGATTCAGTACTGATATCAGGAGGAAGCGAAGAACGCCGCCGGTTTATCGATGTCGTTATCTCCCAGTTCGACCGTGAGTATCTGGATGCGCTTATACGATACAATAAGGCCATGCTCCAACGTAATACATTGCTTAAATCGGAAGTGGAGCCTGAACCGGAACTGATGAACGTTTGGGAAGAGATGATGGCCTCGTCCGGCGAGGTTGTATATAAGAAACGCCGTCAGTTTATCGACGAGTTTATCAAAGTGTTTCAGTCGTATTATTCCTTCATATCCGAGGATATGGAAACAGTAAGTCTTGAGTACGAGTCGCACGCTTCGCAAGGAAATCTGCTGGAGATAATCCGTGGCAGCCGTCAGAGAGACTTGATTATGGGATACTCCCTGAAAGGGATACATAAGGACGATCTGATAATGAAATTAGGTGATTTTCCTATAAAGCGCGAAGGTTCGCAAGGGCAGAATAAGACATATCTGATAGCATTGAAACTGGCTCAGTTTGAGTTCCTGAAACGTACAGGAAGCCGTACAACTCCTATAGTGCTGCTTGACGATATATTCGACAAGCTCGATGCGCATAGGGTAGAGCAGATAGTAAAACTTGTGGCAGGCGACAGTTTCGGCCAGATATTCGTTACTGACACCAATCGCGACCATCTGGACAAGATTCTAAAGAAGATAGACGGCGACTATAAACTGTTTGAAGTGGAAAATGGAAATATAACAGAAAGAAAGGAAATGTCGGATGAAACGGAATAATACAGAAAAACTGGGTGATGTGATAATGCAGCTTTTACGTCAGGAAGGGCTGGAGACCCCCCTTAACCAATATCGACTTATCGATTCGTGGAAAGATGTTGTAGGTCCTGCAATATTCAGACATACCACCAACATATATATAAAGAACCAGACCTTATACGTGCAGCTCTCGTCGTCTGTCATACGTCAGGAACTCCAGATGGGGCGTGAGTTATTAATAAAAAACCTGAACTCCCGCGTAGGAGCCCAGGTTATTACCAATATCATTTTTTGCTGATATATCCATCTTCTGTCCACACTTCGTCCATCGCGACGTCATGTTCGCTGTGTGGAATTTCTTCGCTTAACTGAAAGCCGAAACACACTCCAATCTTGAAAGTGTTAAGCTTTTTCAGGAAACGGTCATAAAAACCTTTTCCTCTGCCAAGCCTGTTGCCGTGCCTGTCGAATGAAACTCCCGGTATTACTGCCGCATCAATCGATATCAGGTCGTTATAGGCTTCGCCCTGCGGTTCGTCAATATTGAAACTGCCTTTCTGCATACATTCGCTGCCGGCATAAACTCTTATTTCAAGTTCATCACCTTTTACTACCGGCAGCAGGATAGTTTTCTCCTTGCTCCATTTCTCAACAAAATCGTGGGTGAAAACCTCGTCCGGAAGCGAATGGTACAGCAGTACCGTCTTTGCGCATTTCAGGACAACATTATCTTCCAGCTTTTCCATTATTGTGGAAGATAATGCTTTCAGTTCACTTTCCGAAAATTCTTTTTTCTTTTCGGCAATGCGTTTTCTTATTTCATCCTTTGTTTCCATCAGGCAGCTTCTTTATCAGTAGTTCCCTCGTCTGTCATTTCAGGCGCTTTAGGCACAGACTCGCCTTTCTCCAATACCTCAACAGCTTTCAGAACCGTATTGTCTGACTTGTTCAGATATTTGATGTATTCTTCTATACCCAACATGTTGTAAATAATGTTGCCGTATATACTTGTTTCGAACAATTCTTTCGATGTAATCAGCATGTTGTTTCTTCTCTTCAAGCCTTTCTTCTCAGCCCATTTTGAGAATTTCACCAGCAGATTCTGTGTCTTGATATAGTCGCACAGCTCGTCTCCTGTTTTATACTCCATCAGTTTGCTTCTGTTCTGGTCTGTATAGTCGAAAGCATATCTTATGATAAGACCTCTGTTGGCAGCCATTCTGAAATAAGATGTCATGCCCAAAGTGTCGTGCGGAACGAAAATGTCAGGCATTATTCCTCCTCCGCCGTAAACCTTTCTGCCAATTCCGGTATAGTAGATTTCCTTCTCATTCTGCTTGATGCTGTCTGCCGAGAAGAACTCGCCATGCTCATATCTTGTCAACAGGTCCATTTCGTATTCAGCACCGTTTCCTTGCTCGTACGGTTTCTGGATACATCTTCCCGATGGAGTGTGATATCTGGCGATTGTCAGTCTGATGGCAGAACCGTCGTTGAACTCTATAGGCTGCTGTACAAGTCCTTTTCCGAATGAGCGTCGTCCGATGATAGTACCTCTGTCGTTGTCCTGTATCGCTCCCGCAAAAATCTCGCTGGCAGATGCCGAACCTTCATCTACCAGAACTATGATTGGCAGTGACTGGCTGCTTCCTGTTCCGTTTGAAGTATAGTTCTCTCTTGGATATTTTCTACCTTCAGTATATACTATAAGTTTGTTTGCCGGAAGGAATTCGTTCACCATCTGTATGGCAGCCGCCATATATCCACCTGTATTTCCGCGCAGGTCAACTATAAGTCCCTGCATATTCTCCTGATTCAATTTTGCAAGTGCAAAAAGCAGTTCAGGATAAGTGGTTTCGCCAAATTTGTTTACTTTTACGAATCCCCACTTGCCGTCAATCATATATGCCGCGTCAACGCTCTTGACAGGAATATCACCTCTTATAATAGTGAAATACAGGGTCTCAGTCTCACCGGGACGGAAAATACCCAGTTTCACTTTACTTCCCTTTTCTCCTTTCAGCCTTTTCATGGCTTCGCTGTTGGTTACTTTCTTTCCTACGAAAGCCGAGTCGTCAACCTCAATGATACGGTCGCCCGCCATAAGTCCCACTTTTTCCGAAGGGCCTCCTGGTATTACACTGTTTACGTGAATTGTATCGTCCTTAATCGTGAACTGAATACCTATACCGCTGAAATGTCCTCTCAGTTCAGAATTTACTTCCTCCAGCTTTTGTGCCGGTATATACGATGAATGAGGATCCAGTTCCGACAGAATCAGAGGCATTGTTTTTTCCACCATGTCTTCCATGTTGACGGTGTCAACATACGAATCGTTTACAATTCTCAGAAGAGCGTTGATTTTGTTTGACGACCCCTTTATTACTCCAAGCTTGTTTCCTGAATAAAGATTGGTGTAAAACACACCTATTGCTATACCAATCACTATGCCTACGGCAAGCAATATCGGCATGAAACGTTTATACTTATTGTCCATATATATAGATTTTATGTTATACAGTTTGTTATTCGTTTTCCAGATAGACTACCTCAATACCGGCTTTTCTTAGTAGGTTTAGTCCGTCTTCCAGACGATATTTCTCTCCATACACCAGTCTTTTTATACCTGCCTGTATGATAAGTTTTGCACATTCTATACAAGGTGATGTGGTTACGTACATTGTTGCTCCTTCACTGCTGTTGTTTGAGCGCGCAATTTTTGTTATTGCGTTAGCTTCAGCATGCAGTACATAAGGGATTGTTAGTCCCTCTTCGTCTTCGCATACGTTGCTGAATCCTGATGGTGTACCGTTATAACCGTCTGATATTATCATCTTGTCTTTCACTATAAGGGCTCCCACCTGACGGCGTTTGCAGTATGAGTTTTCAGCCCATATGCGCGCCATGCGCATATATCTTTTGTCTAATATTTCTTGTTTGTTTTCCTGTTCCATAATTATTGATTTAAAGAACCTAAGGGATAAAATTGTATGTATTCTGATTTATTTGAATTGAATAATTTTATACATTTAGAATCTCCTCTATAAAAATTAGCAGATTTTATGGCATCATAAAAAGTTTTATCCAGACCGGAAATATTACCTTGGGTCTGTATGTTTATATAGAAGCTTTTATCTTTGCTCATAGCATTCCATGTTCCTTTAAACGTGAAATTTTCACCTTTACCGGAAACATTACCGTTTTCTTCAAATATAATATTGTAATAATCTGTCTTTTTGTTGATTTGACTCAAATCGTCAATATTTAAATTAAGTTTATAGTTATTATCGTCTTTCCAATTGGTTGTGGTATATGAACCACTCCAATGCCATGTCTTATCGTTTGCAAAGATTTCGAATACATCATCCTCTTGGTTGCATCCGCATAGTACTAGTGGTAGTACCATCATTGCTAGTATATACTTTATTATCTTTTTCATTGTTATAAATTTTTTTTGTGTTTGCTGTTAAAACTGTTGTTGCAAAAGTAGCCAAATTCATTTGTTTGGCAAAATACAAGGTATCTCTACAATTATAATTTCTTTTTTATTGTTTTGTATTTTTGATTTCTGCTATTGGGCTTGTCTGGAATTGTTGGTTCAAGTGTAATTCCAATAAAAGGTGTAATATATTTCTTTCTTACCCATTTTTTGTCATTCACTCCTAGCATTTTTGCTATTTCACTAATACTTCTTGGGGTGTTACAGAAATCAAATACTTTTTCTTGTGGTGTAACTTGGGGTGAAGATATTGATGACTGGGGGTGAATATTGTCTGTTCTGGGGGTGATGTCATTTTTTACTTGGGGTGACGTATTTGAAATTAACTTTACTCTCTTATTTTATTCCATTTCTTCTAAGTAAAGCCTCAATACCCGGTTCCTGTCCGCGGAAACGTTTGTACAGTGTCATAGGATGCTCTGTTCCGCCTTTCGACAGTATATTGTCTCTGAAAGACTGTGCGACTTCGCGGTTGAATATACCTTTTTCCTTGAATACTGAGAATGCGTCCGCATCAAGCACTTCAGCCCATTTGTAGCTATAGTACCCGGCAGAATATCCTCCGGACATGATGTGTCCGAACTGTACACTCATACATGTGTCATCTACCTGCGGAAGAAGCTGTGTTTTTTCCCATGCCTTCTTTTCATATTCCTTCACGTCGCCGTCGAATGCTTCTTTTCTTGTGTACCATGCCATATCCAGAAATCCGAAACTCAACTGTCGCAGACATGCATATGCCACGTTGAAATTCTGCGAATCTATGATACTCTTGATGAGGCTCTCTGGAATAGCTTCACCGGTGATATAATGTCTGGCAAATGTGTTCAGGAATTCCTTTTCCACCGCAAAGTTCTCCATAATCTGTGATGGAAGTTCCACGAAGTCCCAATACACGTTGGTTCCGCTCATACATTGGAATCGTGTGTTGGCAAACATTCCGTGCAGCGCATGACCGAATTCATGCAGGAATGTGTTTACTTCCGAGAATGTGAGCAGGGCAGGCTTTTCGGCTATAGGTTTTGTGAAATTCATCGTAACCGAAACATGCGGGCGGCTGTTCGTTCCGTCATCTTCTATCCACTGCTCCTTGTAGCTAGTCATCCATGCCCCGGAACGCTTGCCTTCCCTTGGATGGAAGTCGGTGTAGAGCACAGCCAGGAAGCTTCCGTCGGCATCAAACACTTCGAAAGCCTTTACGTCAGGGTGATACACCGGTATATCCTTGTTCTCACGGAATGTTATTCCGTATAGTCTTGTGGCAAGTCCGAATACGCCTTCTTTCACCTTTTCAAGTTCGAAGTATGGTCTCAACGCCTCTTCGTCAAGGCTGTATTTGCGGCTTTTCAGCTTCTCGGCATAGAAAGAGAAATCCCACGGCATAAGTGTGAAACCGTCTCCTTCGGTTTCCTTTGCCAACTGTTCTATCTCTTCTATCTCCTTATGTGCGGTAGGGGAGTATGCTTCCAGCAGGTCGTTCAGGAGTCTGTAAACATTCTCACTGTTTTCTGCCATTCTTTTTTTCAATACATAGTCTGCATATGTCTCGAATCCCAGCAGTTGAGCAATTTCCATACGCTTGTTTACCAATTGTTTCACAATTTCGATATTGTTCCATTCGTCATTGTGTGTACACTGTGTATTGTATGCCATATACATCTGCTTTCTCAGTTCACGGCGGTTGCTGTATTTCATGAACGGCACATAGCTAGGAGCCTGCAGAGTGAATACCCATCCTTCCTTGTCTTTACCTTTTGCTGTATGTTCGGCAGCTTCCACAGCGCTTTCAGGCAGTCCTTCCAGATCGTTCTTGTCTGTGATGTGCAGTTCGAATTTATTGGTTTCCTTCAGGTGGTTCTGCGAGAATTTCAGCGTAAGCGTACTCAGCTCGGCAGACAACTTTCTGAAAGTCTCCTTGTCATCATCGTTCAGGTTGGCGCCGTTTCTGATAAATCCGTCGTATGTCTTTTCAAGCAATCTGTTCTCTTCTGCGGTCAGCTCCAGACTGTCTTTCTTTTCATACACTTTTTTCACCTTTTCGAACAATACCGGATTCAGACTGATATTATTGCTGTGTTCGGTCAGTTCAGGCATCAGTTTTTCCGCTATGGCATCGAGCTCGTCGTTGGTTTCGGCACTCATCAGATTGAAGAACACTGTAGTTACCTTGTCCAGAAGTTTTCCCGAATGTTCCAGTGCCAATATTGTGTTTCCGAAGTCCGGCTCTTCCGTATTTTCGGTAATTGCCTTTATCTCTTCGTCTTCCACTCTCATGCCTTCCCTTATGGCAGGTTCGTAGTCCGAAATTTTAATTCTGTCGAAAGGAGTGGTATCGTGCGGTGTGTTATATGGTTGTAAAAATGGATTTGTCATATTTATATATTTTGATATTTCTAAAAACTAACAACTAAGAACTGACAACTCGAAAATTAATTCTTCACCTCCTCGGTAAGTTTAGCCAAGTCCTCTATGGTTATTTTCTTTCTTCCCAATGTTAGTATCCCTTTTTCCTGAAATTCGTTCAGGGCTCTGGATACGTTTATTCTTGTGTCGTCTATCAGTGAAGCCAGATCTTCCATCGTGATGAACAGTGTTTTCTTTCCGTATGGAATCACACATCTCAGCGCGAAGAAGTTCATAAGCTTTTCTTTGGTACATCCTATGTGCGAGTTCCACAGCTTGTTGTTCGCAGTCTGTGCCCTGTTGCTCAGTATGTTCAGATAGTTCAGGTTGAAAATTTCGTATTTGCACAGATTTGTCAGAATGTAGCTTTTGTCAATGTTCAGAGTATCTACATCCCCGGTTGCAGTGTACGATGCATTATATTTTGTGCGCATCCCGAATAGTGACTGTGGTTCTATTATGTATGGAGCCTGTACCTCTTCCACAATCTTGAAGTTGTGTATCGGATCGTTTGTTGTGACGGCAACCTTGCCTTCAAGTATGAAAATCAGGCTGTTGCATCTGTCATCCTGCGAAACGATGTTCTGTTTGGCTTCATATTTATGAAATCCCATTTTCACTTTTTCTATGATGCTGGTTATATTTTCTTTAGTCAATCCCTGGAACAGTGGCAGCTCCAGTAGTGTATCGTACATCGAAACCTTCATAATCCGTTAAATTTATTGAGCGTAAATCTTTATTTTAACATACAAAGTTAACAATTTATTTTGTATCACTACATCAGTGTGTATATTGATTTTAGTATTTTTTTCCTTAATGTGTATGAATAATGATTTTTTATGTATTTTTGTAATGTAAAAAATATATCATCAAAATGAAAACGTTATTTATCCAGCCTGCATCGGTTCCTTTTTTGGGGGCGTTCGATGTTCAGCAGTTTCTCAGTGCATTCATAGTGTTGTTTGCCGTGATAGATATAATTGGTTCTATTCCAATCATTTTGGATTTGAAGCAGAAGGGTAGGCCTGTAAATGCCATGAAGGCTACGCTGATAGCTTTTGCCCTGCTGATAGGTTTCTTTTATGCCGGCGATATGATGCTTAAACTTTTTCAGGTTGACATTGCTTCCTTTGCCGTAGCCGGTGCCTTCGTTATTTTTATGATGTCGCTTGAGATGATTCTGGATGTGGAGATATTCAAGAACACGGGGCCTATAAAGGAAGCTACCCTCGTTCCTTTGGTGTTCCCGCTGTTGGCAGGAGCCGGAGCGTTCACAACGCTGCTTTCATTACGTGCCGAATATGCCCCTATTAATATAGTATTGGCACTGACACTTAATATGGTGTGGGTATTTATAGTTTTGAAGCTGACTGACGTGATAGAACGTTTCCTTGGAAAGGGCGGAATATATGTAATCCGCAAGTTCTTCGGTATAATTCTACTGGCTATTTCTGCCAGACTTTTCACGGCAAACCTAACTTCGTTGATAGAGCAGTTTCAGGCTTTGAAATAAGGCTTTGATACGTTTAAAAAAAACGGGCGTTCATTTAAGGTGAAACGGACGCACGTTTAAAGTGAAATGGGCGCACGTTTAAAGTGAAACGTACGCTCGTTTTTTTACCCCTTATTTCTGTACTCCAAAGGACTCATTCCAACGTGTCGTTTGAAGTACTTTCCGAAGAACGACATATTGGCAAAATTCAGAGAATCCGATATTGCCTGAATGCTTTGTTGCGTAGATTTCAATTGCGATTTTGCGTCCATTATCACCATCGATGATATTATGTCCGCACAAGTTTTTCCTGTGGCTTGTTTTACTATTGAACAAAGATGAGCATGTGTAATCCCCAATTTCTCGGCATACCATGCCACATTCCTGTTGTCGTTGTAGTGCTGCATCACTAGTTGTGTGAATCCCTTGCACAGCTGTTCGCTTTTTGATGAGGCTATGTCATCCTTTACCGATTTCTTCTTATATATTAATGAGATGCCCTTGTGTACGTCGGTGAAAATATTGTCCGCGATTTCCATCCTTATTTTTTCATCGAAGTGTTCATATACATCTATCATAAGGTTGTAATACTTTTCTGTCATCACGGCACCCTCGTCAGACAGTGATAATTTGGGCTTTCCCAAGGTGGAGTAGATAGCATCAAGCAGAATTTTCGATTTGTCGTTTTTTTCTATATATCTTGACGAGAAACCTAAGAAATATATTTTCAAGTCTCCTTTCAGGTCGTTAATCTGAAAGATGGAACCAGGCATCAGTGTTATTATATCGTTTTTCCTTACAGTGAGGTGGTTCAGGTTGACAGATGCTTCAATCTCTCCATCCATACATAGTGCAATGATTTCACATTTCAGACGGACGGGATAGTTTTTGTACATCCCCAGCAGTTCTTTACTTATGTCTGTACCCGACAACCAGTCCTCAGGCAGATCGAATTTAGGTATTGTATTGTCCATTGTAGTATAGTTTACGTTTATGCACAAAAGTAATTAATTTGAAGTATAGACCAATGAATATATTAATAAAAGTCTATAAAATATTAAGATTATACTGATTATGGATGATGTAATAAAGGCTTATATTAAGAATAGGACAAAAATATCAAGAATAGACCTTGCAGGATATGCTAAAAAGCAGTTATTTTGCAGCGTGAAATAATTCTAATTTCCTATTTTGAAAGGTAGAAAAATGAAAAAAGTTTATTATGGATTGTTGTCCTTCGTGCTTTTGATGGTGTCATCATGTTCAAAAGATGACTCACAAAATTCGTTTCAAGGACGTATTGATGTGAATATCAATTCTGACAAAAGTTTGTCGAATGATGCATCTAGAGGTGGTGAAGAAATAGCTTCTCCTGATGTATCTGATTTTGCTTTGAAAATAGAGTCGGTTGATGGGGAAGTCGCTAATTCATGGGACCGTTTTGAAAAATTTCAACCTGTATCAGTAGAAATTGGTTCGTATAATGTTACAGCTTCTTATGGAGATGCAAATGCTGAGGGTTTTGATGCATTAAGTTATTTGGGGAGTACAACTGTAGAAGTAGTAAAGGATGAAACTGCAGAAGCGTCTGTAATGTGTACTATTAACAAAGCGAAAGTTTCGGTATCTTATTCTGATGATTTTAAATCGTATTTTACTTCTTATAGTGCATATATAAATTCTTCAAGAGGTAATAAAGTGACATATGCTTCAGATGAGACTCGTGGGGCTTATTTTGTACCTGGCGATTTGGAACTTTATTTGGTTGTCGCACGACCAGGAATTTCACAAGCTATAACTCTTAATCCTAAGAATTTTAATGCTGAAGTAAAACATGATTATCATTTGACAATGGATGTCGATGCTTCTTCGGCTTCTTTGAAAATTATTTTCAATGATGATCTTTCTTCTGAACAGAATGTAGAGATTAATATTTCGGATGAAAATTTGAATGCACCTGCACCAGCGTTTACTGCTTATGGATTTAATTCTGGTGAGTCATTTGAGATTGTGGAAGGTGGAAATGTTTCTGATAGACTAGAAGCATATCTTAATGCTCCATCAGGATTGGCGAAGTGTGAGTTGATTACTGTTTCCGAGTCTTTGAAAAAAGAAGGATGGCCTGAAAATGTAGATTTGATGAATCTTACGGCTGAACAGTCGCAGAAATTATCGGAATTAGGATTGGAAACAAAAGGTATGGGTTCTAATCACGATAAAATAGCATTGGTTAATTTTAAGAACGTGATTCCTAATCTGTATTGCATGTCAGAAGAGAATGATATTCATACATTTACTCTTCGCGCTACGGATATAATATCAAAGGTGTCAGAGGATTTGGTGTTGAGTGTTACTACTCGTAATAATGGTTTTGCTGTTGCTTTGCCAGAATATGTTCCTTATGGAAGTACCAATATGACGGCTGAATTGACTTTGGAGGGGGATCCTTCTTTGGTTAAATTCTATTATTGGGGATTAGGTGTATATCAGGAGTTTACTGCGGAGAATGTAAATATACAATCTGGGGCGGAAGCTAATAAATTTACTGTTACGTTTACTTATCCTAACTCTTTGATTGATACAGAGAACGGTGTCAAGTTCAAGGCTAAATATGGAGTCAAAACTATAGAAGATGTGTTTAAAGTAGAAGATCCTGATCTTGCTTTGTCTTTAAAGAATGGAGATGCGGATGTATGGGCTACAAAAGCTTACTTGCAAGTAACTGCATCTGCCAAAGCGCGTTCATCACGTACAATATCTTCCTCTACTGTAGAAATACAATATAAAGATGGTGAAGAATGGAAAGTATGGCCTAATCAGTCGTATGATTCTAATACCGGATTGTTCTTGTTGACAGGTATGGGAGAAGGAGCAACAGAAAATGCTGGTGTCTCATATACATTGCGTGCTGCGTATAAACGTGGTGGAGAAGTTGTTTCTTTTTCTAATGAGTTAAATATTGTAACTGAAGTAAAGGCTCAGGTTGGAAATTCTGGATTTGAAGATTGGTATTCAGAGAAAGTGTGGGAAAAGTTTGGGTTTGCAAATGCATCTACTTGTAGAACTTCTATATACTCTTTTTATCCATATATATCTTCTGAGGCTGATAAATGGTGGAGTACAACTAATGCTTTGACAACCCAAGCTAAGGGGGATTATTCATGGTATTATGCGGCTTATGCCGGAGTTATACCTACTAATGCTACAGAAACTCATACTGCGAGTTGGCATATTAAACAATATGGTAATGCTTCTGATTTTGGAATTGCTGAAATAACTGAAGAAATGCTAGATAAACCGAATTCAGGGAATACAGCTATGGAGATTGCAACTGTAGGCTGGGGAAAGAATAACTGGACAAGTCAAAGTAGTGCTCAAAATGGTTGTAAGACAAGGAGTGCTGGATATTTGTTTATTGGTACGTATGATATTAATAGCGGTATGAATTTAGGGCATTCTTTTAATAGTAGACCTTATGGTTTTACATTTGCGTATAAGTTTTATCCATATGCTTCGGAAACAGCTAAAGCTTATATAAAAGTATATAATGGAGATACTGAAATAGGAACTGGTGAGTATTTAATAAATACAGCAACCCCTACATTCACAAATCCTGATAACAATGTTGTAATTACATACACAGATTTAACAAAGAGGGCAACAAAAATAACCATTGTATTTATTTCTTCTACAGCAGAATCTCCTCAAACATTAGCTATAGGTGGAAGTGAAATTGCATGGTGGGGATATTGTGATTCTCGTCATATCGGAAGTATTCTAACTGTGGATGATGTGAAATTAATTTATGAATAAATAAATATTGACATAATATGAAAAAAATATTTTTAATCTGTTTTACTCTGCTTGCCGGTGTGCTGGTTTTCAGCGCTTGCCATAGTGAAGCAATGGATGAGAATGTCTCTGAAGCAAAAGGAAATTTGAATTTGTCCTCTCTGAAAACAGATGTTGATTTAGATATAGAGACTGTATATGTAGGTTCTAGAGCAGATGAAACTGTAGATGTAAGTAATTTCTTGGTTGCAATTTATGATTCTAAATCTCAAAAAGTAGAGCAATGGAAGTATAGTGAAATGCCTGAGGTTGTGTCATTGACAGTAGGAACATATTCTATAGAAGTATTATCTGCTGAAGCTCCATCAAATGGATTTGATGCTCCTTTTTATAAAGGAACAGCTACATGTGAAATAAAAGAAAATGAGTTGGTAGATGTACCTGCTATTACTTGCAAACTGGCAAATATGCTATTCTCTGTGGTATATGATGAAGAGTTTCAGGATAAGATGGGGAATGATGTTGTGACTACAATTTCTGTCGGAGAAAATTCTTTGGATATACCTTATGCAGAAACACGTAAAGCATATCTTATTGCACCGGAAGGTGAGACTGCAGCATTGAATGTTACTCTAAAAGGTACTATTGATGGAGAAACAATAGATTATAGCAAACGAATTGATCAAGTAAGAGTTGGTGTACATAACATTATAAAATATGAGTTTGATCCTGTTAGTGATGGCTCAATGGGTGATGGAACTTTAAATGTAGCTATCAATGTAGATTCATCGATGAATGAGTCTGATGAAGTAGTAGGAACTAATCCTGGGGAAGAACCTGGTATTGATGATTTCCCTACTGAAGGTGGTGAGGATCCTGGTGAAGGAGGAGGAGAACAGAATGTTCCGTCAATTATAGGATCTGATTTTAATGGAAATCCTTTTGATATAGAAAATGATGTGTTGGACATAAAAGGAGCTTCAACATTAAAAGTAGAGATTAATGCTGAAAATGGTATTGCACATCTTTATGTTGAAATTCAATCTGAGACATTGGATGTAACAGAGGTAGGTTTGATGAACAGTTTTGACTTGGCATATCCAGGTGATTTGGAAGAAGGTTTGAATGGCTTGGGATTTCCAACAGGAGCAAATGTAATAGGTCAAAAGCATACAACTTTTGATATTTCTACATTTACAGGACTATTAGTTAGTTTCGAAGGTAATCACAATTTTGTGATTCGTGTAGTAGATCAGAATGATTTGGAAGAAACAAAAGTTTTAAAGTTAAGAGTGGTAAAATGAAAAAGATAAAATCATTTATATCTGTTTTATGTTGTATAATATTTACTCTTTCTTCTTGTAAGAATGATGTAGTATTGTCAGAAACAGAGGGAAGTTTGAAGCTTTCTGTAGGAGTCTCTGATAAAGTGGAAGTCGTTTCCAGAACATTATCTGGTGAAGACCAAAGTATATTGGAACAGAATTGCAAAATTCGTATTTATAATGAAAAAGCATTGCTTCGTAAATACCAGGGTTTGGAAAATGTACCTTCGGAAATAGCCTTATTGAGTGGTGATTATTCTGTACGTGTAACAGCTGGTGATTCTTTAGCAGCTTCATTTGAAAAACGTTTTTTCGAAGGGAAGAAGGATTTCTCAATTGTAAAAGGTGAAATCAGTACTGTAGAAGTAAATTGTGGCATTGCAAATACTGTAATAGCTATAACTTGGGATGAATCACTTAAAGAAGTTTTTGATGGGGATTGTCAGGTGACTATTACATCTGCTACTGGTGAACTCGTTTATTCATCAGCAAATCCAGAGGCTAAAGGATATTTCAGTCTGCCTGAAGATAACAGAAAGTTGACTTGTAAATTTAAAGCAACTACATTGACAGGAGAACCATATGAAAAGTCTATGGAATTATCCGATTTAAAAGCATCTACACTTTATAATTTGAAGTATAGTTATACATCTGTTAGTCAGGATCCTACGGGTGGTGCCTCTATACAGATAAAGGTGGATGAAACTTCTTTGGAGGAAGAAGAACATGTCATTGTTTTTAAACAACGACCGGTGATTGTATGTAAAGATGGAGAAGAAACTGTTTATAATCTTGAACAGCCTGTATATTTGGAGATAAATGCGCAACAAGATTTTTATTTTCAGGTTTCAACATCATCATCTTTGAGCTCTTTGATTATTAGAAACGAACGTTTTACTGAATGGGGATGTATCGCTAACCAGTTTGATATGTTAAAGCTTGAAGGTAATGAGGAAAACATGAAGAATTTTGGAATTTCTGTTACTGATTCGAAGGTATCTTTGAATGGAGATGTTTGGACATTCTTGTTTGCTAAAAAACTGATAGCAGAAATGACAGCTAGCGAGGGGAGTGTGACTACTACAATTGAAGCTACTGATGCAAATGGAAAGAATCGTGTGGTTATATGGAATATTATTGCCTCAAATGCTACAGTCGTGACTGGAGAAACAATTCCGTATGAAGTATGGACATCAAAAGCTACACTGCATGGAACAGTTACCGGTACGTTGGCTTCTACTCCTAAATTCCGCTATAGAGCAAAGAATACAGCTGAATGGAGTATTGTTGAAGCTGATTTGGTTGAGAATTCATTTAGTAAGGAAATTACAGGTTTGACACCTGGTACTACATATGAGTATCAGGCTATGGATGGTGAACAGGCATCGGCTGTTACTTGTGAATTTACTACGGAAACAGCTTTCCAACCTGATAATGCAAGTTTTGAATATACTCAGGTATTAAAAGTTTCTACATTGTTGGGAAGTAAAGATTGTTTGTTCTTCTATAAAGAAGATTCTGAAATGTGGTGGGATACAGGAAATACTGGTTCTGCTACTGCAGGTAGAAATATAACCACTCAGGATTCTTCAATAAAAAATAGTGGAGAATATTCTGTGAAATTAGCATCAGATAATGTAATGAATACTTTTGCTGCAGGAAACCTTTTCTCTGGTAAATTTTTAGGAACGGAAGATTTGACAAAAGGTATTCTGGGTTGGGGACGTCCATGCACAAGCCGTCCTAAAGCTTTGAAAGTGTGGGTACGTTATATGCCTGGTCCTGTTGATTTTCCTGGATATCTGGAGGAAGGTTCTACGGATAATGGTATTATTTATGTAGCAGTTGGAGAATGGAAGTCTAGTGATAGCCAATATGGTGCAGAATGGCCTGTTGTGGTACGTACAAAAGGTCCTACATTATTTGATCCGAATGACAGTGGTACTATAGCATACGGAGAACATATTTTTACTGAGAACTTCGGCGCTGAAACTGAAACCAGTATGAAAGAAATAACTATTCCTTTGAATTATGAGGACTATGGTGGCTATGATAGAAAACCAAAGTCTATTATTATTGTAGCAGCTGCTAGCCGTTATGGTGATTATTATCAGGGAAGTTCTACAAGTAAAATGTGGCTTGATGATATGGAATTGATTTATGAATAAGTAATAACTTAGATAAATTTGTGAAGAAACTGTTATTTATATTATATCTTGCGTGTACTGCTATGGTGGGGTATGCGCAAGATTCTTATCAAAAGAAACTTCCTCCCAAAGTCTTTGTGCCTAAAGGACAATGGATTACTGGAAGCTCTGTTTCGTATTCAGAACATACGGAAAATAATTATGATCTTTTGATTTTTGAGAACATTAATGCTGACGGTTATACGTTTAAGGTAAGTCCAATGTTTGCTTATGCCTTAAAAGATAATATGGCTATTGGAGGGCGTTTTAAATATGGAAGAACTTTAGTCCGTATGGACGAGACACAACTTAATCTAGACGATGAGAATCAGTTTGATGTAAACAATATATATCAGCTGAAACATTCATATTCTGCAATGGCTATTTTCCGTAATTATATTCCATTAGGTGAAAGTAAACGTTTTGCTATTTTTAGTGAAACTCAGCTTGAAATAGGTGGAAGTCAATCTAAAGTCGCAAATGGAAGAGGAGAAGCATTAACAGGTACTTATTCTGAATCTA
The DNA here is from genome assembly GCF_025567135.1 of Bacteroides cellulolyticus. Taxonomy (NCBI): domain Bacteria; kingdom Pseudomonadati; phylum Bacteroidota; class Bacteroidia; order Bacteroidales; family Bacteroidaceae; genus Bacteroides; species Bacteroides cellulolyticus. Next base: position 84,419 of record NZ_JAOQJJ010000011.1, read on the forward strand.
CCGATTTGTCTTTTGGGGTTACACCGGGAATGGTTGCTTTTATAAACAATTATACTGCTGTAGAAGTTAGTATAGGTGTACTAGGTGTAAACTTAGGTAAAACTAAACAAGTTACGAATCAGGTTGAGACTGGAACAGTGTCATCTACAACAGCTAATTTTAAAATTAATTTGTTCTCAATAGGTTTGGGAATTGCATTTTATTTGTAAGTAATATGAAAGTGAAATTGTTATATATAATAGCGGGTTTGTTTTCACTTTTAGGGTGCTTACAAATCAGAGCTCATGAAGTGGATTCTGTTTCTTTTGATTTGGATTCAACTGTTGTGATATATAGAAACGTGGTAGTACATGATACTGTGTATGTTCCTGTATCGGTAGCAGAAATGCCTGTAGATTCATCGAAAATAATATATACAAAACCAGTTGGACGTTATGATCGTGGAATTACTAATTATCGTTTTATTCCGAAGCATAAATGGATTGGTGGTGTAACTGTTTCTATTTTTAATTATGAGACAGATAACAGCAGACTTTTGTTTTCTCTCCTAAAGGATATTGATGTAAACCTGCGTACTTTATCTATAAAACCTTTTGTCGGTTATTCAATAAAAGATAATACAGTTGTAGGTTTAAGACTTGGATATTCGCGTATTTCAGGAGGAATAAATAATTTTTCATTGAATGTAGAAGATTTTGATATTTCTTTGAAGGATATTAAATATTCGGATGATGCATATTCATTTAGTCTTTTTCATCGCTCTTATGTAGGACTTGATCCAAAGGGGCTGTTTGGGCTTTTCAATGAGACTACATTAGGGTATAGTATGGGTTCTACTCGTTTTTCACAAGGAAGCGGTGAAACTTTAAAATATACTGATACCTCGATAAATCAATTGAATATAGGTATTAATCCAGGAATTGCCATATTCATCATGCCAAATGTCGGGGCAGAGGTTTCTTTTGGTGTAGCTGGTTTTACATATAATTGGGAGAAACAAAAGAAAAGTTCTGGAGAGGTAGGTAAACGAACTAATAGTGGAGCTAACTTTAAAATTAATTTGTTTAATATAAACATTGGTATAACTGTGTGTATCTGATGGAGAATAATATGATAAAAGATATAACTGTTAGGCTGGCACTGCTTTTGATTCTTTGTTTGTTGCCTGCTTGTATTAAGAACGATTTGCCTTATCCTACTGTAAAACTTTATATTACTGGAATGACAGTAGAAGGACAAGTTGGAGATGCTATAATCTCTAATGAAGAACGAAAAGTGACGGTGGAGCTGGAAGAAACTGTAAATAAAGCGAAGGTTAAGGTAAATACATTTGAAATTACAGAAGGAGCAACAGCGACTATTGCTAAGGATTCTGTTATTGATTTTACAACGCCTTATGATGTTACATTATCATTGTATCAGGATTATACATGGACAATTGAGGCTAATCAGAATATATCACGTGTCTTTAATGTCGCCGGACAGATAGGTAGTGCTATTTTTTATCAGGAATTACGTGAAGCTTCTGTTAATATCCCCAAAGAGAAAGGATTGGGAAATATTGAAGTTACAGATTTGAAATTAGGCCCGGAGGGTTCTACGTATAATGGAGCATCTGGTATCCCTACGCTTGAATGGGAAAAGAAAGGAGCCTTTGCCATGACTAAGGTGAGGGTAGCATATAGTGATTTCATAGATGAGGAATGGACATTATATGTTAATTTGACAGATGTAAAAGTAGGAATTAATAGAGTAGATGCTTGGACCAAAGTTGCTTGGATTGATGGATTTGGAAGAGAAGGAGAAAATAATGGATGTGAGTACAAGAAGGAAGGAGATACTGATTGGATTAAAGTTGAAGATTCTGAGTTGACTCACGACGGAGGAAAGTTTATTGCACGTGTTGTTCATTTGCAGGCAAATACTACTTATGTTTGTCGTGTTTTCTCTGGAGATGAATATAGTGAAGAAGTTACGTTTACAACAGGTTCTGAACTTCAGCCTGAGAATTATAGCTTTGAATATACTTCTGGGACAAGTCCGTTATATTTATATGCTGAAGGGCAGGAAATGTGGTGGGATACCGGAAATAAAGGTTCTTCAACTATGGGTAAGAATGTAACGACAGTTGATACAGATTATAAACATACTGGGAATCAGTCTCTTTTATTATCTTCTCAGTTCGTTGGAATAGGAAGTATAGGTAAATTCGCCGCAGGAAATGTCTTTGCCGGAAAATATCTTAAGACCGAAGGTACCGATGGTATATTAGGTTTTGGCCGTCCTTTCATTTCAAGACCAACAAAATTGAAAGGTTATATAAAATATAACTGTGGTGTAGTAGATAAAGGAGGTGATAAAATTGCCAATGGACAGAATGATATAGGTACTGTTTATGTAGCTTTGACTGATGGAGATGGAGTAGCGTATGATGATGGAAGCAAATGGTCTTGTATCATTAAAACAAAAGAAAAGGATCGTCAGCTGTTTGATAAAAATGCATCTAACGTGTTTGCTTATGGTGAGATGATCTTAAATGAAAGTACGCAAGGTGATGGCTTGATTCCTTTTGAAATAGAGCTAGACTATAAAGCTACAGATAGAGTAACGACAAGAATCGTGATAGTGGCATCAGCCAGCTATTATGGAGACTTTTTCCAGGGTAGTACGAGCAGCAAGATGTGGCTGGATGACATTACATTGGAATATGATTATGAATAATATCTCTTTATTGGATTATTAAAAAAGCAGGAAATAATATTCCTGCTTTTTTTGTTTCTTATATCTACTATAGACGGGGATGTGTGAGTGGAAACCAATTAAACTACAACTTTAATAGATAATTATTCTGTAATGTTTAACATGGAGAATATATAAAAAATTAGACCGTCTCAACATCTTTCGATATGAGACGGTCTAATTTATATTTAAACTTTATTTCTACTCTTATATCATGGTATTAAACAATACCCTGAGCCATCATTGCTTTAGCAACCTTCATGAAGCCGGCTACGTTAGCACCCTTCACGTAGTTGATATATCCGTCTGGTTCTGTACCGTACTGTACGCAAGCTTCGTGGATGTTCTTCATGATGCTTCTCAGCTTTTCGTCAACTTCTTCTGCACTCCAGCTCAACTTGATAGAGTTCTGAGTCATTTCAAGACCTGATACAGATACACCACCTGCATTGGCTGCTTTACCCGGAGCGTAAAGAATCTTAGCTTCCTGGAATACGCGGATTGCTTCTGGAGTAGAAGGCATGTTTGCACCTTCTGATACAGCGAATACACCGTTTGCGATAAGAGCTTTGGCATCATCACCGTTGATTTCGTTCTGAGTAGCTGATGGAAGAGCGATGTCAGCTTTTTCATTCCATGGACGTGCACCTGCAACGTATTTACATCCGTATTTCTCTGCGTATTCGCGGATACGGCCACGATACAAGTTCTTGAGTTCCATGATGTAGTCGAGCTTTTCGCGGTCGATACCGTCCGGATCGTAGATGTAACCGTCTGAATCGGACATTGTAACGACTTTAGCACCCAACTGGATAAGTTTTTCAACTGTATATTGTGCTACGTTTCCTGAACCTGATACAAGGCATGTTTTGCCTGCAATGTCAATATTGCGTGTCTTCAACATTTCCTGTAAGAAGTAGATGTTTCCGTAACCGGTAGCTTCAGGACGGATAAGCGAACCACCGAATTCGCGGCCTTTACCTGTAAGTACGCCAGTGAATTCGTGAGCCAATTTTTTGTACATACCGAACATGTAGCCTACTTCACGACCACCTACACCTATATCACCTGCAGGAACGTCTGTTTCAGGACCGATGTGACGCCATAATTCCAACATGAATGCCTGGCAGAAACGCATTACTTCGGCGTTTGACTTTCCACGTGGAGAGAAGTCTGAACCACCTTTACCACCACCCATAGGAAGTGTAGTAAGTGAGTTCTTGAATGTCTGCTCGAAAGCAAGGAACTTAAGGATTGACAGATTTACTGAAGAGTGGAAACGGATACCGCCTTTGTAAGGGCCGATAACGTTGTTGTGCTGAACACGATAACCCATGTTAGTCTGGATGTTGCCTTTATCGTCCATCCATGTTACGCGGAACTGATATACTCTGTCTGGAATACAAAGACGTTCGATGAGGTTTACTTTGTCGAATTCAGGGTGTTTGTTGTATTCTTCTTCGATTGTTCCCAAAACTTCTTCTACTGCCTGATGGTATTCAGGTTCATTAGGAAATCTTCTCTTAAGATCCTCCAAAACTTTAGCTGCATTCATAATCTTTACCTTAAAATTAATTGGTTGTTACTATTTGTTGTTTTTTATCTCTCTAGTAGATGATGCAAAAATATATCAAAGAATTGGTTTATGCAACATTTTGATTAAAAAAAATAAGAAAAATATCTTTTTTATACTTTTATTGCATAAAATGTGTTGAAATGCTTATTTCTTTCGGCTGTTGATAGACTTACCTATCGGTATGAAAACCAAGGCTCCTGATATGATTAAAGTTACAATTAGCGGTCCGTCTATTCGTGGTGATGATGTTATGACTACAAAACAGAGTGCTGCCCAAAATAGTGTGAGCAGGACGCATTGTGTATTCGTAAGTGGCTTTCGCATAGCAGGTTTCTTTAATAAAGTGAGTATATAATAAAACGAGTTGGCAAGGTCTTTTCTTTGGAACGGAAACCTTGTCAACTCGTCAAATTAATGCTTCGTCATATTATGATTAACATCCTTTTTTCTTTTTGTCAACTATGGCGTCAATACATGCTATAGCTGTGATGTTCACTATATCGCGCACTGAACTTTCGATGTCGGTGAAGTGGATAGGTTTGTTCAATCCCATCTGGATAGGGCCTATGACTTCTGTTTCACTCATGTTCTGTATGAGCTGGTAAGTTGAGTTCGCTGAGCTTAGGTTAGGGAATACCAGTGTATTGACCTGCTTGCCTAACAGTTTTGTGAACGGATATTTTTCATCGCGCAATTCGTCATTAAGAGCGAATTTTACTTGCATTTCACCATCGATTGCCAATTCAGGATAGTTCTTGTGCATGTAGGCTACAGCTTCGTGTACTTTTGCCGGACTTCCTTCCTGATCGGAACCGAAGTTGGAGTATGAAAGCATTGCCATAACTGGTTCATGGTTGAAGAAACGTACTGACTTGGCAGACAGACGTGCTATATCTATCAGTGTATCTGTGTCCGGATGACGGTTTATAAGTGTATCTGCAATGAAGTATGTACCCTTCTTTGAGTTAAGGATGTGCATAGTTCCGAAGTGTTTGTATCCTTCCTGTATTCCGATTACTTCCTTGGCAACCTTGATAGTGTTGCTGTATTTGGTGTAAAGACCTGTGATGAATGCGTCTGCTTCGCCTGTCTCGACCATCATCATACCGAAATAGTTGCGTTCGAACATCTTATCGTTTGCTTCTGCAAAGTTGGCTCCCTCGCGTGCGCGTTTTTCGCAAAGTATGCGTGCGTATCTTTCTCTTCTTTCAGCTTCGCTGTCGTGGCGGAGGTTGATGATTTCTATACCTTCAAGGCTGAGGTCAAGCTCTTTGGCAAGTTTCTGTATTCTTTCAGTGTTTCCTAAAAGGATAGGGTTACAGATGCCTTCTGATTTGGCTTCTACTGCGGCTCTAAGCATGTTAGGGTGGATACCTTCGGCAAATACAACTCTCTGAGGACAGCTGCGTGCTGTTTCATAAAGCTTGCGTGTAAGTTTGTTTTCCTGACCCATGAGTTCAAGAAGGTGGTTCTTGTATTCATTCCAGTCAGTTATCTCTTTACGTGCGACACCTGAATCCATTGCAGCTTTGGCTACTGCCATTGATACTTCTGTGATGAGTCGTGGATCGACTGGTTTCGGGATGAAATAGTCTGGTCCGAAAGAAAGGTTGTTTACGTGATATGCTTCGTTTACAACGTCTGGAACAGGTTTCTTCGCCAAATCAGCTATGGCATGTACGGCAGCCAGTTTCATTTCTTCGTTTATGGCTTTGGCACGTGTATCCAATGCTCCACGGAATATGTAAGGGAAACCGATTACATTATTGATCTGGTTAGGATAGTCCGAACGTCCTGTTGACATCAAAACGTCAGGGCGTGCGCTCATGGCGTCTTCATATGAAATTTCAGGAGTAGGGTTGGCAAGTGCGAATACTATAGGGCTTGGTGCCATGCTTCGTACCATGTCTTGTGTGAGGACGTTTCCTTTTGAAAGACCGAGGAATACGTCTGCTCCCTTGATGGCTTCTTCCAGAGTGTGTACATCACGACGGTCTGTAGCAAAGAATTTTTTGCTTTCTGTCAGGTTAGGACGGTCGCTTGTGATTACTCCTTTACTGTCGAGCATAAGGATATTTTCCTTGCGTGCTCCAAGTGCTATATATAGTTTTGTACATGATGTAGCTGATGCACCTGCACCGTTAACTACAATCTTGACGTCTTCAATTTTCTTTCCGGCAACTTCGAGGGCATTCAGAAGTCCTGCACTTGAGATGATGGCTGTTCCGTGCTGGTCGTCGTGCATTACCGGAATGTCAAGCTCTGCTTTAAGTCTGTTTTCGATTTCAAAACATTCAGGAGCTTTGATGTCTTCAAGGTTGATTCCTCCGAAAGTTGGTGCTATTGCTTTAACGGCCTCGATGAATTTTTCAGGATCCTTTTCGTTTACTTCAATGTCGAATACATCGATTCCTGCGTATATCTTGAACAGAAGTCCTTTACCTTCCATAACTGGCTTTCCGCTCATGGCACCTATATCGCCTAATCCCAATACGGCTGTTCCGTTTGAGATAACTGCTACCAGGTTACCTTTGGCTGTATAGTCGTATGCTGTTTCCTGATTTTTCTGGATTTCCAGACATGGTTCTGCTACTCCAGGTGAGTATGCCAGCGATAAGTCGCGTTGTGTCTGGTATGGTTTGGTGGGAATAACCTCTATTTTTCCCGGTTTGCCCTGTGAGTGATAAAGCAGGGCGGCTTCTTTTGTTATCTTTACCATAAGTTATTACATTTTGTTGTTATTTGTTTATTAAGATGCACAAATGTATGAATAAAAATCTAATATAAGCTTCATTTGTAATTAAAATCTCTAAATTGTTTTTTCTTTTTCTGAAATTGTTTCTTCATAAACTCTTCTTTTTTTGTCTAATAATCATATTCACTAGTACAATTTTAATATCGTCAGATTTATTGGTTATTCTTAGTTAATTGTTAATTTTAGATGGTCCGAATTTTATATCTTTGCACGTGTGTTTTTATGAAAATAGTTGGCGAACTAAGGTATTTGAAAAAAAATATATAATAATTTTATATGAAAATGAGCGTGAAAAGTAAATTGAATTTTAGCAATGGCCGTATTGCCATAGCTATGTTGGGTGTTTCTGTTCTTACTGCTTGTGGCGGTGGCCAGGGTGGTATGAAGATGGGTGACAATGAATTTGCTGTTATGACAACGGCTTATACTTCAAGTCATCAGACAAAAACTTATCCTGCCACAATAAAGGGTCTTCAGGATATTGAAATCCGTCCACAGGTTTCAGGCTTTATCGTAAAACTGTGTGTTGACGAGGGTGCTACAGTCAAACGTGGACAGGCATTATTCCAAATAGATCCTACACAGTATAAGGCTGCATACGATCAGGCCAAGGCCGGTGTGGAAGCTGCTAAGGCTAGCCTTGAAACTGTGACTTCAACTCTTGAAAACAAGAAAATGCTTCACGAACAAAAAATCATCAGTGATTTTGAGTATCAGACAGCTATGAATAATCTGCTTTCAGCAAAAGCCAACTATTCACAGGCTGAAGCTGCATATACTGCAGCAAAACAGAATTTGGGCTTCTGTACTGTTACAAGTCCGTCTGATGGCGTTATCGGAACTTTCCCATACAGGGTTGGTAGTCTGGTAAGCCCTTCAGTGCAAGAGCCTTTGACTACTGTTTCACAAATAGGTGACATGTACGTGTATTTTTCAATGACTGAGAAACAGTTGCTGGAAATGACAAAATCTGAACAGTCACTGAAGGATCAGCTTGCTGCTATGCCTGAAGTAAAACTTCAATTGGCTGATGGCTCGATTTATGAAGCTGCAGGAAAGATTGATGCTGTAAGTGGCGTTATTGACCAGACTACAGGTTCTGTAAGTATGCGTGCGATATTCCCTAACAGTAGAAATATTTTGCGAAGCGGTGGAACTGCAAATATCATATTCCCTTATGAAATGCAGGATATTATTTTGATACCACAGTATGCAACACAGGAAATACAGGATAAGAAATTTGTTTATGTATTGCAGCCGGACAGCACTTTGAAACATACTGAAATTCAGATTTCAAATCTTAGCGATGGAAAGAATTATATCGTGACAGGCGGTTTGAAGGCTGGTGACCAGATTGTGGTTGAAGGTGTTCAGATCTTGACTGACGGACAGAAGATCGTACCTATTACAACTGCTGAAAAGGAAGCAAAGTATCAGAAACATTTGCAGGACCAGCGTGACGGTAATATACAGACTGCCTTCAATTAATTGCATATCTTGGTCAGAAACAGATATATCAATCTTATTTAATGAGATTTTAAAAAGAATAAAAGAATGAAACTAGATAAATTTATTAATCGTCCGGTACTGTCAACGGTGATTTCTATCTTGATGGTTATCTTGGGTGTTATAGGTCTGGCAACTTTGCCTATTACTCAGTATCCGGATATCGCACCACCTACAGTGTCCGTAAGGGCCACTTATACAGGTGCCAGTGCTTCTGCCGTGTTGAATTCTGTCATCGCTCCTTTGGAGGAACAGATAAACGGTGTTGAAAACATGATGTATATTCAATCAAATGCCACTAATACCGGTTCTGCTGATATCAGTGTTTACTTCAAACAGGGAACTGACCCTGATATGGCGGCTGTCAATGTACAGAACCGTGTGTCAATGGCTCAAGGTTTGCTGCCTGCTGAAGTTACACAGATTGGTGTTACAACACAGAAGCGCCAGAACTCAATGTTGATGGTTTTCTCTCTTTACGATGAGACTGACGAATATAATGTAGAGTTTATTGAAAACTATGCCAACATTAACATCGTGCCTGAAATCAAGCGTGTAAACGGTGTGGGTGATGCCAATGTGTTGGGTATGGACTACTCTATGCGTATTTGGTTGAAGCCTGATATCATGGCACAATATAAACTTGTCCCTTCTGATATCTCTGCTGTTCTTGCTGAACAGAATATCGAAGCTGCACCGGGACAGTTCGGTGAACGCGGAAACCAGACATTCCAATATACTATTAAGTATAAAGGACGTTTGCAGAAAGCAGAGGAATTTGAGAACATCGTTGTAAAGGCATTGCCTGACGGTGAAATCTTACGTTTGGGTGATATCGCAGAGATAGAGCTTGGCCGTCTGGCTTATACATTTAATAATAGGGTTAACGGACATAAGGCTGTATCTGTCATCGTTTACCAGATGGCCGGATCAAATGCTACACAGACTATTTCTGACTTGGAAGAGGTTCTTGCCAAGGCACAGGAGTCACTCCCTACAGGATTGAAAATCAATATTGCCCAAAATGCCAACGACTTCCTTTACGCTTCAATTCATGAGGTAATCAAGACTTTGATTGAGGCATTCGTGCTTGTGTTTATCGTGGTTTACGTGTTCTTGCAGGATATGCGTTCAACACTTATTCCGGCGATTGCAATTCCGGTTGCTTTGATTGCAACATTCTTCGTCTTGAAACTTATCGGATTTAGTGTCAATTTGCTTACTCTTTCTGCCATGGTGTTGGCTATTGCCATAGTGGTGGACGACGCCATAGTGGTGGTTGAAGGTGTACACGCTAAACTTGACCAGGGATATAAGTCGGCAAGAGAGGCTTCAATTGATGCCATGAGTGAACTTGGTGGAGCTATCGTGTCTATTACACTTGTCATGATGTCAGTGTTCATTCCTGTTAGTTTCATGGGTGGTACTGCCGGTACTTTCTATCGTCAGTTCGGTTTGACAATGGCTATTTCAATCGGTTTCTCAGCACTGAATGCGTTGACTCTGTCACCGGCGTTGTGTGCTTTATTCTTGAAACCTCATAAGGCTGAACATGGCGAGAAGAAAATGTCTATGATAGACCGTTTCCATACATCCTTCAATGCTGCATACGATTCTTTGTTGAGCAGTTATAAGAAGCGTGTTGTATTCTTTATACATAAGAAATGGTTCTCTATGGGACTTGTAGCTGTTTCTATAGTATTATTGGTATTCTTCATGAACACTACTCCTACAGGAATGGTGCCTACAGAAGATACAGGTACTATTATGGGTGCAGTGACACTTCCTCCTGGTACATCACAGGAACGCGCGATGGAAATCATGGATAAGGTTGATAGCCTGATTGCCGCAGAACCTGCTGTAAGTTCAAGAACTATTGTTTCCGGTTTCGGATTTATCGGTGGACAGGGTCCTTCATACGGTTCTGTGATTATCAAACTTAAAGACTGGGAAGAACGTTCCTTGATGCAAAATTCAAGTGTAGTAGTAGGAACATTGTTCATGCGTGCACAAAAAATCATTAAGGATGCACAGGTATTGTTCTTTACACCGCCTATGATTCCTGGATATTCGGCTTCAAGTGATATCGAGTTGAACATGCTTGATAGAACTGGTGGTGATCTGAACAAGTTCAATGATGTAGTACATAGCTATATGGACGCATTGAAGCAACGTCCGGAAATCAACTCTGCACAGACTACATTTAACCCAAGTTTCCCACAATACATGATGGATATTGATGCTGCTGCATGTAAGAAAGCAGGTATAAGTCCAAGGGATATTTTGCTTACCATGCAGGGATATTTCGGAGGTTTGTATGCATCAAACTTCAACAGTTTCGGTAAGATGTACCGTGTAATGATACAGGCATCTCCGGAAGCTACGAAGAATATGGAATCATTGAACCGTATAAAAATACGTAACGGAAACGAGATGGCTCCTATTACTCAGTTTGTATCTTTGAAGAAAATATACGGACCTGACGTCATCAGCCGTTTCAACCTTTATACTTCTATTAAGGTGATGGTTGCACCTGCATCAGGTTATACTTCAGGTCAGGCACTTCAGGCTATTGCCGAGGTTGCAAAAGAAAACCTTCCTACAGGTTTCGGTTACGAACTTGGAGGTATGGCCCGTGAGGAAGCCGAAACCAGTGGTGGTACAACTGCCATTATCTTCGTTCTGTGTTTCGTCTTTGTATATTTGCTGTTGAGTGCCCAATACGAAAGTTATATATTGCCGTTGGCCGTATTGCTTTCGGTTCCTGCCGGTTTGTTGGGAAGCTTCTTGTTCGTAAACGGTTTCAGTGCTTTGGGTAGCATACCTGCATTAAAGATGATAATTGGTACAATGTCAAACGACATCTATATGCAGATTGCTCTTATCATGCTTATGGGATTGTTGGCTAAGAATGCAATCCTTATCGTTGAGTTCGCCCTCGACCGCCGTAAGCAGGGTATGGGTATTGCATGGGCGGCTGTGCTTGGTGCTTCTGCCCGTCTGCGTCCTATCCTTATGACATCACTTGCAATGATTGTCGGACTTATTCCGTTGATGCTTGCAGTGGGTGTAGGTGCACATGGTAACCGTACACTTGGTGCTTCAGCCATTGGTGGTATGTTGGTAGGTATGATATTCCAGATATTCATTGTTCCGGTATTGTTCGTAATATTCCAGTGGCTTCAGGAGAAATTCAAGCCTATCGAATGGGATAGCTTGGATGAAAGCGAAGTGGAAGCTGAAATTGAACAATATTCTCATACTAAATAATTAAGACTATAATGAAGAAACAAATCATATTGACAATGTGTGCAGCTGCTGCTTTGAGCAGTTGCCACATTTATAAAGCTTACGACCGTCCTGACACTATTGATGCTTCCGGTATTTATAGAGATCCTGTTGCGGCTAATGATACGTTGGTATCAGACACTACAAATATGGGTAACTTACCTTGGAAGGAAGTGTTTAAGGATGCAAAACTTCAGGCATTGATTGAAGAAGGACTTCAAAACAATGTTGATATGCAGGCAGCTGTGCTTCGTGTGAAGGAAGCTAAAGTAATGCTTACTTCTGCACGTTTGTCTTACCTGCCTTCAATTAATCTTGCTCCTCAGGGTACAATGACTACCATTGGAGGTGGAGATATGGTAAAGGCTTACCAGTTGCCTGTAGCTGCAAGCTGGGAAATAGACCTTTTCGGTAAGATACTTAATGCTAAACGTGGACAGCAGGCTGTATATTTGCAGAGTCAGTACGCCCAGCAGGCTGTTCGTTCTCAGATTATTTGTGGCATTGCAAACGTATATTATACATTGTTGATGCTTGACCGTCAGGTGGAAATCACTACAGAAACGGCTGCTATCTACAAAGAGAATGTACGAGCAATGGAAGCTATGAAATTGGCCGGATATGTAAATGAGGCAGCAGTCACACAGATGCGTGCTGCCAGTCATCAGGTTGAGGCTTCATTGCTTGACTTGAAACGTCAGGTTCGTGAGACTGAAAATTCATTGGCTGTACTTCTTGCAAAAGCTCCGCAGGCAATAGAAAGAGGCAAACTTGCCGATCAGGTTATGCCTGAAGAATTGACAGCCGGAGTACCATTGCAGCTGTTGGAAAACCGTCCTGATGTGAAGATTGCAGAAATGACACTTGCAAGTGCATATTATACGACAAATCAGGCTCGTTCGGCCTTCTATCCTAGCATAACTATTGGTGGTAATGCAGGATGGACAAACGGTTCAGGTGTTCAGGTTTCCAATCCGGGACAGTTTATGTTCCAGGCTTTGGCTTCTTTGACACAGCCTATATTCAATCACGGCAAACTGGTGGCAAACCTGAAAGTTTCGAAAGCGGAAGAGGAGATAGCCCGCATGAACTATCAGCAGACTATTCTTGAAGCAGGTCAGGAAGTCAGCAATGCCTTGTGTCTGTATGAGACAGTTGACAAGAAGCTGATAGAAGATCGTGGTAGAGTAGAGCAACTTGAAAAAGCCGTGACTTATACAAAAGCTTTGTTCCAGAGTGCTGAGGCTACATATCTTGAAATTCTTACAGCACAGCAGAACCTGTTGAGTGCGGAATTGACAGAAGTTTCTGATAATTTCCAGCGTATTCAGGCTGTTATAAACCTGTATAGCGCACTTGGTGGCGGACGTGAATAATTAACCTTAAAAACAGATAAACACATGATTAGTCCTTTAGCTTATGTTGATCCTTCTGCAAAGTTGGGCAACAATGTAACAGTGCATCCGTTTGCCTATATCGACAAAAATGTCGAGATAGGCGATAACAATGTGATAATGCCATACGCCAGTCTTATGAGTGGAACACGTATGGGTAATGGAAATACCGTATATCAAGGAGCGGTGATAGCTGCCGTACCGCAGGATTTTTGTTATACTGGTGAAGAAACATTGGTAAGAATAGGTGATAATAATGTGATTCGTGAAAATGCTGTCATTACACGGGGTACCCATTCTACTCATGATACAATAGTGGGTGACGGTAATTTCATCATGCAGGGAGTACGTATTTCGCATGATGTAGAGATTGGCAACGAATGTATTATAGGAAACGGTTCGCAAGTATCTGGTAACTGTAAGATTTTCGACCGTGCAATACTTACTTCTAATGTCCTGATGCAGGGAAATACCCGTCTGGGCAGTTATTCGATAGTTCAGGGCGGTTGTCGTTTTACAAAAGATATACCTCCATTTATAGTTGCGGCTCATGAGCCAATATCATTCTATAGCATCAATACTCATGTGTTGGAGCATGAAGGATTTCCTGAAACACAGATCAAGCACATTGCGCAGGCTTACAGAATTCTTTATAAGGCAAACACATCACAGCACGATGCCTTGATCAGAATAAAGGAACAAGTTCCTGGTAGCGAGTATATTGATATGATAATAGACTTTGTATCATCATCAAAGCTTGGTATTATTCATTAATTTAAATATTGGGTATTTGCCGGTACTGCTATAATGTATGTACCGGCATTTTTTTAGTATCCATTTTGGGTTTGCTTTTGTAATTATAGGGATATTGGCTGGTGGATATTCTGTTTTTCATACGTAAATATTAAGCGTCCTACACATAAAGTAGGACAGGTTTATACTAAAATTGATATAAAACCGAGTATTTTGACAAAAGAAAGAT